>CAYVVV010000093.1:5622-9748 GCA_964455325.1 uncultured Sphingosinicella sp. | reverse complement strand
CTGATCGCGCGCCGCCTCGCCGACATCGACAGCGGCCAGTGACGCCGGACGAGCGGCCGCTCGCTGCACGCGTTGCGGCGCTCGACCCGCACCAGTGGAAACGTGTCATGCGCGGCATCAAGCCGGGTATCCGCGATGCCGCCCTGGACTCGTGGTTCGCGCGCGGGCGGCCGGCGCAGATCGAGCCCGACGGCGACTGGCTGGTCTGGCTGATTCTCGCCGGCCGCGGCTTTGGCAAGACACGCGCCGGCGCCGAATGGCTGCGAATGGCAGCGCTGCGGCGGCAGTGCACGGTCGCCGTGGTCGGTGCCACGCACGACGAGACGCGTCGTGTGATGGTGGAAGGGCCCGCCGGCTTGCTGAGCATCGGCAAGCCGGCCTCGCGGCCGCGCTTCGAGCCGAGCCGTCGGCGCCTGACGTGGGGCAACGGCAGCGTCGGCATCCTGTGTTCGGCGGACGATCCCGATTCGCTGCGCGGCGGCGAATATGCGGCCGCCTGGTGCGACGAGATCGCCAAATGGCCGCGCGGCGAGGACGCGTGGATGAACCTGCGCATGGCGCTTCGCGCCGGCGAGCAGCCGCGCGCGGCGCTGACGACAACGCCGCGGCCGACGCCGCTGCTGCGCGCGCTGCTCGCCGATCCGGCGGTCAAGGTGACGCGTGGCCGGACGGTGGACAATGCGGCAAACCTGGCGCCCGGCTTCATCGCGGCGATCGAGCGCGCCTATGGCGGCACGCGCTGGGGACGGCAGGAGCTTGACGGCGAGCTCGTCGAGGATGTCGAGGGCGCGCTGTGGTCGCGGGCGCTGATCGAGCGGTGCCGGGCGCCGGCCGCCGCAGCCGACGGGCTGGCGCGCGTCGTCGTCGGGGTCGATCCGCCTGCCGACGGCGGCGCGTGCGGGATCGTCGTGGCGGGACTGGCCGCGGACGGCGCGGCGCTGGTCGTCGCGGATGCGAGCGTCGCAGGGCTGGCGCCCGAGGGATGGGCGCGCGCGGTGGTGGCGGCAGCAGAGCGCTGGCAGGCAGACCGGGTCGTCGCAGAGGTCAACAACGGCGGTGCGATGGTGACGAGCGTGCTCGCCGCGACCGAGGCAAGGCTGCCGGTGCAGGCGGTGCGCGCGAGCCGCGGCAAGGCGGCGCGCGCCGAACCGGTGGCGGCGCTCTACGAACGCGGGCGGGTACGACACGCCGGCGTGTTCGCCGAGCTCGAGGATGAATTGTGCGGGCTCGTCGCCGGCGGCGGCTATGAAGGACCGGGGCGGTCCCCGGACCGGGCGGATGCGCTCGTCTGGGCGCTGACCGAGCTGCTGCTCGGGCCGCGGGCACGGCCGGCGGTGCGGGTGGTCTAGGCTGTAACCGAAACGGAGATCACGGATGTTCAACTGGTTCGGCCGCAAGGGCGGCCGGCCGGCGCTGGCGCGCTGGCCGCTGGCATCTGCCGGCGGCTGGGGCGGCGACGGCGTACCGGCAAGCTATGAGGGACGCCTGCGCGAGGCGCTCGGCAATCCGGTGGCGAGCCGGGCGCTGCGGCTGGTCGCCGAGAGCGCCGGCGGCGCGCCGCTGGTGGTTTCGGGCGGCATCGAGGCGCTGGTCGCGACGCCCAACCCGCGCCAGGACGCAGCGGCGTTCATCGAGACGCTGGCGGCGCAGCTGCTGCTCAACGGCAATGCCTATGTCGACGCGGCGACCGGCGAGGGTGGACGGCCAGCCGAACTGCACGCGCTGCGGCCCGAGCGGGTGACGGTGGAAGCCGACGCCAGCGGCTGGCCGGTGGCCTATCTCTATCGCGCCGGCGAGCGCGCGGCGTGGCTCGACGCCGGCGACGGCGGCGTGCTGCACATGCGCATGCTGAACCCGCTCGACGACCATTATGGCGCCGGGTGCCTTGCGGCGGCGGCAGGCGCAGTGGCGACGCACAATGCGGCGGCGCGGTGGAACCGGGCGCTGCTCGACAATGCCGCGCGGCCATCGGGCGCGCTGGTTCTCGACGGCGACGGCACGCTGTCCGCCGACCAGTTCGAGCGGCTGAAGGCCGAGATGGCGACGGGCTTTTCGGGCGAGGGCAACGCCGGACGGCCGTTGCTGCTTGAAGGCGGGATCAAGTGGCAGCCGCTGTCGCTGTCGCCGGCCGACATGGACTTCGCCGAGACGCACCGCGCGGCGGCGCGCGACATCGCGCTCGCACTGGGCGTGCCGCCGATGCTGCTCGGGCTGCCGGGCGACAATACCTACGCCAACTACGCCGAGGCGAACCGCGCGCTGTGGCGGCTGACGGTGCTGCCGCTGCTGGGGCGGATTACCGGCGCGCTGGCACAGTGGCTGCGCTTCTGGTGGCCGGCAGCGACGATCGCCGTCGACGTCGACAAAATACCGGCACTTGCCGCCGACCGGGCGGCGCTGTGGGCGCAGGTCACCCGCGCCGAGTTTCTGTCGGGCGACGAGAAGCGCGCCATTCTGGGACTCGGCCAGTGAATGGCACGGGCATGCTCGCCGGCCTGATCGCGCAGGCGGCCGACGAGGGCGCGGCGCTGGTCACGCTGCGCGCGCTGGTCGAGGAGGCGAGCGAGGTGGGCGCGGCGCGGGCGCTGGCGCGCGTCGGCCTCGTCGATGCCAGCGCCGCCACCGATGTCGGCGAGCTGCGCGCGCTGCTGACCGCCTGGCGCGAGGCGAAGCGCAGCGCGCGCGCGGCGGTCGTCGGCTGGCTGGTTAAGCTGATGCTGTTCGGCCTCGTCGCGGGACTGGCGGTGACGGCGGGGCTGAGGGGCGACTTTGGCCACTGATGCAAGGGACCGATGCAATGCAGGCAAACGACGGCGCAGTACGCCTTTCCGGCTATGCCGCGGTGTTCGACGTGCCCGACCGCGGACGCGATGTCGTGCGGCGGGGGGCGTTCGCGGGTGCGGGGCCGGTACCGCTGCTGTGGCAGCACGATCCGGCGCGACCGCTGGGGCGGGTGACGCGACTTGCCGAGGATGCGCGCGGGCTGAAGGTCGAGGCACTGTTTGCGGCCGGGTCCGATGGCGCGCGCGAGGCGGCGCGGCTGGCGGCGGCAGGCGCGGTGCAGGGGCTGTCGTTCGGATATCGCGTCAGGTCGGCACGCCGCGACCGCACGCGGGGGCTGCGCGAGTTGCTGGCACTGGAAGTGATCGAGGTGTCGCTGGTGACCTTGCCGATGCAGCCGCTGGCGCGGGTGACGGCAATTTCAAACTGAGGAGCAGGATATGGATTACGAAGTGAAGGCGGAGCTTGGCGCGGCGGGCGCCGAAGTCGAGGGCGCCATTGACGCGGCACAGCTGGCGGCGCTGCGTGAAGAGGTGAAGGCGCTCGGCGCCGAGCTCGGCGAACTGCGCGTGAAGGCAGCGCGGCCGGCGCTCGGGGCTGCGGCCGACTCACGTCGAACGCATGCCGTGACGGCGTTCGTCGACGGCTACCTGAGGAAGGGCCTGGAGGCCGCGCCAGAGATGAAGGGCTTCTCGATCGGCGTCGGCGGCGAGGGCGGCTATGCGGTGCCGACCGAGATCGACGCCCGCATCGCCGCGACGCTGAAGAGCGCCTCGCCGATTCGCGCCATCGCCAACGTCGTCAGCGTCGGCAGCGCCAACTACCGAAAGCTGGTCGCGTCGGGCGGCTTCCAGTCGGGCTGGGTATCCGATTCGGCAGCACGGCCCGAGACGACGACGCCGGTGCTGAACGAGATCGCGCCGCCGATGGGCGAGCTCTATGCCAACCCGGCGGCGAGCCAGTCGATGCTCGACGACGCCGCATTCGACGTCGAGACCTGGCTCGCCGAAGAGATCGCGCGCGAGTTCGCCGTCGCCGAAGGCACGGCGTTCGTGACGGGCACGGGCAGCAACCAGCCGAAGGGTTTCCTGACCTACACGACGGCGGCGACGGCGGACGGCGTGCGGGCGTTCGGCACGCTGCAACACATTGCGACCGGCGTTGCCGGCGGCTTCGCAGCAACGAACCCCGAGAATGCCATCATCGACCTCGTGCACGCGCTGCGACCGGTGTACCGGCAGGGCGCGGCGTTCGTCATGAACTCGAAGACGCTGTCGACCATCCGCAAGATGAAGACCACCGACGGCGAGTTCCTGTGGCGGCCGGGACTCGAGGCGGGACAGCC
>CAYVVV010000093.1:3194-5612 GCA_964455325.1 uncultured Sphingosinicella sp. | reverse complement strand
CGGCTATCCCGTCGTCGAGGCGGAAGCGATGCCCGACATCGCCTCCGGCAGCCTGTCGATCGCCTTTGGTAACTTCGCCGCCGGCTACGTCATCGCCGAGCGGCAGGCGACGCGCATCCTGCGCGACCCGTTCACGAAGAAGCCGTTCGTTCATTTCTACGCGACGAAGCGCGTCGGCGGCGCGGTCGCCAATTCGGAGGCGATCAAGCTGCTGAAGTTCGCGGTGAGCTGAGGCGGCCTGGACGGGGCGGCGTGTCCCCTGCCGCCCCGTCCGCTTTTCCTGCTGCGAGCGGGACGCGGCCGGGGACGCGCCACGTGGCACGCCCCCCCCGTTCTGCGCGGTTTTCCTCTCCGTGAGGCTGGAGGATCGGTTCCAAGGAGATTCTGATGGCGAAGGCGGTGCACAACGATGTGATCGACGCGGCGCTTGGCGTCGTGCGGTCGAACGCGACGCGGATGGTCGCGCTGGCCGCCGAGCCGGCCGACTATGCGGCGGCGAATACCGGCGCGCTCGCCTCGGCGACGATGGCTGCGGCGGATTTCACGATTGCCGACGGCGTCGTTTCGGGACGCCGGCTGTCGGTGGCAGCGAAGGCCGACGTCGCCGTGGCGGCGGCGGGGACGGCGAACCACGTCGCGCTGCTCGACCCGGCGACGACGCGCGTGCTCTACGTGACCACCTGTCCGGCGCAGGCGCTGCCGGCCGGCGGCACGGTCAGTTTCGCCGGCTGGGACATCGAGATCGGCGACCCGGCCTGAGGTGGCGGCACAAGCGGGCCATATTTCGGATAAGCGGAACGGATCGGGATGTCGCTACGGGGCCAGAACAACGGCGGCTACATCTGCCCGCTGCCGGCGGGGTTCGATGATACGCTCGATCTGACGCTGCTGCTGCGCGTACGGCGCAACGGCGCACAGGGCAACACCGACACGATTTTCCGCCTGCTGAACGCCGACCGGACACGCGGCATCAGTCTCATCACGGGTGGCGGCACCGGTACCGGCGGAACCCCCGACGACCTGTTTGCCGTGTGCGGCGCCGGCTCGACCACGGGCTGGGGATCGAGCGCCAGCCACAACGGCCGCGGCATGGGCGCCGCCGGCGCGATCAGCGCGACGGCGTTCGACACCGTCGTCGTCGTGGTGCGCGGCCCGGCCGCCGCGGACAATACGGGCACGAGCGGCGCGCAGCAGATTCACGAGGTGTGGCGCAACGGCAGCTTCGGCAGCGTGGTTGCGGCGGCGAGCGCGCAGGCGGTCAGCGCCACCGGCGCCCGCATGAACTTCCTGTACCGCGACGGGTCGACCAGTGTTTGGTTCGATGGCTGGATCGCCGACCTGTGTGTCTGGCAGGGCTGGCGGCCCGACGCGGCGGCATACGCGCGCATCGCGTCGAACGACGACCCGCGTACGCTGGGTCCGGCGCCGCTCGTCTTCCGTTCGCTGCGGTCGGCGCTTGCCGCCGAAATCGGCGACACGCCGATGACCGCGGCGGGGACGGCGCCGACGATCGACGCCGGTGTCAATCCGCCGCCGTGGCACGTGGCACTGGCGCCAACGGGTGCGCGCCAGGCGCAGACGGCGGCACCGACAACGCTTGCCGCGCTGGCGGCGGTTGACCCCGCCGCGACGCTGCACGCGCAGCGCACGGGCACCCCGCTGCTGACGGCGAGCACAGTATTGGCGCCGGCGCGGGCTGCGCACGGCCACAGCAGCTCGGCGCTGCTCAGCGTGTCGGGATCGCTGCACCCGGCGGCGGGGCGGCATGCGCTGCGCAGCGGTTCGGCGGCGCTCAGCCTGGCGGGGCTGGTAGCGCCCGGGGCGCGGCGGCTGCCGGTTGCCGGCGAGCGACGCGTGCACGGCGCCACCATCGAACCGCGCACATTGCGCGTCGCACTCGGCTGAGGCGGCGCGGGCATCGGGCCGAGCAAACCAAATCGGAGACGGACGGATGGGATTCTACCTCAAGGATCCCGGCGCCAGCATCGACTATGCGGTCGACTGGGGGGCCGGGTATCTGGCCGGCGAGACGATCGCCGAGAGCCTGTGGTCGGTGGAGCCGGCGGAAGCGGGCGGCCTTGCCGTCGCATCGTCGCTGAGCGAGGCAACGCGAACGGCAGCGCAGCTGACCGGCGGCATCGCCGGGCATGTGTACCGGGTGGCCAACCGGATCACCTTGTCGAGCGGGCGGAGCGACGAGCGCTCGCTCACCATCCGGGTCGACGAACGGTGAGCGCGGCCGTGGTCAGCCTTGCCGAGGTCAAGGCATATCTTCGCATCGAGCACGGCGACGAGGATGCACTGCTTGCCGGCCTGGTGCGGACGGCAGCCAGCCTGTGCGAGGCATTCACCGGCCAGGTGCTGCTGGTCGACACGCGCAGCGCGCAGGTCGCACTCGACGGCGAGTGGCACCGGCTG
>CAYVVV010000093.1:0-3184 GCA_964455325.1 uncultured Sphingosinicella sp. | reverse complement strand
GACCGACCCCGGCACGGCGGGTGACGGGGGCGTGGCGCGTGGCCGAGGACGGGCCGGAGACGGCGATCGCCTTCGACAGCCAGATCGACTGCGGCGGCGACGCCTGGGTGCGGATTGCCGGCGAGCCAGGACGGGCCCGCGTTGCGGTCGAGGCCGGGATGGCGGCCGACTGGAACGGGCTGCCCGAGCCGCTGCGGCAGGGGATCGTACGGCTCGCCGCGCACCTTCACGCCCACCGCGACGCGGCCGACGACGCGGGTCCACCGGCGGCGGTGGCGGCGCTGTGGCGGCCGTGGCGGCGGATGCGGCTGTCATGACCGCCCAAACGGCAGGCGCGCTCAGCGAACGGGTGGCGCTGGTGGGCGCGCGCGCAAGGGACGCAGCGGGCGCGGCGATTCCAGGCTCCGGCGGCGATCCCGCGGTCGGCGCGCCGGTGTGGGCTTCGGTCGAGGCGGTGCGGGTGAGCCCCGGCGTCGACGCCGAGCGGCTGCATGCGCCGGCGCGCTACCGCGTGGTGATGCGCGACGCGGGCATGCTGCCCAGGGTCGGCGACCGCCTGCGCTGGCGGGGGATGAGCCTCAGCGTGCTGACGCTGACGCGCGATCCGGCGAGGCCGGGGGTGGTCGAGATGGTGGCGGAGCTGCGATAAGGTACTGCCTACCGGCGTTCTTGAACGCGCGCAGCTTCAGTTGCCGCGCCGACGTCGCCCCAGGCCGATGGCTGCAATGCCGAGACCGAACAGGGCGATGGCCACCGGTTCCGGAACAAGGCTGATACGGAGACGGACGTCGTCAAGCCTGACATTCGAGTCGTCGAGGTTGCTCATCGCGAACTGGATACCAAGGAAATCGTCGCCGCGTCCCGGCCTGAACGGGCGCAGCAGTGCTGTCACGTCGACGATGCCGCGGAAGAAATATGCGCCTGTGTCAAAGTCGAAGTCCGACGTGGTGAACTCCGACACATGCCGGACGTCCGTGGGCAAGAAATCCGTCACGTCGATGACACCGTCACCAATGTAGCCCAGGACACAGGCTTGGGCGCTGCCGCTTCCATCGAGATTGCGTGCGAGAAACGTCAGCGTCGCGCGCGCGGTCGGGCGCAGAGCGGAGGGCGTCAGCTCAAACTCGAAATTGGCGCGTCGGTCCTCGAGCGGGAAACTCCCGCCGGACAAGGTACCGAAATCACCCTCCTCGCTGTCGGCTGGACCCGCGGTGAAGGGACCGACGCGCGGGCCGAGGCATGACTGGCCGTCGTCGTAGGATTCGATAAAGCCCCTGGTCTGTCCGGACACCGCCGGAAACATCGTCACGACCCTGGCTGGGGCCGCCGTTGCGAGCATCGCGAGGCCAAATGTCAAGTGGAGAGCAAGTGTCGACTTCATTTCGCAAGTGTCCTGATAATACTCGCTAATGGAATAAGCAAAAATCGGACCACGTACAAAAAATCAGTCGGTTGACAGCGCTCAAACGCAAATTTTGTCAGAAAATCCGACGGTCCGCCGGTCATGGACATCTGCGATGACGGCGCGGCCGGTTGGCAACAACAGTTCAGGAGCATGCCATGACAGCAGCCCTGCGTCTGCAGGAGGCGCTCGTCGCGGCTTTGCGCGCGGCGGAATTCGACGTGTTCGACGGGCCGCCGGCGGAAGCCGCACTGCCCTATGTGACGGTGGGCCCCGACATCGTCGGCGACATTTCGACGAAGACGCATGTGCGGCGCGAGCATCGCTATGCGCTGACGGTGTGGGCGGCAGCCGACAGCGTGGCGGCAGTGAAGCCGGCGATGGCCGCGGTCGAGACGGCGGTGCTGGGCATCGAGGCCGACCTTGGCGCCGGCTGGCGGCTGGTCACCAACCAGTTCGTGCGTTCGTCGACGCGGGCGGACCCGGCGAAGGGACTGGTGGCGGGCACGATCGAGTTCCGCGCACGGACGCAGCTGTCGTGATCCCGGACGTGCTGCGGAGGATATTGAGAAGGAGAGCATCATGGCGGCGGAGAAGGGGAGCGCGTTTCTGCTGAAGCTGGGGGATGGCGGGACGCCTCCGGTGTACGCGACGATCGCAGGGCTGCGGACGACGCAGATGTCGATCGCCAGCGAGGCGGTCGTCGTCACGAACAAGGGCTCGGGCGGCTGGCGCGAGATCCTGTCGGGTGGCGGCGTGCGGCAGGTATCGGTGTCGGGCGCGGGCGTGTTCAACGGATCGGCGGCAGAAGCGCAACTGAAGGCGCATGCGCTGGCCGGAACGGTGGCAAGCTATCGCCTCAGCTTTGAAAGCGGCGAGACGATGACCGGGCCATTCCTGGTGACGCGGCTCGACTACGCCGGAGATTTCGGCGGAGAGCGGACCTATACGCTGAGCCTTGAGAGCGCCGGGCCGGTGGTGGCCGGGTGATGCCGAACCCGCTGCGGGGCGAGGCTTCGGTGGTGATCGCGGACGAGGCGCTGCTGCTGCGACCGTCGTTCGCGGCACTGGTGGCGGCGGAGGACGAGCTGGGCTCCTTGTTCGCGCTCGTCGAGCGGGCGGCGGCTGGCGGGCTGACCCTGGCCGAGATGGCGGCGCTGTTCTGGCATTGCGTCGAGCCGAAGCCGGCGATGGGGCGCGAGGCGTTCTGCGAAGGCCTGGCGGCAGGCGGCCTTGCGGCGGCGACGCCGGCACTGAAGCTGCTGCTGACCCAGATCCTGGCGGGGCGGTGAGCTTCGCCGAGGCCGCCCGGCGGGCAGCGGGCGCGGCGACGGGGCTGCTCGGCTGGCCGCCGGACGTGTTCTGGCGGTCGACGCCGGCGGAACTGCTGACGGCGCTCCAGGGGCGGCTGCCTCCCGATCCGGGGATCGGCGAGCTCAAGCGGATGATGGTGGACGATGGACGAGCTTGAAACGCTGGTGCTGCGCGTGCGCGCCGATACGCGCGGCTTTGCCGACGATGTGCGGGCGATGACCGCCGTGCTCGATGGGCCGCTCGCCGACGCGGCGGAACGGGCCAGCCGGTCGATGGAGACCGCGCTGAACCGGTTCCTCAGAACCGGGAAGTTCGGGTTCGAGGATCTGAAGCGGACGGTGCTCGGCGTGATGAACGAGATCGCGGCGTCGGCCATTCAAGGCGCATTCGGGTCGGCAGGCGGCGGTTTCCTGGGGTCGCTGCTGTCGATCGGGACAAGCCTGCTTGGTCTGCCGGGGCGGGCGACGG
>CAYVVV010000092.1:0-9793 GCA_964455325.1 uncultured Sphingosinicella sp. | reverse complement strand
GCCAAGGCGAAAGGCCGGGAGTTGCGCATCGGCCGCTTCCCCTTCATCGGCAACGGCAAGGCGATCGCGCTCGGCGAGCCGGAGGGGTTGGTCAAAACCGTGTTCGACGCCAAGACCGGCGAGCTTTTGGGCGCGCACATGGTCGGCGCCGAAGTCACCGAGCTCATCCAGGGCTATACCGTCGGCAAGCAGGCGGAACTGGTCGAGGCGGATTTCATGGCAACCGTCTTCCCGCATCCAACCTTGAGCGAGATGATGCACGAAAGCGTTCTCGCCGCCTATGGCCGCGCGCTGCACATCTGACCAGGCTTGTTTGATCCGCGCGTGACGCTATCGTCCGCGGGTCATTGATCGGAGTCCGCCCCTGTGCCCATTTTTCAGCGGTGCCTGTAGCTCGGCGTCGCGCTGCTGCTGGCGTCGTGCGCGACCACGCAGAGCGAGATCGCGGCCTACAAGCTCGCCAACGGACTCTGGTATGACGATGGCGCCTTTGTCGCGAAAACCGGTTTCATCGTGGGTGGCAAGCTGGCGTTTCCGAAGCGCGACATGCCGTCGGCGGCGACGGTAGACCTGGCCGGCGGGTATGTCGTTCCGCCATTCTGCGAGGGACACAACCACAACATCGGGGGAACCGCGGACAACGTCGAGGAGACGGTAAAGCAGTATCTTGAAGACGGCGTCTTCTACGCCATGATGCCAGGCTCGTTCGCGCTCTATCGGGGCCAGATCGCGAGCAAGATCAATGCGCCGTTCTCCGTCGACGTCGCCTTTGCCAACAATGGCCTGACCGTACCCGGCGGTCATCCGCGCTCTTTGCGCGAAACGCTGAAGGAACGCTTCGGTCTCTATCCCGAGTTCAGTCGCAGCGCGCTCGCCGACGCTGGCTACTTCGAAGTCGCGGATCGCGGCGAACTCCAAAGGAAATGGGCAATGATCCGGGCCGAGCGGCCCGATTTCGTCAAGGTCATGCTCTATCATTCCGAAGAGTTTGACGCGCGCAAGGACGATCCCGCGTTCTATGGGCGGCGCAGCATCGACCCAAAACTGCTCCCCGAACTCGTCGAACTCGCCCATCGCGAGCGACTGCGCGTTGCTGTTCATGTTGAGTCAGAGGCGGATCTCGTATCGGCGTTGAATGCAGGCGCAGACATCATCGCCCACCTGCCATCTTACGACTCGGCAACGATCCTGTCCGATGAAACGATCGCGCTTGCCGTCAGAAAGCGGGCGGCGCTGGTCACCACCTTTTCGCTGGCGACGCGCTACGAGAAGCGCGAACCGGAACGCTATGCCGCGATTCGGTCGACGCAGAAGGCCAATCTCGCGCGGCTGGCGCGTGCCGGTGCCTGGCTGGTGGTGGGCAGCGACAACACGCGTGACACGTCAGCCAAAGAGGCGCTGCACATTGCCGGCCTGGGCGCGCTCAGCAACCGCAAGCTGCTGGACATGTGGACAGTCGACTGCGCGCGCATGGTGTTTCCGGACCGGAAGATCGGGCATTTGAAGGATGGATATGAAGCCAGCCTTGTCGTCCTGAAGGGCAGCCCGCTGGCGGACTTCGGCGCCACCAAGAAGATAAGGATGCGAATGAAGGACGGCCGCATGATCGCCTCCGCTGAGCCGCCAGGCCGCGACTGACCGTCTTGGATCGGCGCTGCGCCTGCAACCTTTTCACGTCTCGAGCATTTCAGACTCTGCGGAACCGGGCCCCTCTGGCGGGTTGGTGGACCAACCCGTGATGTCGGACCGCATCGGGCGTACCCGGTGCAGCTCCCCTCTGTTCCGGGTCGCCCCTCCAACCTTCGTTCACGGAGAGGGACCATGCGTGTCGAAATCACCAAGCGTCTGAAGCGGCTGCATGCGCGGCTCGACCACGACATCCGCGCCGAACTGTCGCGGCGATTTCCCGACGATGACCGGGTCAGGCGGCTGAAGAAGATCAAGCTGTCGATCAAGGACCGGCTGGCCGAGGCTTCGCGCATGACGCCGCGGCGGGCGCGCGCCTGACCCGCGACCCGGCGACGCCGCTTCAGCCGGTCCACTCCATCTCGACCGGCTTGAAGCGGTCGTCGGCGGGATCGAGCATCGACAAAATCCCCTCGGCGATGCCGAAATAGGTGCCGACAAGTTTCAGCCGCCCGTCCGCCTCGCGCTCGCGGATGCAGGGAAAAGTCCTGAGGTTGGCAAGGCTGACGCGCACCGCGGCCTGTTCCAGCGCTTTCTGTCCGTCGAGGTCAGGATGCTGGCGGCAGGCCGCCTCGATGCGGTCGCGCTCGGCGTCGAGCATCGACATCCACTTGCCGATAAAGTAGCCCTCGCCGACCTCGGCATCCTCGAAGCGGCGGGTGAGTGAGGCGCGGACCCCACCGCATTGGGCGTGCCCCATGACGACGATGTAATGCACCTCGAGCTGGGTGACGGCAAACTCTAGTGCGGCAGAGACGCCGTGCCGTCCGCCGCCCGTTTCATAGGGAGGCACCAGGTTCGCGACGTTGCGCACGACGAACATCTGCCCCGGTTCGGTATCAAAGATCGTTGACGGGTCGACGCGGCTGTCCGAGCAGGCAATCACCATCAGCTTTGGTGCCTGCCCCTTGTTGGCAAGCGCATCATAGCGAAGCCGCTGCGCCTGATAGGGTCCCGACCGGAAGCGGCGATAGCCGTCAAGCAGCGCCTTGAACTCGGGCATCAGAAATGCGCCCCGCGCACGACTTCGACATCGAACAGCATCAGCATCAGGCCGTGACTGTCGAGCAGCGGCGCGATCGCATCGACGAAGCGTGCCGCCGCGTCCTCGCCGCAGACCGCCATGAACACCTGCTTGGCCAGCGCGCCGGTGAGTTCATCTTCGCTCCACGATCCGGTATGCCCGACGCCGGCGTCGGTCGGCAGCAGCGTATAGTGCTCGATGCCGGCCTCGGCGGCGGCGGCAGCAACGCGACGCATCAGCGGCCGGTCGGCAAGCACTTCGATGCGGCGGCGGGTCACGGTCTGCATGGGTTCAGGTTCCGGCGATGCTGGTCGCAACGAAGCTATAGAAGGGAATGCCGAGCGTCACGTTGAACGGGAAGGTGACGCCAAGCGACAGCGCAAGGTAGAGCCCGGGATCGGCCTGCGGCAGCGCCATGCGCATCGCTGCGGGGACGGCGATGTAGGAGGCGCTGGCGGCGAGGATGGCAAGCGCCGCCGCGGTGCCGCCCGCAAGCCCGACGAGCGCGGCGAGACCGGCACCGATGCAGCCGTTGACGACCGGAAACAGGATGCCGAGCGCGACGAGGCGCGGCGTCAGCGACCGCGCCTGCATCAGCCGCCGCGCAGCGATCAGCCCCATGTCGAGCAGGAACAGGCAGAGCACGCCGCGGAACGCGGTGTCGAAAACCGGGGCGACCGGCGCGGCACCGTCCTTGCCGGCGATGGCGCCGATGGCGAAGCTGCCGACGAGGAGCACCACCGAGCCATTGAGCAGCACCTCGCGCCACAGATGCCCCTGGCCTTCGGCCGCCGCGCCGCGCCAGCCAGATGCCGACGAGAATCGCCGGTGTTTCCATCACCGCCAGCACAGCGACCATGTAGCCCGCCGACGGCAGGTTCGCCGCCATCAGCATCTCGGTGCCAGCAACGAAGGTAACGACGCTGACCGAGCCGTAATGCGCCGCGACCGCGCCCGCATTGACCGCGTCGAGCCGGCCGAAGCCGCGCAGCAGCGGGTAGGCGAGGACTGGAAGCGCCACGCTGAGCAGTACGCCGGCGCCAAGCGCGGCGGCGACGTCGATGCCGACACCGGCCTCGGCGACATTGATCCCGCCCTTGAGGCCGATCGCCGCCATCAGATACAGCGACATGCCCTTGGCGATCGCCTCGGGAATCGACAGGTCGGAACGCGCAAAGCCAGCGGCAATGCCGAGCAGGAAGAACAGGATAACGGGCGACAGCAGGGTCGCGAGCGCTGCGTCCATGGCCGGTCGGTAGGATCAAACGGCCGACAGCGCAACGACCGATTTCGGACGCGCGCTGCCATGATCGTGGTGCGGCGACTGCGCTTGGACTTTTCGCGCGGCATCGCTAACTAGGCGCCATGGCCGAAAGCGATCCGATCCCACCCGCGCGCATGCGAAAGCCCGACTGGCTGCGGGTGAAGGCGCCGACCAGCGTCGGCTTTGCAGAAACGCGAAAGCTGATGCGCCGCCTTAACCTCAACACCGTCTGCGAGGAGACAGCCTGCCCCAATATCGGCGAGTGCTGGACACAGAAGCACGCCACGGTGATGATCCTGGGCGACACGTGCACGCGCGCCTGCGCATTCTGCAACGTCAAGACCGGCATGCCGAACCCGGTCGACCCGCTCGAGCCCGAGCATGTCGCGACCGCTGCCGCCGAGCTGGGACTTGAACATATCGTCATCACCTCGGTCGATCGCGATGACCTTGCCGATGGCGGTGCCGGTCAGTTCGTCAAGGTGATCGAGGCGCTGCGGCAGCGCGCGCCAAAGACGACGATCGAGATCCTGACGCCCGATTTCCGCAACAAGGCCGACGAGGCGGTGCGGCGTATCGTCGCCGCGCGGCCGGACGTGTACAACCACAACCTGGAGACGGTACCGCGGCTGTATCCGACGATCCGGCCGGGTGCGCGCTATTACCACTCGCTGCGCCTGCTCGAACGCGTGAAGGTGCTCGACCCGACCATCTTCACCAAGTCAGGGCTGATGGTCGGGCTCGGCGAAGAGCGGCTGGAGATCCACCAGGTAATGGACGACATGCGCTCGGCCGAGATCGATTTTCTGACCATCGGCCAGTATCTGCAGCCGACGCCGCGCCACGCCAAGGTGGTCGAGTTCGTCACGCCCGATGCGTTCAGGGCCTACGCATCGCTGGGCAGAGCGAAGGGATTCCTGCTTGTCGCCGCCTCGCCGCTGACGCGGTCGAGCTATCATGCCGGCCAAGATTTCGCGAAGCTGAAGGCGGCGCGCATGGAGGCGCATGCCGCAGCATAGGGAGGTCCGCTTCCTCCCCTACAGCGCCGAGCAGCTGTTCGGCCTCGTCGCCGATGTCGGCCGCTATCCGGAGTTCCTGCCATGGGTGGTCGCCACCCGCATCCGGTCGCGATCCGATGTCGAGATGATCGCCGACATGGTGGTCGGCTTCCGTGTCTTCCGCGAGACGTTCAGCAGCCGCGTGCTGCTCGAGCGCCCGCACCACATCCACATCGACTATCTGAGCGGACCGCTCAAGTTTCTCTACAACGATTGGCGTTTCGCACCGGTCGAAGGCGGCTGCGAGGTCGATTTCCACGTCGACTTCGCGTTCCGCCAGCCGCTGCTGAACGCGCTCGCCACCGGTTATTTCGACGAGGCATTTCGGCGCATGGTGTCGGCGTTCGAAAAGCGCGCCGCCGCCGTTTATTCGGGCAGCAGCAGTTCGAGCGCGCAGCGCACCGCCTGAAGCCGGATCTCGCCGCGGCCAAGGTCGCCGAACATCTTCATGTCGGCGACGACATCGTCGGGATCGGCACCGCGCACGGCGCGCGCAAACACGACGGTTCCGACCGGCTTCTGCTCGCTGCCGCCGCCGGGACCGGCAATCCCGGTGATGGCGACCGCGACATCGGCGACGCTGTGCTTGAGCGCGCCAAGCGCCATCGCCCAGGCGGTCGCCACTGACACCGCGCCGAACGTGTCGAGCACGTCGGAATGAACGTCGAGCTGCGCCATCTTCGACGCGTTCGAATAGGTGACGAAGCCGCGTTCCAGCACGTCCGAGGAACCCGGAATCTCGGTCAGCGCACCGCAGACCAGACCGCCGGTGCACGATTCGGCGAGCACTAGCCGCCGCCCCATGCCGCGATTGCCGTCGACGACGCGCCGCGCAAGGTCGAGGATATCGGGTGGGAAAGGCATCGATGCCTCCGGTTCAGACGCGGATCGTAGCCACGGCCTGCGCGGCGATGCCTTCGCCCCGCCCGGTAAAGCCAAGGCGTTCGGTGGTCGTCGCCTTGATGCTAACCGCGGCCACGTCGAGCCGCAACAGCGCGGCGACACGCTGTCGCATCGCCTGCCGGTACGGACCGACCTTGGGGCTTTCGCAGATAAGTGTGACGTCGACATGATCGATGATGCCGCCGCGCACTGCCACCAGGTCGCGGGCGCGCTCGACGAAGCGATGCGAGGCTGCGCCCTTCCATTGCGGATCGCTTGGCGGAAAATGGTCGCCGATGTCGCCATCAGCGAGCGCGCCGAGCAGCGCGTCGGTAAGTGCGTGCAGTCCGACATCGGCGTCGCTGTGGCCGACAAGGCCATGCGAGTGCGCCACCCGCACACCGCACAGCCAGACATGGTCGCCCTCGCCGAAGCGGTGTACGTCGAAGCCGAAACCGGTTCGGCTGGTAAGACGGACCGCAAGCAGGGATTCCGCACGTGCGAAGTCTTCGGCATAGGTCAGCTTGGCCAGCGTCTCGTCTCCCTCAACCAGGGCAACGCGCAATCCCGCCGCCAGCGCAACTGCCACGTCGTCGGTCGCGCCGGGGGCGGCGGCGCGGTGGGCGGCCAATATGGGTCCGAAACGGAACGCCTGCGGTGTTTGTACGCGGTGCAGCCGCGAGCGGTCGACCTCGCCGTCGGCGTGCGTGTCGCCGCTGCGCAGACTGTCGACGACGGGCAGGGCAGGGGCGGCGCCGTCGTTTGCATCGAGCGCGTCGATCAGCCGGTCGATGACCGCGTCCGGCACGAACGGCCGCGCCGCATCGTGGATGAGAACAAAGTCAGGCGGGTCGGCGTCAAGCGCGGCAAGTCCGTTCATGACCGACTGCTGGCGCGTCGCGCCACCCGCAACCGCTGCGTCGACGGCAAGACCCCGCGACGCGCCGGCATAGATCGCCGCGTCGTCGGGATGGATGACAGCAAGCACGCGACCGATACGTGGATGGCCGGCGAATCGTGCCAGCGAGTGCCGTAGCACGGGGGTACCTCCGAGCAGGCGGTACTGCTTGGGATCGCCGTCGCCGGCGCGCGATCCGCGCCCCGCGGCGACGACAATGGCAGCGACTCTGGTCATCGCCGGCGCTCTAGCGCAGCCTTCGCTTGCCGAACAGTCCTCGTTGGCGTATGCGCCGTGCCTTATTTTTGGGCAGTTATTTCGACGTGACGCGACTGAAGCCAATCGACATCGGTCCGGTCCGGATCGACACTCCGGTCATCCTGGCGCCGATGACCGGCGTCACCGACCTGCCGTTCCGCAAACTCGTCAAGCGCTTCGGCGCCGGCTTGACCGTCACCGAGATGATCGCGAGCCAGGCGATGGTGCGCGAGACGCGTCAGTCGTTGCAGAAGGCCGCCTGGGATCCAAGCGAGGAGCCGGTCAGCATGCAGCTCGCCGGTTGCGACCCCAACTGCATGGCCGAGGCCGCCAAGCTCAACGCCGATCGCGGCGCGGCGATCATCGACATCAACATGGGCTGCCCGGTCAAGAAGATCGTCAACGGCCACGCTGGATCGTCGTTGATGCGCGACCTGAAGCTTGCCGCCTCGCTGATCGCGGCGACGGTCAAGGCCGTCGATCTGCCCGTCACGCTCAAGATGCGCATGGGCTGGGACCATTCCAGCCTCAACGCGCCCGAACTCGCACGGATCGCGGAGGATCTCGGCGTCCGCATGATCACCGTGCACGGCCGCACGCGCAACCAGATGTACGCGGGAACGGCTGACTGGGCGTTCGTTGCCAAGGTCAAAGCAGCGGTTTCGGTCCCGGTTGTCGTCAACGGCGATATCTGCTCGGTCGCCGACGCGCGCGCGGCGCTGCGCCAGTCGGGCGCCGATGCAGTGATGGTTGGGCGCGGTGCCTATGGGCGGCCGTGGCTGCTTGCAGAGATCATCGCCGGCCTGTCGGGCAGGCCGTTCGAGGCTCCCGATCTCGAGGCACAGTACCACCTCATCCTCGAACACTATGATGCGATGCTCGCGCTCTATGGACGCGACACCGGCGTCAACCTCGCGCGCAAGCATATCGGCTGGTACACCAAGGGGCTGCACGGATCGGCCGAATTCCGCAATCGCGTCAACCAGGTCAGCGATCCGGCAGTGGTCAAGGCCATGTTGCGCGATTTCTATTCGCCGTGGCTGTCGCGGGTGGCAGCGTGAACCTTGCCGCCGCCACGCTGGCCGAGCCGCCGCCGTCAGCGCGCGACCTGCTCGCCAGCCTGCCGGTGCCCGTGGTGCTGCTTCATCGCGGCTATCCGGCAGCCGCCAATCCCGCCGCCGAGGACATGCTCAACATCAGCGAGGCGGCGCTCGCCGATCGCGGCTGGGACGCCGTGTTCCGCGGCGACAGCGCGGTTGGTGCCGTGCTTGCCGAGGCGCTCGCGGCGAATGCCGACTTCGCCGCCTATGACGTCGACATCGCCTTCGTCGGCGGCCGGCACGTGGTCGCCGACGTGCTCGTGGCGCCGGTGGCCGACGCTCCGGGCTGGTCGACGCTCGTGTTTCAGCGCCGCGCCGCCGCGACAATGGTCAATCGCCAGCGCGAGCAGATCGGTGCCACCAAGACCGCAATCGGGGCCGCGGCGATGCTGGCGCACGAGATCAAGAATCCGCTGTCGGGGATTCGCGGCGCGGCGCAGTTGCTGGCAGTGGACGGCGACAGCGAATTGACCGATCTCATCTGCAGCGAGGTCGATCGGATCAACGCCATGATCGACAGCATGGAGGATTTCACCGACACGCGACCGTTGCAGTTGCGACCGCAAAACATCCACGTCATCCTCGGTCATGTTCGCAAGATCGCGGAGCATGGCTTCGCCGCCGGGATCGCCTTCGAGGAGGATTATGACCCTTCGCTCCCGGAGGTCGCTGGCGATCGCGACGCGCTCATCCAGATTTTCATGAATCTTGTGAAGAATGCAGCTGAAGCTACAAAGATAAATGGAAAAATTCGTCTTCGAACGGCATATCGCCATGGCCTGAAGGTAACCGTCAAAGGATCCAAGCGCCGCATGTCGGTGCCAATCGAGGTGTGCGTGATCGACGACGGGCCCGGCGCACCGAGCGACCTTGTCGGACACATCTTCGACCCGTTCGTGACGACGAAGCCAGGCGGCAGCGGGCTTGGTCTGGCGATGGTAGCAAAACTCGTCGGCGACCATGGCGGACTGGTCGAATACGACCGGTTCGACAACCCGCCGCGGACGATACTGCGTGTTCTCCTGCCAACGGCGGCGGACGCATGAGCCGCACCGGCACCATCATCGTCGCCGACGACGACGCTGCCATCCGCACGGTCGTCCGCCAGGTTCTGGTCCGCGCCGGGCATGACGTCCGCACCACCGACAGCGTTGCCGGACTGTGGCGGCTGATCGAGGCCGAGATCGGCGATGCGGTGATCACCGACGTCGTCCTGCCCGATGCCGACGGGCTGGATGCGGTCCCGCAGATCCTGGCGCGTCGGCCAGGGCTGCCAGTGATCGTGATGAGCGCGCAGAACACGCTGGCGACGGCGGTCAGGGCAACCGAGAACGGCGCCTTCGACTATTTACCGAAACCTTTTGATATCAACAAGCTGTCGGCAGCCGTCGCGTCAGCGCTGGAACAA
Organism: uncultured Sphingosinicella sp.; assembly: GCA_964455325.1. Lineage (GTDB taxonomy): Bacteria > Pseudomonadota > Alphaproteobacteria > Sphingomonadales > Sphingomonadaceae > Sphingosinicella. The sequence goes on along the minus strand of CAYVVV010000092.1, from coordinate 215 downwards.
ACAGCGGGCGGGAACCACGAACAGCCGGTGCGCGACAGTGGTGACGGCATGCCGCTCATCGGTCGATCGCCGCCGATGCAGGAGGTCTATCGGACGATTGCGCGCGTGGTCCCGACCGACCTTACCGTGCTCATTCTCGGCGAATCGGGGACGGGCAAGGAACTCGTCGCACGGGCGCTGCACGACCTTGGTCAGCGCCGGACGGGGCCTTTCAT
>CAYVVV010000091.1:0-9937 GCA_964455325.1 uncultured Sphingosinicella sp. | reverse complement strand
GGATTCGAACCCTCGACCCCGACCTTGGCAAGGTCGTGCTCTACCCCTGAGCTACGCCCGCTCGAGCGTTCGGCGGGGGGTGCCCGCCCGAGGCCGGCGGCGGTTAGCACGGGCCTCGCCGCGAGTGCAAGCGGATTCGCGCCGAAACGCGCGGCGGGACTTGGCCGCCGCGCGCCGAGCGCCCATATGGGAGTGACAACACGGGCTGGAGCTGGAACCTTGGTCGCATTGAGCACCCCTGACGGCGAGCGCGCGTCGATCGAAGCATTCAAGCGCGACGTCATCGACGCGTCGATGCACGCGCTCGTCATCCTCGATTTCTGGGCCGAATGGTGCGGCCCGTGCAAGCAGCTTGGCCCCGTGCTCGACAAGGTCGCCGCCGACTATGCGGCAAAGGGCGTCAAACTCGTCAAGATCGACGTCGACAAGAACCCGACCATCGCGCGCCAGTTCCGCGTGCAGTCGATCCCGACCGTCTATGCTGTCTTCCAGGGCCAGCCGATCGCCGACATGACGCCGGCGCGCAGCGAGCGCGAGATCGCCGCCTTCCTCGACCGGATCCTGCCGCAACTGCCTATCGCCATTGCCGACGGCCGCGACAGCGGCCTCAACGCCTATGTCGAGGCGGCCGCTGCGGCGCTCGACGCGGGTGCGTTCGCCGACGCTGAAAAGCTCTACACCGCGCTCGCCACCGAGCAACCCGGTACGCCCGAGCATGCCGTCGGTCTTGCCCGCGCGCGGCTCGGGCTCGACGATGTCGACGGCGCCGAGGCGGCGCTGGCGACGGTGCCGGCGGACAGCAAGCCAGCCGGCCTCGCGCAGGTGCGCGCAGCGATCGCGCTGGCGCGGCGGCGCGTGCCCGCTGGAGAGATGGCGGCGCTCAAGGCAGCGGTCGAGGCCGCACCCGGCGACCATGTGCGCCGGCTGGCGCTGGCGCGCGCGCAGGCGCCAGGCGGCGAGCGCGACGCCGCCGCCGAGCATCTGCTCGCCATCATCAAGGCCGAGCCCGGCTGGAACGACAATGCCGCGCGCGACGAGCTGCTGAAGCTGTTCGAATCGGTCGGGCTCGACGACCCGTGGGTCGCCGCCACGCGGCGCAAGCTGTCGGCGGTGCTGTTCGCATGAGCGGGCGGGCGCCATGACCGGCTTCGGTGCCGAGGCGCTGCCGCGGGCGATCCCGGTCTTCCCCCTGGAAGGCGCGCTGGTGCTGCCGCGCGGGCAGCTGCCGCTCAACATCTTCGAGCCGCGCTACCTGGCGATGGTCAGGGACGCGATGGGCGGCGACCGGCTGGTCGGCATGGTGCAGCCGAAGGAGGACGGCAGCCTCTACGACGTTGGCGGGCTTGGCCGCATCACCCAGTTCATCGACCCCGAAAATGGCCGCCTGCTGATCGTGCTCACCGGGCTCACGCGCTTCCGTATCGTGCGCGAGCTGGCGGCAACGACGCCCTATCGCCAGGTCGAGGCCGACTATGGCGACTATTACGACGACTTCCGTCCGGCCGAACCGCTGCCCGCGGCGCTGCGCGCCGACCTCGAGGCGAGCCTGCGCGCCTATCTCAACGCACAGGGTCTGGCCGCCGACTGGAATGCGGTCGCCAACGCCGACGACGAATCGCTGGTCAACACGCTGTCGGCGGTATGCCCGTTCGACCCGGCCGAGAAGCAGGCGCTGCTGGAAGCGAAGTCGGTGCCGGCGCGCGCCGCAACGCTGTCGGCGCTGATGAGCTTCGCGCTGCCAGGCGGTGGCGACGGCGCCGGCCTGGTGCACTGACGGGGCTGCCATGGAGGTCGACCCACGCCTGCTCGAGATTCTGGTCTGCCCGCTGACCAAGGCGCCGCTCAGCTACGACCGCGCGCGACAGGAACTCGTCAGCAAGGCCGCCGGCCTCGCCTACCCGATCCGCGACGGCATCCCGATCATGGTTGCTGAGCAAGCGCGGCGGCTCGACAGCGGCGAAGGCTAGGGCAGTTCGCCCCGCAGCAGCGCTGGCAGCTCGCCGGCGGCGCCGCGCGCCTCGGCCATGAAAAAACGCTTCAGTGTCGGCAGCCGGTTGACAGCGGCAAGGCCGGCGCGGCGCACGGCGGCAGCGGAGTGTCCGCCAATGCCGAACAGGCGATTGAGCAGGTCGGTCGAGGCTGCCACCGCCATGTTGTCGAAACCGCGCCAGCGCTGGTAGCGCGCCAGCACCTCGGCATCGCCAAGGTCGAGGCCGAGTCGCGCTGCGTCCGCCAGCACCTCGGCGAGCGCGGCAGCATCGCGCAGCCCCATGTTGAGCCCCTGCCCGGCGATCGGGTGGATGCCGTGCGCGCTGTCGCCGACGAGCGCGAGGCGACGGTCGGTGTAGCGTTCGGCATGGTGAAAGCCGAGCGGGTACGAACTCGGCGTTGCGACGAGGCGGATGGCGCCGAGAAAGCCGCCGATGCGCTTGTCGATCTCGGCAACGAACGCGCGCTCGGGAAGCGCCAGCGTCGCCGCCGCGTCGGCGGCGCGTACCGTCCACACGATCGCCGAGCGCGTGCCCGGCGTCATCGGCAGGATGGCGAACGGGCCGGCCGGGTAGAACAGCTCGAAGGCGACGTTGCCGTGCGGCACCGCGTGCTCGATCATGCCGACGATCGCGGTCTGCCGGTACGACCAGCTGGCGACGCGGATGCCGGCGTCGGCGCGCATCCTGGAGCGGCGGCCGTCGGCGGCGATGATGAGCGGCGCGCGGAGGCTGCGGCCACTGTCGAGCGTCGCGGTGACGCTGCTGTCGGCGCGATCGACACTGACCACGGCGGCCGGGGCGATCACCTCGATTTCACCGGCGACGCGCGCCGCCTCGATCAGCGCGGCGCGCAGATGGCGGTTCTCGAACATCAGCCCGAGCGGCTCGTCGTCGGCACCGGCGTCGAAGTGCAGGTGCAGCGGCGACAGGCCGTCGGTGACGCGGATCTCGCGGATCGGGCAGCCGAGCGGCGCCAGTGGCTCGTCGAGGCCGAGCGCGCCGAGCATCCGCCACGACGCGCTGGCGATCGCTGAGGCGCGGCCGTCGAAGCCGGCGGCGAGCGTCGCCTTGAGATCGGCACTGTCGACGACGGCGCTGGTGATGCCCGACTGCGCCAGCGCCAGCGCCGCGGTCATGCCGACGAGGCCGCCGCCGATGATGATGACGTCGTGCGTCTGCTGCATGGCCCTTCTCTACGCGTGCGCGGCGGCGGGCGAAAGCGGCGCGTTGCCGCGCGCTGACATGACTATAATTTAGGCGGCTCTATTTTGCTGCCTAAATTATAGGCATTACTCGGATGCTCTGGTGCCGCCTGTGGGCGAAGATCGTGAAGTTTGAACTGGCACGAACCTTGATTGGCGCCGTTCGAGACGCATCCCGCGTCTCTGCTCGCTCGGGGCCTGTCAGGACGGGACCAACACTGTCGGCCGGTGGCAACACCGGCCGCTTTTTTGCGCGCGGACTTGACCGCCGCCGATGCAGGACTCATCCTTGCCGCCGTTCGCCGGATGTTCCGGCGCTGAGGGGCCGCGATGCGCATGGCGCGATCGACCGCGAAATCGACCGCGATCCTGCCGCCGAGCTGGGTGGTGGCGATCGAACGCGCGCTCGTCACCGTCGCCGGCGCGCTCGTCACCGCGTTCGCGGCGATGCTGCTGCTCGCGCTCGTCAGCTACGACCCCGGTGACGCGTCGTTCAACCGCGCCACCGTCACCGAGCCGTCGAATCTGATGGGCACCGCCGGCGCGCATGTCGCCGACCTGCTGTTGCAACTCGCCGGGCTTGCCTCGGCGCTCGTTGTGCCGGTCGTCGGCGTCATCGGCGTGCGCCTGATGCGGCGACGCGCCTACGCCGGCTGGAAGCGCAAACTCGCGCTGGCGACACTTGCCGTGCTGCTGGCGGCGAGTGCGCTGGCGCTGCCCGGGCGCGACTGGATCGCCGGTCTCCCGGCGGGCCCCGGCGGTGTCATCGGGCTGCTGCTTGCCCGGCTCGGCGAGGCGGCGGTATCGCTGCTGCCGGCCGGCGTCAGCCCGCTCGCGGTGACGCTGCCGCTCGGCGTGGCGCTTGGCGTCGCTGCAACCGCGCTGATGCTGCGCGCGCTTGACGTCGACCGCGCGCGCTGGGCGCGTCTGCGGGCGCGGCTCGCGGCGCGCAGCGCCGAACGCGCCGAGGCGGCGGTGCCGCGCCCGCGCGTGCGCCGCACGGCGCGCGAGGCGACGCTCGACGTGGCCCCACCGGCGCCGAAACGGATCGTCGCGGCCGGCCGCAAGGCGCCGGCCTCGAAACGCGAGGCGCGTGAGAAACAGGCCGAACTCGACCTTCGTGACACCTATGTGCTGCCGCCGCTGTCGCTGCTCGCGCCAGCGCCGAAGCACGCGGCGCGCAAGATTGACGCAGCGAGCCTCGAGGCGAACGCCCGCCTGCTTGAATCGGTGCTCGAGGATTTCGGCGTGAAGGGCGAGATCGTCGAAGTGCGCCCAGGGCCGGTCGTCACCATGTACGAGCTCGAACCCGCCGCCGGCATCAAGGCCAGCCGTGTCATCGGTCTCGCCGACGACATCGCCCGCTCGATGTCGGCAATCTCGGCGCGCGTCGCCGTCGTGCCCGGCCGCAACGTCATCGGCATCGAACTGCCCAACGTCCGGCGCGAAACCGTCGTGCTGTCCGAAATGCTGTCGAGCGCCGCATTCGAGGCGGAGGGTGCGGCGCTGCCGATCGTGCTCGGCAAGGACATCGCCGGCGACCCGGTCGTTGCCGACCTTGCGCCGATGCCGCACCTGCTCATTGCCGGCACCACCGGTTCGGGCAAGTCGGTCGGGCTCAACACGATGATCCTGTCGCTGCTGTATCGGCTGACACCGGCGCAGTGCCGGCTCATCCTCATCGACCCGAAGATGCTTGAGCTCAGCGTCTATGACGGCATCCCGCATCTGCTCGCACCGGTGGTGACCGAACCGCCAAAGGCGATCCGGGCGCTGAAATGGGCGGTCGAGCAGATGGAGGACCGCTATCGGATGATGGCCTCCATCGGCGTGCGCTCGCTCAGCGGCTTCAACCTCAAGGTGCGCGAGGCGCGCGCCAGGGGCGAGCCGTTCCAGCGCCGCGTCCACACCGGCTACGACAGCGAGACCGGCCAGCCGATCTACGAGACCGAGACTCTCGAGTTCGAGCCGCTGCCGCTCGTCGTCGTCGTCGTCGACGAGCTCGCCGACCTGATGATGACGGCGGGCAAGGAGGTCGAGTTCCTGATCCAGCGGCTCGCGCAGAAGGCGCGCGCCGCCGGCATCCACCTCATCATGGCGACGCAGCGGCCGTCGGTCGACGTCATCACCGGCGTCATCAAGGCCAACCTGCCGACGCGGATCAGCTTCCAGGTGACCTCCAAGATCGACTCGCGCACCATCCTTGGCGAGCAGGGCGCCGAGCAGCTGCTCGGCAAGGGCGACATGCTCTACATGCCCGGCGGCAAGCAGATCGCGCGCGTGCACGGACCCTTTGTTTCCGACGAGGAGGTCGAGCGCGTCGCCGCGCACTGGCGCGGCCAGGGCCGGCCAGAATATGTCGCGGCGGTGACCGAGGAGCCCGAGGGCGCCGACGACCAGTTCGGCCTGCCCATCGACGAAGGCGACGCCGAATCCGAACTCTACCGGCGCGCCATCCAGATCGTCGCCGAAAGCCAGAAGGCATCGACAAGCTATCTGCAGCGACAGCTGCGCGTCGGTTACAACAGTGCCGCACGGCTGATCGAACGCATGGAAAAGGATGGGCTCGTCAGCGCGGCGGACCACGTCGGCCGCCGCGAGGTTCTGGTCGATCCCGACGGCAGCCGCTTCTAGACCGGGCGCAGAAACAGCCCGACGGTCAGCGCCGTCCCGATCAGGATGATGGCGAGCCTCAGCGCCGTTTCGTTGACACGGTGCAGCGCCCAGGCGCCGATGAGTCCGCCGGCGGCCGAACCGAGCCCCAGCGCAAGCGCGAACAGCCAGGCGACTTCGCCCGACACGGCCAGCACCGCGAATGCGGTCGCGTTCATGCCGGCGGCGAGCGCGTTCTTGGTCGCGCCGGCGTTGCGAACCGCCATGCCGGCAAGGGTCAGCGCAGCGAGCATCAGGATGCCGATGCCACCGCCGAAATAGCCGCCGTAAATCGCAATGCCGAACTGGACCGCGGCCACGCCGGCGGACCCGAGCCGCGGTTCGGCCGCCGCCGGTTTCGGCCCGAAACTGCCCCAGGCGAACAGCGCGGTCGCCGCCAGTACCAGCCACGGCACCAGCCGCGCGAACAGCTCGGGCGGCGTGGCGAGCAGCAGCCAGGCGCCAATCGCGCCGCCGGCGAGGCTGATGCCGTACAGCGGCACTAAGCCGATGCCGGCGGCACCGGCGATCAGCGAACGGCCGGCAAGCGCGGTCGACACTTGGCCCGGAAACAGTGCGACGGTCGAGGTGATATTGGCCGCGCGCGGGTCAAGCCCGGCAAGGATCAGCGCCGGCAGCGTCACGAACGAACCGCCGCCGGCAAGCGCGTTCTGTGCGCCCGCCCAGATTCCGGCAGCGAAGAGCAGGGCAAGCGTTGCGACCATGGACCCGCGCATGACGGCAACGGCGGTGCCGGGTCAAGCGGCGATGTCGTAACGGGCGTGCTATCGCTTGCAGACGGCGGCGTTGTCGCCCGACGACAGTCGCGTCAGCGACGACGAGAACGACGTGCTGAGAATGATGCCGGCGGTGCCGCAGCGCTTCAGCTGGAAGCGCACCTTGCGCGCGCGAAAGTCCAGCGAGACGCGGCGGAACGTCTCCATGACGTCGGTTCCAAGCAGCAGCGTCGGCGCCCGCGACAGGCCGAACGCCGCGAACGGTGGCACATCGGCGAACGCCATCGGCACGTTGCGCAGCGTGACCGAGCCGAGTTTGAGCTCGCCGATGCGCGCCAGCTGGACATCGATGGTGACCCCGGTGACCCCAGTGATGGCGACGGTGACGAACTTGTCGCTGTGGCGGCGCATCAGCCGGTCGCGAAGCGCGATGTTGCCGATGGTGATTTCGGACCCCGTGTCGATCACGGCATCGAGCGGCAGTCCGGCCGCCTTGACCTCGGTCAGGATCAGCTGGCCGCGTCGCCGGCGCGCCGTCACCACGATTTCGTCGCCGAGCGTTACCGCCGGCCGGCGCGCGTCCTCGATCTTGATCAGGCGTGCCTCGAAGTCGAGCAGCAGCCGCTGTTCGACAAGTGCGTCAATGCCGATCATGCCGGCGCCGCCAACATGGCGCTCCGCGAGCACCGGCAGCTGCAGGTCACCGATGACGCTTTGGCCAAGCGAAAGCGTGTCCACCTGAACGCGATCGACACGGCTTGTCGCCGTCATCGTGTTGAGCGTCGCTGGCGGCGCTGGCGGCAGGCCCAGCTCATGTGCGATGCGCTCGCCGATGACCGAGGTGTCGGCGCCGCTGTCGACGACGAAGCGATAGGGCCCGCGGTCGTTGACAGCGACCTCCACCGTCATGCGCGTTCGCACCTTGCGCGCGTCGATGTCGTCGCCGCCAATGGCAAGCGCGTCGTCGATCGCCGCCGGTGGCAGCGGCGGCATTCTTGCCGGCGGCTGCAGTCGCTTGTCGCGCGCCAAGGACTCGCCAGCGGCGATGCACAGGGTCAATCCGATCGCCAGGGCAAGGCGCAGTCGAGGCGTCAAACGCAAATCCCTCACACAGCCGCCGCATCATAGCCGGTTCGACGGCAATCAAACAGCGGCCGGCGCGGGGTTCAACCGATGTTCAGCCACGCCGTGCCAGTTTGCCGCGCCAGGGGCAACCGCGTATGGAGGTCGCATGCGACTGTTTCCCGCCATGATTGTCGTGCTCGCAGCAGCGACATCGCTGCCGGCAGGTGCCACCCTACGCGAAGTCAGCGCGCATCTTGCGGCGACGCGGACGATGACCGCCGATTTCCGCCAGACAGCCGAAAATGGCGGTGTCGCCACCGGGACGCTGACGCTGGCGCGGCCCGGCAAGGTGCGCTTCCAGTACCAGAAGGACGTGCCGCTGCTCGTCGTCGCCGATGGCAAGAGCCTGGCGATGATCGACTATGAGGTGGCGCAGGTATCGCGCTACCCGATCCGGCAGACACCGCTCGGCGTGCTGCTCGACGCCGAGGCCGACCTGTCGAAATATGTCCGCGTGGTCAGCTCGACGCCGCAGGCGCTGACTGTCGAGGCGAAGGACCGCAAGCATCCCGAATATGGCACGATCACCATCTTCTTCACGCGCAGCAGCAGCGCGCCGGCGGGGCTGGCGCTCACAGGCTGGCGCGTCCTTGACGCGCAGGGCAACCGCACCGACATCGCGCTCAGCAACGTCGCCTTCAACGTGCCGGTCGCCGACAATGCGTTCCGTTTCAAGGATCCGCGCCGCCGCGTGCGTCCCGGCGCACATTGACCCGACCGTCGCGCCGGCCAGCGCCCCAGGAGCGGTCCACCGTGACAAAAACCCGACCGGCCGCCTGTTCATTGTGGCGACAGCTTGCGCGGCATAGGCTGACCACGCTGATCGGACGTTCTGGGATTTAGCCCCCTGTTGCCCAGGTCCGAACGGCAATGCGTGACGAGCGCAGACGCGGGCCCCCGTCTTCACCTGTGAAGGCGGGGGCCTAGCGTTATGACGTTTTGCGCGCGCCCGATTCGCTTGCTACAGCCGCCGGCAATGCCCCGCGTCAAGATCGCCAGCTGGAACATCAACTCGGTGCGCATCCGCCTGCCGATCGTCGAGCGACTGGTCGCCGCCGAAGATCCCGACATCATCTGCCTTCAGGAAACCAAGGCGCAGGATGCCGATTTTCCGGCAAGGGCGGCCGCCGCGCTGGGCTACCGGCACGTCGTGCTGCACGGCCAGCGCATGCATCATGGTGTCGCCATCCTGTCGAAGCTGCCGCTGATCGAGGAGCGCCGCCATGACTGGCAGGCGAATGGCGAGGCCCGCCACGTCGGCGTTCGCCTGCCATCGGGCGTGCTGCTCGAAAACGTTTACGTGCCGGCCGGAGGCGACATCCCGGACCGTGCGCTCAACCCGAAGTTCGGGCAGAAACTTGACTTCGTCGAGCGCATGACGCGTTGGTCCGAAACGCTGCGGGTTCCAACGATCATGGTCGGCGATTTCAACATCGCGCCGCTCGAGTGCGACGTCTGGAATCACAAGGCGCTGCTCGACGTCGTCAGCCATACGCCGATCGAGGTCGAGCGGCTTACCGCGCTGATGGCGAGCCACGACTGGGTCGACGTCGCGCGCACGTACGTCCCGGCGCCCGAGCGGCTGTACACATGGTGGAGCTACCGCAACAAGGACCACACGGTGAACGATCGCGGCCGGCGGCTCGACCACGTTTGGGTTTCGCCAGCGCTGAAGCGAACGCTCGCTGGCTTTCGCGTCATCGAGCCGGCGCGGCTTTGGGACAAGCCGTCGGACCATATCCCGCTGATCGCCGAGTTCGACCTATGAGCGCCGCTGTCGAACGCGCCATCGACGAACTGAAGCGCGGACGCCCGGTGCGCGTTGGCGATGACCGCGAGCGGATCGCCGTAATGGCGATCGAGCTTGCTGACGCCGAGACGCTTGCAGCCTTCGACACGCCGGCGCCGGCGCGCCTTCTCGTCACCGACAAGCGCGCGGCGGTGCTAGGTCTAGGCAACCAGATCGATGCGGCGGGGATGCGCGCGGTGCTGATCGAGCGGTCGCCGTGGATCGACATCGCCACGGCGCGGGCGATCGCCGATCCGGTGCTCGACCTTGCAACGCCGCTCAAGGGCCCGTTCCGAAGCCTGCCGCTTGGCGGGATGGAGGGGCTTGCCGCATCGGCGCTCCTGCTCGCCAAGCACGCCGGCCTGCTGCCGGCACTGTTCGTTGCCGAGGTCGGCGAAGGCGACAGCATCGGCGTCGCCGCGGCCGAAATCGACGTCTTCG
>CAYVVV010000090.1:0-9977 GCA_964455325.1 uncultured Sphingosinicella sp. | reverse complement strand
GTATTCCAAGAAAGGCAGCGTGCTGCCGTTCTAGAGCCTGATCGTTTCAGGTGGAAGCGCTGAGCGCGTCCACCTGGAAGGTGAATCAGTCGCTATTCATACTCTTAGACAGCGATTCACGGGTCAGATCGATTCAATCTGAACCGATCGCGGTCTAACGCGCCACGCGGGTCAACCCCCGCCCTCGACCATGTCGAGATAGCCGTCCATCGCGCGCGCAGTTGCGTCGGCGAGGTCTACGAAGCTGCGGCGGCCGTCGTCGGGATCGTCATGGCGGACGAGAATGCCGGCCTCGGTCATGCCCTTGATCCAGCGCAGCGCCGTCGTCGTCGGCACGTCGGCGGCGATGCACAGGCTGGAAATGCTGACACGCTTGCCCTCCAGCCGCGCTGCCGCCAGGTCGAGCAGGATGTCCCACGCCGGATCGGCAAAAAGCTCGGCCGGAAAGAACTGGCTGCGCGCACGCCGGCGGCGGATGATGTCGCGAACGATGCGCGCCCGGCTGGCGTCGCTGCGTCCGGCAGACTGCGCCGCCGCGGTCCCCGGATCGCCGATCTTTGCCAGCGTCGCCAGCCGCTCGGCGATGCGGCTGACCTCGTCGCTGAGCAGGCTGAGCTGTGACAGGCGCATCCGCCCGCCGTCATCCTCGACGTTTTCGGCGACCCCCTTGTTGAAGCCGGTGTGCATCAGAATGCTCGTCATCTCCTCACCGTCGCGCGGCCAGATCGCAAGCTGGACAGCATCCATATCCAGAATGGATGTGGCCTCGTCCAATGCTTCGAGGTCCACAATGGCGATGATTGGCACGGTATTGGACAGAACTTGCAGACCGGCGCGCATCGCGACACCGGTGCCGTCGATGACGCCGTCATGGATGCGCAGGAGCAGCGGCAGCGGCGCCAGCGGCGCATGCCCGCCTTCGACGAACAGGGTCGCCGGATCGATCGACACGAAGCCGATCGCGGCAGCGTCGAGCAGCCGTGCCATGGCATCGAGGCGCGCGCGTGGCAGGGCCACCTGCAGCCGTGCAGCGCCTTCCGGCATCACTGCTTCGCTCATCGACGCCTCGCCACCGCGCGACCCAAGGATGGACTGGTCGGGGAGACAGGATTCGAACCTGCGACCCTCTGCTCCCAAAGCAGATGCGCTACCAGGCTGCGCTACTCCCCGACGCCCGGGTTGACGCTTTGACCATGCGTTCCGCGGGCGTCAAGGGCCTTACCAGATACGAATGCGGCCGTCCGGCGGCAGATACAGCACCTCGCCCGCCTTGACACCGAACGCCGCGTACCAGGCGTCGAGGTTGCGGACCGCGCGCGGGCGGAAGTGTCCCGGCGTGTGCGGATCGGTGGCCAGCTGCTGCTGCAACTGGGCATCGCGGTACTTCTGCCGCCAGATCTGCGAATAGCCAAGGAAGAAGCGCTGGTCGCCGGTCCAGCCATTGATCACCGGCGCCGGCTTGCCGCCAAGCGACTTCTGATACGCTTCGTAGGCGACGACCAGGCCGGCGATGTCGGCGATGTTCTCGCCCAAGGTCAGCTCGCCGTTGACCTTCGCCCCCGGCAGCGGCTCGTAGGCGCCGTACTGCGCCACCACCTTGTCGGTCAGCGCCTTGAAGTTCTTGACGTCCGTTTCGGTCCACCAGTCGGTGAGCTTGCCGGTCGGGTCGTACTTGCGGCCCTGGTCGTCGAAGTGGTGGACGATCTCGTGCCCGATCACCGCGCCGATGCCGCCGTAGTTGACCGCCGGATCGGCATTGGGATCGAAGAACGGCGGTTGCAGGATCGCCGCCGGAAAGACGATCTCGTTCATCGTCGGGTTGGCGTAGGCATTGACCGTCTGTGGTGTCATGAACCATTCGGCGCGGTCGATCGGCCTGCCGAACTTGGCGAGGTTGCGGTTGTACTCGAACTCGGCGGCGCGCCTGGCGTTGCCATAGGCATCGCCGCGAACGACCTCGAGTGCCGAATAGTCGATCCACTTGTCGGGGTAGCCGATCTTGGGCGTGAAGCTGGCCAGCTTGGCGCGCGCCTTCGCCTTCGTCTCTGGCGTCATCCACGACAGCTTGGCGAGCCGCTCGTCCATCGCCGCGATGATGTTCTTCACCATCGCGTCGGCCTTGGCCTTGGCCTCGGGCGGGAAATACTCGGCGACGTAGAGTTCGCCGACCGCCTCGCCCATGGCGCTGCCGACGGCATCGACACCGCGTTTCCAGCGCGGCTGGTTCTCCGGCACACCCGACAGCACGGTGCCGTTGAACGCAAAGTTCTCGTCGACGAACGCCTTCGACAGCAGCGGCGCGGCATCCTTCAGCGTGTGCAGCGTGTACCAGTCCTTGAGCACGGCAAGCGGCGCATCCGCCATCACCTTCGCCATCCCGGCGATGCTGCTCGGCTGCGCGACGATGAACGCCGGCTGGGCGCCGACGCCGGCCGCGTCAAAGAACGCGGCCCAGTCGAAACCGGGCGCCTTGCTGGCGAAATCGGCCCTCTCCCACTTGTTGTAGGTCTTGTCCGAATCGCGGCTGTCGACACGCGACCAGTGCACGCGGGCGAACGCGAGTTCGAGGTCATAGATCGCGCGCGCCTTCGCGTCCGCGTCGGTGACACCAACAAGCGTCAGCATCCTTGCCGCGTGCTCGACGTACTTGCTGCGGGTTTCGACGAATTTCGGGTTGTCGACCAGATAATAGTCGCGGTCGGGAAGACCGAGCCCGCCCTGGAACAGGTACAGGATATACTGGTCGGGCGCCTTCTCGTCCTGGTTGACGAAATGCTGGAACGGCCCGGCGCCATAGCTGCGCATCGCCAGGCCGAACGCGCGCGCCAGTTCCGCCTTCGAGCTGATCGCGGCAATGGCGTCGAGTTCGGATTTGAGCGGCGCCAGCCCTTTTGCCTCGATCGCCGCTTCGTCCATGAAGCTGGCATAATAGTCGCCGACCTTCTGGCTGGCCGAGCCGGGCCCGCCGCTGCTTGCCGCCGCGGCCTCGATGATCCTGCGCGTCCGCTCCTGGCTCAGATCGCGCAGCTTCGTGAACATGCCGTAGTTCGATCGGTCGGCCGGAATCTCCAGCGCCTTCAGATAGGTGCCGCCGCCGAAGGCGACGAAATCGTCGCCCGGCTTCACGGCGCGGTCCATGCCGGCCTCGTCGAAACCCCAGGTGCCGATCGCCGGCGTCGCGACGGACTCGGCGGCAAACGCGTTGAACGACAATACAGCGGCAAGCGCAGTTGCCGTCGCGAAACGGATGGTCATGGCGATATGTCCCTGCCCAGCAACGATGATGGGCGCCTGTAGCGCGGTCGATCGTTCATCGCACGCGCGAATTCGACGAACGGCGGCGACGCCGCCACGAGCGTTCAGCTGTAGCGCTGCTCCAGCCACGGATCGCCGACGTTGTGGTAGCCGCGCTCTTCCCAGAATCCCGGCTTGTCCCCGGCGGCGAACGTGATCCGCTTCAGCCACTTGGGGCTTTTCCAGAAATAGTAACGCGGGATAACCAGGCGCGCCGGTCCGCCATGTTCGCGCACAATCGGCTCGCCATCATGGCTGTGCGCAATCAGGCAGTCCGCCTCGGCAAAATGCGCGAGTTCGACGTTGGTCGTATAGCCGTCATAGCTGGCCAGCAGCACGTGACGCGCGGCGGGAAGCGGCTTTGCCATGTCGATGACGTGCCGCGTCGACACGCCCTGCCAGCGGTTGTCGTAGCGCGACCACTGCGTCACGCAGTGAATGTCGCTGACATCCACGGTCTGCGGCTGCGCCATGAATGCTGACCAGTCCCAGACGATCGGGTTCTCGACAAGACCGTCGATGGTCAGTCGCCACTCATCCCGCGGCACGTCGGGCTGGATGCCGAGGTCGAGCACCGGCCAGTTCTCGACCAGCCGCTGGCCGGGCGGCAGCCGGTCGACGCCATGTTCGGCGGTCTTGCCGGTCAGCAGGCGGCCGGCGCGCGCCCACGCTTTCTTGGTTTCGACAAGCTTGTCCCTGAACCCGTCGGCCACGTCCGTCTCCTGCTGTCCGGCAGGGTTCGGACTAGCGTGCCGGGGCGTTACTTGGAAGATCGCGCGAACGGCGCGCCAGCACGCGCTGCTGGATCCAGACGCGCCAGATGATGTGAATGGCGGCAAAGCCAAGCACGGCACCGAGCGTCGCCAGCGTGATCATGCCAACCCCGATCGGCAGCGGTGCCTTGGTGAGCAGCTGCGTCACACTCTCGAACAGCGTATCGGCGGTCATCGACATCGACACCGGATCGTCCTGCATCTGCAGCAGCCAGCGGCCGACCTCGTACGAGGCAAGGTAGATCAGCGGCGTCGTCAACGGGTTCGAGACGAAGGTGATCAGCGCCGCCACCGGCAGGTTGGCGCGCAACGGTACCGCGAACAGCGCCGCGGCCGGCGCCTGCGCGAACGGGATCGCGACGCCGAAGAACATGCCGAGCGCAAAGCCGCGCGCGACCGAGCGACGGTTGAAATGCCAGATGTTCGGATTGCCGAGCGTGCGGGCGAACGGCCGCAGCCAGCGGTTCTTCACCATCGCCTCGCGCGATGGTCGATGGTCCCTGAGCCACGTGATGAGGCGCATGGTGATCTCGTTCGCTCCTTCGCCGCAGCTTGTTACGCCCGCGGTGACGATTTGATGAACGAAGTTCCCCTCAGCCCCGTTCGCGCATGATGCGCGCCTGCTGCCGTTTCCAGTCGCGGTCGCGCTCGGCCTCGCGCTTGTCGTGCAGCTTCTTGCCCTTGGCAAGCGCCAGTTCGACCTTCGCGCGGCCGCGTTCATTGAAATATATGCTGAGCGGCACCAAAGTCATCCCCTGGCGGGCGACAGCGCCATGCAGCTTGTCGATTTCGCGCGCGTGGAGGAGGAGCTTTCGCGGCCGTCGCGGTTCATGATTGAAGCGATTGCCATGGCTGAACTCCGGAATGTTGGCGTTGATCAGCCAGACCTCGTCGCCCTTCGCTTCGGCATAGGCTTCGCCGATCGAGCCCTCGCCGAAGCGCAGCGACTTCACCTCGGTGCCGGTCAGCGCGATACCGGCCTCGAACACGTCTTCGATCATGTATTCGTGGCGGGCCTTGCGGTTTTCAGCGACGGTCTTGACCTTGCTGAAGCTGCCCGCGCGCTGTGGACGCGCCATCAGACGATCCCGGCGCGCGCCATCGCCGCGTCGACCAGTTGGCGCGACGCTTGCGACGGCCGCGTCATCGGCAGCCGCAGCTCGCCCGACATCCTGCCCAGCCGTTCGAGCGCATATTTGACCGGACCCGGGCTGGCGTCGCTGAACAGCGCTGAATGCAGCGGATAGAGCCGGTCCTGGAGCGCGAGCGCATCAGCCCATCGCGCTTCGCGGCAGGCGGCCTGGAAGTCGGCGCACAGCCGGGGTGCGACGTTCGCGGTGACCGAGATACAGCCGACGCCGCCATGCGCCATGATACCAAGCGTCATGTCGTCATTGCCCGACAGCTGAACGAAATCCGGCCCGCAGCGCAGCCGCTGCTCCGAAATGCGGCCGAGCACCCCGGTCGCGTCCTTGACGCCGACGATGTTGGACACCTCGGCGAGCCGCTGCATCGTGTCGGGGGCGATGTCGACCGCGCTGCGGCCCGGAATGTTGTAGAGAATGATCGGCAACGCCGTCGCCGCCGCGACGGCGGTGAAGTGCTGCAGCAGCCCGTCCTGGCTCGGCCGGTTGTAATAGGGATTGACGACCAGCGCGGCATCGGCGCCGGCCCGCTCGGCATGCCGAACGTGCGCGATCGCCGACGCCGTGTCGTTCGATCCGCAGCCGGCGATGACGGGAACGCGGCCAGCGGCAACGCGGATCGTCGCCTCGGTCACGGCGCGATGTTCGTCGATGCTCAGCGTTGCCGATTCGCCGGTGGTGCCGCACGGCACCAGGCCGGTGCTGCCTTCGGCGATCTGCCAGTCGACAAAGCGCTCGAATGCAGCGAAATCGACCATTCCGTCGGCGAACGGCGTGACAAGCGCCGGGATCGAACCGTAAATCGCTTTGCTCATGACTCTCTTGCCCGATCCAGTACCGCCGCGCGACCGTCCGTCTTCACCTTCGCGTCAGGCAATTGCGCTATAGGTGGCGTCATAGGAGGCTCCGAAAGTCCATGTCCAGCGTAACCCGATTCTTTTTCCTGGCCGGTGTGGCGGCGTGCGCCGCCACCGCAGCGCCGGCGACGGCGATGATCCCGGCAAGCGAGACGGCGGTGTTGCGGCTGGCGCTCGCCGCGCAGGCACGGGGCGATTTCCGTTCGGCAGAGGCGGCGCAGCTGCGCGGCAGCGCGCTGTCCGAGGCGCTGCTGACGTGGGATCGGCTGCGCCGTCCCGACTACCCCGCAACATTTGCCGAGGCGTCGGTCTTCCTGCGCCAGCATCGCGGCTGGCCGGGTGAAAACGACATCCGACGCCGCGCCGAAGGGCTGATCGACGACCTGACGCCAATGGCGTCACGTCTGGTGCATTTTCGCGCGCTGCCGCCGCTGTCGGGCATTGGCCGCTTCCGCTACGCCGAAGCGCTGCTCGCCGCCGGACTCGTCAATGCAGCGCATGCGGAGGTGAAGCAGGCGTGGCGCGGCGGCGGCATCGGCCGCGCCTACGAAACGCAGTTCCTCGCCAAGTTCGGTGGCGTGCTGTCGAACGACGACCACGTCGCCCGTGCCGACCGGCTGCTCTGGTCGAACGACATCGAGGCGGCGGAGCGGATGCTGCCGTTCCTGACCGGCGACGACCGCGCGCTGGTCGAGGCGCGGCTGGCACTGAAGCGCGCTGCCGCCGCGCGCGGAGCCGACCGGGCGCCGGCGGCGGTCGACGCAACCGCCGCGCTCGGCCGAGTTGCCCCACGGCTCGAATCGCATCCGGGCCTTGTCGTCGACCGCAGCGCCTTCCTGCGCGCGAGCGGCAACAGCGTGGCGGCGCGCCAGTTGCTGGCGCGGTCGGCGATCGCGCCGGGCAGCGCCACCGATCGCGCCGCATGGATGCGCGAGCTGCTGGCGGCGGCGCGCGGCGCGGTCAACGACAACCAGTACGATCTTGCGTTCGAGATCGCGCATGACCATGGCGGCCTTGCGTTCGACCGGCCGCTGACGAGCTTTGACGATGACGAACGCGACGTGTTCACCAGCCTTGAATGGCTCGCGGGCTGGACGGCACTGCACCGGATCGGGCGCCCGCGCGACGCCATCCGCCACTTCGAGAATTTCGCCGGCGCCGCAAGGACCGCGATCACGCGAGCGCGCGGCCATTACTGGGCGGGCCGTGCCGCGGCGGCGGCGGGATTCGCCGCCGATGCGACGCGCAACTACGAGGCTGCGGCGCGGTTCCCGCTTGCCTTCTACGGCCAGCTTGCCGCCGAACGGCTGGGCCGTCCGGTGGTGCTGCCGTCGCTCGCCGATCCTGCTGTCACACCCACCGAGCGGCAGGCGTTCAACGCACTGGGCACGGTTGCCGCCGCGCGGCTTTTCGGCGAGGTCGGCGAGCGCGCCCGGCAGACGCTGTTTCTGAAAGCGCTTGCCGACAATGCCGGAACGTCGGCCGAAGAGCTGCTGGTCAGCGAGCTTGCCGCCAGCCTCGGCCGGACCGATTACGCGCTTATCGCCAGCCGCGGCGAACTTGCCGACGGGCCGCCGCCGATCATGCGCTTTGCCTTCCCGCAGCTGCCGCTGCATTCGAACCAGACGCACAACTGGACGATGATCCACGCCATCACGCGCCAGGAAAGCCGTTTCGACCAGGGCGCCGTCAGTCACGCCGGCGCACGCGGACTGATGCAGCTGATGCCGGGCACCGCGCGCGAGACGGCTGGCAAGATCGGTACCGCCTACCGACCCGAGGCGATCACCGGCGACCCGGCGTACAACATCCTGCTTGGATCGACCTACTACAGCAATCTCGTCGACCAGTGGGGCGGCAACCACGTGCTCGCGGTCGCGTCGTACAACGCCGGGCCGGGCAACGTGCGCAAGTGGATCAACGCCAACGGCGACCCGCGCCTGCCCGGTGCCGACATCATCCGCTGGATCGAGGAGATCCCGATCTTCGAAACGCGCAACTACGTCCAGCGCGTGCTCGAGAATGCCGTCGTCTACGACCGCCTGCGGCCACGCAGCGCCGGCGGCGCCGAGCCGAAAACACTGACGGCTTATCTTGGCGGCCGCGTCGCCGGCTAGGGACGATGACGGAAACACCCAACTTCATCACGCCCGCCGGCATGGCGGCGCTCGTCGCCGCACACCGGTACCTGTTCGAGGTCGAGCGGCCGCGCATCGTCGAGGTGGTGTCGTGGGCGGCGGGCAACGGCGACCGTTCGGAAAACGGCGACTATCTCTACGGGCGCAAGCGGCTGCGCGAAATCGACCGTGAGCTGACACGCCTGTCGAAGCGGCTGAAGGCGGCACGCGTCGTCGACCCGGCGCAGCAGCCCGACAAGTCGCGCGTGTTCTTCGGCGCGACGGTGACAATCGCCGACGAGGACGACCGCCGGCGCACGATCACCATCGTCGGCGAGGACGAAACCGACACCGCCGCCGGCCGCATCAGCTGGCGCGCGCCGCTGGCGGTCGCGCTGAAGGGCGCCGCCGTCGGCGACGTGCGCACCGTGCGCCTGCCCGGCGGCGTGCAGGAGCTGGAGGTCGTCGCCATCCACTATCCGGCGCAAACAGAACCGCGGGCGCGCGAACCCGACTACCCGAACCGATAGCTGTACCGATACTCGTCGCGCAGCTCGTCGAGCGCCCAGCGCACCTCGCGGTCGCTGACATAGCCGTCGCGGTTGCGGTCGGCGAGGCGATCGAAGGCGCGGTTGGCGTCGCGCGCCTCCTCCTTGCCGAGGCGGCCGTTGCGGTTGTCGTCGAAGTACCACATCACCCAGTGCCGCCCCGACGGATCGCGCCGCAGGAACGGATAGAGCGTCGCCCAGCCGCTGCCGTACTGGCCGCCATAATAGCCGTAACCCGGCCGGTAGTAGGCACCATAGTCATAGCCGTAGCGGTCGTAGCGATCGTCGAACAGGTAGTAGGACGACCCCCACCAATAGGGATGATAGCGATAGCTCGGGCTCGGCCGAACGATCACATAATGCGGCCGCGGCCGTTTCCAGTAGCGCCAGGGATCGTGGCGGTGCCGCCCGTCGCGCCAGTTCGGGCGGCCGTCACCGTCGCGATCCCAGTCGTGGCGGTTGGGCACGCCGTCGTGGTCGCGGTCGCGCCAGCGCCAGTCGCGGCGGCCGTCGCCATTGGCATCGCCGTCGCGCCAGTTCGGGCGGCCGTCACCGTCGCGATCCCAGTCGCGGCGATTGGGCACGCCGTCGTGGTCGCGGTCGCGCCGGCGCCCTTCGTGGCGGCCGTCGCCCGCGTGGATCGCGCGCATCCGCTGCCGGATCGCCTCGACGTCGGGCGCGGTCACGCCGGGAGCGGGCGCCACCGCTTGCGGCGCCGGTACCGGTTCGGCAACCACACGGCCCTGCTGCCGCGCCTCGCGGCGCGCGGCGCGAAATGTCCCTCGATCACCGCGCCAGCCGCGATCCTCGGCGGTCGACGCAATGTCCTTGTCGACCTGTCCCGTATCCTGCGCCGTCGCCGGCATCGCCGCGGCCAGCGCCGCGCCCGTCGCCAGCATCCATTTGAGTCCACGCATCGAGTCGGCCTCCTCACCGTGCATCGACGGTGCGCCTGCCTCGTTGAACGGCCGCTGAAGCGCCCGGTTAGCTGAGGTTCAGCTTGCTACCGAACGCCTGCCGCGCCAGTCGAGCGATGTCCTCGCACAGCGCCGGCGGCGACAGGTCGAGCCCTTCGGAAAGCCGGTCGGCGACATGGGTGAGTGCGGCGATGCGCGCCGACTTCTTGTGCTCGCCGTCGATCAGCGTCCACGGCGCCCACCGCGTGTGCGTGCGCTCGAACATGGCCTCGGCCGCGGCGACATAGGCGTCGCGCTTCTGACGGTTGCGGAAATCCTCCGCCGAC
>CAYVVV010000089.1:0-10062 GCA_964455325.1 uncultured Sphingosinicella sp. | reverse complement strand
GGCGCATCGACGATGCCCTGAATCGGACGCAACTTGGCATCGGCGACCTCGGTTGCAGGCAGGCGGTCGGCTTCCCAGACGACGCCGTGCAGTTCACGCGGGCCAAGCGGAACGCGAACGATGGTACCCGGCGCCAGGCCGCCGTCGGGCGCGCGATAGTCGAGCGGGCCGAGCGCGGCGTTGCGGGTCAGAATGCGCAGACGGGGCAGGGGCATCGACCCGCTTATGGCGCGGGGCAACGGCAAGCGCAAAGACGTCGCGTCGCGACGCTCTGGACGCGACGCGAGTCGCGCCGCTACAGGCCGGGCGACCGATCGATCCAACCGGGACCCCGTGCCGCCATGAAATTCTTTGTCGATACCGCCGACACCAAGGATATCGCCGAACTCGCCGCAACCGGCCTGCTCGACGGTGTGACCACCAACCCCAGCCTCATCCACAAGTCGGGTCGCGGCTTCGTCGAGGTGGTGACCGAGATCGCAGGACTGGTCGACGGTCCGGTCAGCGCCGAAGTGGTTGCGCTCGATCACGCGACGATGATGAAGGAGGCCGACGTGCTCCGGAAGATCGCCGACAACATCGCCATCAAGGTGCCGCTCACCATCGATGGGCTGAAGACGTGCAAGGCGCTGACCAGCGACGGCACGATGGTCAACGTCACCTTGTGCTTTTCGGCGAATCAGGCGCTGCTTGCGGCGAAGGCGGGGGCGACGTTCATCTCGCCCTTCGTCGGCCGCCACGACGACATCGGCTTCGACGGCATGGATCTCATCCGCGACATCAGGCTGATCTACGACAATTACGCGTTCACCACACAGATCCTGGTCGCCAGCGTCCGCCATCCGGTGCACGTGCTAGAATCGGCACGTATCGGCGCCGACGTCATGACGGCGCCGCCCGCTGTTATCCGTGCGCTGTTCAACCACGCGCTCACCGACAAGGGCATCGCCGGCTTCCTGGCCGACTGGCAGAAGACCGGGCAGTCGATTCTCTGACCCTTAACCATCGCGCCGCTACGCTGGCGCCATGAAGGTTGTCGACTTCCAGACCGAGGCGCTGCTGCGGTTGCGCACCCGCGTTGCCGCGCTTGGCGAGGCGAACAATGATCTCCTCGCGTATGCGCGCGGCCATTCAGGGGCGGTGCAGCAGATCCACGCCGCCGCGCTCGCGGCGATGGATGCGACCTGTTTCGAGCACCTGCTGCATGTCGTCACCCAGGACTGGATCGACATCCTGGGCGTCGATGCCGTCGGTGTTGGGCTGATGACGCACGGGCAGGGCATCCGCGCCGGCGCCAACGGGCTACAGTTCGTCGATCCCGAACAGGTCGAACTCTGGTGCCACCTGCTGCCTGTCGGCCAGGTGCGCAGCGTGCCGCATGGCTCGCCGGTGTTTGGACCTGCAGCGCCGCTGATTCGCGCCGAAGCGCTGATCGCGCTCAAGCCGCAGCCGCCGTTGCCGGCGGGTATCCTCGCGCTCGGCTCGCGCGAGGCGCATGCGTTCGGCGACCACCACGGCAGCGAACTTCTGGGATTCCTTGGCGGCGTCGTTTCGCGCATGATCGCGCGGTGGATGCTGACCCCGCCCTGAACGCGCCGCCGTTACAGCCGGCGCACGCGCGCGTCGCCGAATGGCTCGCCCACCTAGCCGATGCCGAGCGGCGCTCGCCGCACACACTGCGCGCCTATCAGGCGACGCTGGTGCGCTTCGTCGACTTCCTTGCGCGCCATCTCGCCGCGTCCGTTGATGACGCGGCCCTGTCGGCACTGACGCTTGCCGATTTCCGCGCCTACCTGTCGCATCGCCGCGCCGGCGGTATCGCCAACGCCTCCGTCGCGCGCGAGGTCGCGGCGCTGCGCAGTTTCCTCCGCTGGGCAAAGCGGCATCGCGGTGTCGATTGCGCGGCGATTACGGGACTTGCCGGCCCGAAGCGCCCGCGCCGCGTGCCGCGGCCGCTGGCCCCGGCCGATGCGGTTGCGGTCGCCGACACCGTGGGCGACGCGGCGTCCGATGCCTGGATCGGCGCGCGCGACACCGCGGTGCTGCTGCTGCTCTACGGGTCGGGGCTGCGCATCGCCGAGGCGCTGTCGCTGACCGGCGCGGCACTGCCGCTCGGCGCGACGCTCACCGTCACCGGCAAGCGCGGCAAGACGCGTGTCGTGCCGCTGCTGCCGAAGGTGCGCGACGCGATCGAGGCCTATCTGGCGCTGGCGCCGTTCGCCCACGACGCGCGCGCGCCGCTGTTCCGCGGTGTCAAGGGCGGAGCGCTGTCGCCGGGCCTCGTCCGCCGCGCGATGCGGGCGGCACGCACCGCGCTCGGTCTGCCCGACACCGCGACACCGCACGCGCTTCGCCACAGCTTTGCGACGCATCTGTTGGCGCGTGGCGCCGATCTGCGGTCGATCCAGGAATTGCTCGGCCACGCCAGCCTTGCGTCGACGCAGGTCTACACCGACGTCGACGCGGCGCGGCTGCTCGACGTCTACCGCCACGCGCACCCGCGCGCCTGACGCTCTGTCCCCGTCACCACGACGGTCAGCGGCACCGGCCGGACCAGCAGCTCGACCGCTGCCGGCGGCTGGCCGAGCTTGTATCCGGCAAGCCACGATCACCGCGCTCGGCATCGGCGAGAATACTGTTTCGAGCAGCATCGGCAGTGCAAAGCCTGAAGCGCAGTCCGCGGCGATCGGTTGTCGACTGAAATCCGACTTCAGCGTTGCAGGCGGGCCTCGATGGCGTCCCAGATCAGGCCCGGCGTATCGGTGCCGTTGAAGCGGTCCATAATGATGATACCGGTCGGCGAGGTGACGTTGATCTCCGTCAGCAGTCCATCGATGACATCGATGCCGACGAAGATGAGGCCGCGCTGCTCGAGTTCGGGGCCAAGCCGCGCGCAGATTTCCTCCTCGCGCGGGCTTAGCTCGGTCTTGGCGGCATTGCCGCCGGCAGCAAGGTTTGAACGGATCTCGCCCGCCTTCGGCAGCCGGTTGATGGCGCCGGCGACCTTGCCGTCGACGAGCACGATGCGTTTGTCGCCCTCGCTCACCCGCGGCAGGAAGCGCTGCACCATGAACGGTTCGCGCCAGACGTTCGAAAACAGTTCGACGAGCGCCGGCAGGTTGCCGTCGTCGAGGCCCAGCTTGAACACGGCGGCGCCGGCGTTGCCGTGCAGCGGCTTGATGACGATGGCGCCGTGCTTCTCTCGAAACCGGATCACCTCGTCGAGCCGGCGCGTGATCAGCGTTTCGGGCATCAGGTCGGCAAAGCGCGTGACGAACAGCTTTTCGGGGGCGTTCCTGACTTCGCGCGGGTCGTTGACGACGAGCGTCTCGCCGCCAAGCATCTCGAGGATGTACGTCGCCGTGATGTAGCCGATGTCGAATGGCGGATCCTGCCGCATCAGGACGACGTCGGCGTCGCGGCCAAGGTCAAGGTCGCGCGCCTCGCCGCGCGTGAAATGGTCGCCGGGCACCGGCCGTACCTCAACCGGTCGCGCGTGCGCGATGACACGGCCGTCGCGCCAGCTCAGCGCCTCGGGCTGGTACTCGTACAGGCGATAGCCGCGCGCCTGCGCCTTCAGCATCAGCGCAAAGGTCGAATCGCTGGCGATGTTGATACGGTCGATCGGGTCCATCTGCACGGCGACGGTCAGGGTCATCGGCTCAGCTCGCTCTTCAATCGCCCTGTTCGTGCCGAGCCAGGGCGCGGGACGGTCCTGATAGCGTCATCGCCAGTCGCCGTCGACCACGGCCTCCAGGTGTATGGGTAGCCGCCCACGCGCGACGATGACGGCGTCGATCCGCGCCGAACGGCAGTCGGCCATGTAGCGTCCCAGCAGCAGGTTGGCGGCGCGCGCGACGCGGCGCAACTGGTGCGGTGCGATCGCCGCGCCGGCGTCGTCAGGGTCGTCACGCGACTTCACTTCGACAAAGACGAGACTGCGCCCGCGCCGGGCAACGAGATCGACCTCACCGATCGGCGTGCGCACGCGCACGGCGAGGATGCGATAACCCTTGAGCCGCAGCCAGAGCGCGGCGATACGCTCCGATCGCCGCCCGCGCTGCTCGGCTTCGCGCCGGTTCAAGCGGTGCCCTTCAGCTCAAGCGCGCGCCGGTAGACCGTCTTGCGCGGCAGGCCGAGCGCGGCGGCAACCGCGGCGACCGCTGATTTCAGCGGCTGGCATTCGAGCGCCTCCGCCAGCATCGGATCGAGCGCGTGTGTGTCTGCCGGCGCGTCTTCGGGCGGGCCGACGACAATGACCATCTCGCCCCTGGGACCCGCGGCATAGCGTTCGGCGAGCTCGGGCAGCGAACCGGTGGCGACGTCCTCGAACGCCTTGGTGAGCTCGCGCGCGACTGCAGCCGGTCGCTCGCCGAGCTGCTCGGCAAGCATGGCGAGAACGCGTGGCAGCCGTTTGCCCGTTTCGTAGAAGACGAGCGTGGCATCGACTGCGGCGAGCCGCGCGATGGTGTCGCCGAGCGCCTTTGCCTTTGGCGGCAGGAAGCCGGCAAACAGGAAACGGTCGGTCGGCAGCCCCGACAGCGTCAGCGCGGCGATCGCCGCGCACGGGCCGGGCAGCGTTGTCACCCTTACCCCCGCCGCGCGCGCGGCGCGAACGAGCTTGTAGCCGGGGTCCGAAACCAGCGGCGTGCCCGCGTCGCTGACCAGCGCAACCGCTTCGCGCGCGGCGCGTTCAACAAGGCGCGCGCGCGCGGACTCGCTGCTGTGGTCGTGGTACGGCGTCATCGGCCGGTCGCTGCCGATCCGCTGCAGCAGCTTGGTGGTGACACGCGTGTCCTCAGCGGCGATGATGGCAGCGCGGCGGAGGATGTCGGCGGCGCGCAGCGTAATGTCGCCAAGGTTGCCGATCGGTGTCGCCACGATGTAAAGGCCGGGCTCTAGCGCTAGGGGTTCATCGATGGACATGTCAGCACGCACCATGGCGCGCCCGGGCGCGTTTGGGAATCGGCCTTTTGCCCGGCTGCGCCATGCCGTCTTTGGACTTGTCACGGCGCTTGCCGCCTGCGCGACGCCAGCCCCCAAAGCGCCCGACGTTGCCGCCGAAGTGGCGCCACCACCGCCGCCACCGGTCGAAGAGCCGGCCGAGGCCCCGACGAACAAGGTGGCGCTGTTGCTGCCGGTGACCGGTGGCAATGCGCGCGTCGGCCAGTCGATCGCCAACGCCGCCAACATGGCGCTGCTTGATGTCGGCAGCCGCACCATCAAGCTGACCGTCTACGATACCGCCGCCGGCGGTGCCGCGGCCGCGGCGCAGCGGGCGATCGCCGCTGGCAACAGGTTGTTCCTTGGTCCGCTGCTCGCCGGCGACGTCGCCGCCGTGCGCGGCGCGGCAAGGGCGGCGGGCATCCCTGTCATCACCTATTCGAATGATGCGGACGTCGCCGGCGACGGCGTCTATGTGCTCGGCTTCCAGCCCGACCAGGCGATCGACCGTGTCATTCGCTTCGCGCGGTCGCGCGGTATCGAGCGCTTCGGCGCGCTGGTGCCGGCGGGAACCTATGGCCAGCGTGCTTCGGCGGCGATGCTGCGTGCCGTGCGCGACTCCGGCGGCAAGGTCACTGCGATTGAAACCTACGAACGGTCACGCGCCAAGCTCGCCGCCGCGGTCCGCCGCCTCACCGATTACGAGGCGCGCGTGGCGCGCGCCAGCCAGGGCGGTGTCGTGCGCGCCGACGGCACCGTCGCGCCGGTGCAGCAACGGCTCGGCCCGCTGTCGTTTCAGGCGCTGCTCATCGCCGATACCGGCGCGATCGCCTCGTCGTTCCTGGCGCCGCTGCAGCAGTTTGGCGCCGGACCGGGACAGGTACGCTATCTTGGACCAGAGCTGTGGAATGCCGAGCCTGGCATCCGTGCCGCCACCGGCCTGCACGGTGCCTGGTTCGCCAGCGTCCCCGACGCGCGCTTCAACCAACTGGCGGCACGCTATCGTGCCAGGTTCGGCGGCGCGCCGTCGCGGCTTGCCAGTCTTGGCTATGACTCGGTGCTGCTGGTCAATGCGATTGGCAGCGACTGGTCGATCGGAGCGCCGTTCCCCGAGCAACGGCTGCGCGATCCCGATGGCTTCGCCGGCGTCGACGGCATCTTTCGTTTCGGCGCCTCGGGCGTCGCCGATCGGGGGCTCGAGGTGCAGCAGCTGGGGCCGGGCGGAACCACCGTTGTGTCGGCTGCGCCGAGAACATTCGCCCGGTCGAAGGTCGCGGCCATCAATTAGCGGGCCTGCCGTCCTGCAAGATCGCTGATGTCCGGTCCGCGAATGTGATGGCGGGGCTGGGTCTGGTCCCGCAGCGCATCGGCCGCTGGCTGCGGAGGGTCTGTCAGGCGTGAGGCCGCTCGGCGCTGCACGCGCTGCGGCCGATCAGAGGAAGCGGGCAACGACGTCGCGGTAGCTGCGGCTGACCTTGACCTCGGCGCCCGAGCCGAGCTTCAGGAAGCATTCGCCGTTGGTGTGCGGCTTGACCTGCTTGACCTGATCGAGGTTGACGATGGTCGATCGGTGAACGCGCTTGAACACGCGCGGGTCGAGCCGCTTTTCAAGATCCTTCATGGTCTCGCGCAGGATCAGCGTATTGTCGCCGGTGTAGATGCACATGTAGTCGCCGGCGGCATCGATGCGCTCGATCGAATCGACGTCGACACGGAAGATCTGGCCGCGATCCTTGATGTTGAGCAGCTTCTCGTATCGCGACGAGGCGATCGCGTCGGCCGCTGGCGCGATATCGGCGGCAGCTTCGGGCGCGACTTCCTGAAGCAGCTCGCGCAGCCGTTCTTTCTCGGCACCGGCGTTGCGTTCGGCCAGTCGTTGGCGGACGCGCTCCATCGTCGCGGCAAGCCTGTCCTCGTCGACCGGCTTCATCAGATAGTCGACGGCATGTGCGTCAAACGCCTTCAGTGCGAACTCGTTGTAGGCGGTGACGAAGACGATGAGCGGCGGCTCGATGTCGGCAAGGCCGCCGACCACCGAGAAGCCGTCGAAGCCGGGCATCTGAATGTCGAGGAAAACGACGTCGGGCTTGTGCGTCTTGATCGCGCGGATCGCCTCGCGCCCGTTCGCGCAGCGATCGACGATATCGATGTCGTCAAAGGCGTCCAGGCGCATTTCAAGGCCGCGGATCGCCAAAGGCTCGTCATCGACGAGGATGGCCCGGATGGTCATTGAACTGTCTCCTTCGTTCGGACGTGCGTCGGTTCGAACGGAATCTCAATGCTGGCAACCACCCCCTGCGGCACGTTCGATAGCATCTCGAAGCGGTGATCGTCGCCATAGGTCTGCAACAGCCGGTCGCGAATATTGTTCAGTCCGACGCCCGCCGATGGCGTCAGTGCCGAGCGTTCGGCGGTGAGACCGGGACCATCGTCGCTTACCGAGACGAGCAGGCGATTGCCGGAAACGTGTGCGGCGACAACGATTTCTGCACCTTCCTCCTGCGGCGTCACCGCATACTTGATGCAGTTCTCCACGAGCGGCTGCAGCAGCAGCGACGGCAAGCGACCGTCGAGCGCCGCGTCCTCGATGTCGAAGCGGACGCGCAGCCGATCCTCGAAGCGCATGCGTTCGATCTCGAAGTAGAGCTTGAGCGCCTCGATCTCCTGCGCCAGCGTGACAGTTTCAGTGGGGTCGCTGACGAGGCTGTAGCGCAGGAACGATGACAGCCGCGACAGCATGGTGTTGGCGCGGTCGGTCTCCTTGAGCAGTACCAGCGTCGAAATGCTGTTGAGCGTGTTGAACAGGAAATGCGGATTAAGCTGGTAGCGCAGCATGGCCAGCTGCGCGGCGTTCGCCTGGCTCGACAGCAGCAGCAGGCGTTCCGACTGTGCGTCGAGCATCAGGTAGTAGTTGATGCCGTAATAAAGTCCGGTCCACGCTGCGAGCACCGACAGGTCGAGCAGGATGGCGCCGAAGAACTGCACGCCCTCGGGTTGGAAATTGGGGTTGTAGAAGCGCGCGTGTGCCCATACCTCGAGCACCGAGAACATCGCCGAGGCGACGGCGAGGATGAGAAGCGTCAGCGGCCAGACGAACACCGCGCGCATCGTGATGATGCGCCGGTAGGCGGCGGCCATCAGCATCGTCAGCGAAAAGCCCGTCACGGTCACGACGAGCGTCGGCAGCACAAAGGCGATGCCCATCGAGTTGGCGAGGCCGCCAAGCGTGCGCAGCACGAAATACGCAGTCCAGCCGCCGCATTGCAGCAGCCAGAACGCCTGGTTCTTGTCGGCGAAAAACCCCCGCTTCGGGAGCGTCGCGATCTTCATGCAGCGGGCTTAGCCCCGATCAGTCCTCGGGTGCAATCGTTACGCGCAGGCCGTCGAGCGCGGCGGTCATCTCGATCTGGCACGACAGGCGCGAGTTCGGTTGACGGTGGTCGGAGGATTCGAGCAGGTCGTCCTCGTCGGGGTTGGTGCCGCCGACCTCGGCAAGCCAGTCCTCGTCAACGTGCACGTGACACGTCGCGCACGAGCACGAGCCGCCGCACAAGGCGAGCAGCTCGTCAAAGCCGTTGTCGCGGATATTCTCCATCACCGACAGGCCGCTCGTTGCCTCGACCGCGGTCTCCTCGCCAGCGCGGTTGACGACAATCAGTTTCGGCATCGGCGGTTCCCCTCGACGTGCGGATGACCGGCGCCTAATAGCGGCTTGGCAACCATTGTCAAAAGGCGCAAATCTGATGGGCTTGTCGGCGGACGCGCTGCGTGCGGGACTCAATGCGATCGCGGCGCGCGATGCTGACATGCGGGCGGCGATCGGTCGTATCGGCTACCCCGAGCCGCGCATTCGCGCGCGTGGCTATTCAACGCTGCTGCGCACGATCGTCGGCCAGCAGGTCAGCTTCAAGGCCGCCGACAGCATCTGGCGCAAGCTGGAGGCGGCGATTGGCGACATCGGCAGCCCGGCGGCGTTGCTCGCGACCGGCGAGGAGGGCCTGCGCGCCGCCGGCCTGTCACGACAGAAGATCGGTTACGCGACCAGCCTCGCCGCGCTCACCGCATCGGGCGAGCTCAATCTCGACAATCTTCCCGACAACGACGAGGACGCGATCGCAGCGCTGACAGCGGTCAAGGGGATCGGTCGCTGGTCGGCAGAGGTCTATTTGCTGTTCGCCGAAGGCCGTCCCGATATCTGGCCGGCAGGCGACCTTGCCGTGCAGATCGAGGTCGGCCGCATCAAGCAGCTCGACGGCAAGCCATCGGAAAGGGAGGTGCGCGCGATCGCCGAGGACTGGCGGCCGCACCGCGGCGCCGCCGCGGTGTTCATGTGGCACCACTATCGGACCGCGGTCATTTAGGCGGTGAGCGGAAAACGCAGCAGCCTGCGGCTGGTCGCGACATAGGCAGCGGCCGGCCGGCCGGCAGCGGCGAGGATCGCCGGATCGCGCGCGTCGAGGCCGCCGGCGAGGGCACCGAACGCGGGCAGGATCAGCTTGCGGTCGGAGACGACGAAACAGCGGCGGCTGACGCTGCGGCCGCGCCGGGAAATGCGATACCGGGGATGGAAGTGGCCGCTGATCTCGGCGCGGCGTTCGCCCGGCACCGCCTCGTGCCGCAGCACGAGGTCGCCGAACGCCGCCTCGGCAACGATCGTGCCGCCGCAGCCGGCGGTGATCTTGCGGTCGTGGTTGCCAGTGACCCACGTCCAGCGAACGCGGTCGGTCAGCGTCTGCAACCTCTCGCGGGCGGCGGGCGCCAGCCGTGCGCCGCCGTCGCTGTCGTGGAAGCTGTCGCCGAGACACCAGACTTCGCCCGCGCCCATGCGGTCAATGGCGGCAGCAACCGCTTCGAGTGTGGCCAGGCTGTCATAGGGCGGCAGCAGCTGCCCGCCAGCGGCGTACCAACTCGCCTTTTCGAGATGAAGGTCGGCGACGAGCAGCGCCCGCCGCGACGACCACCACAGCGCACCGTCGGCAAGCGGGGTCAGCAGATGACCAGCGAACGAAAGGTGAACCATGCGTCCGCTATGCAGTGCGGCCGCTGTTCGATCAAGCGCAGCCGATCGTCACCGCTGCGGGTGGTGCAGGCCGCAACCTGATCGCGCCGCTCGACGGC
>CAYVVV010000088.1:3641-10116 GCA_964455325.1 uncultured Sphingosinicella sp. | reverse complement strand
TGCCCGAAGTGCGGCAAGATCGTGCGGACGGCGGGCCGGTGCAAGCGTTGCCATCGAAGCCTCCCACAAGTTATCGGGCCTTGTAGCGCAGTCGCGGGGCATGCGGCCAGCGCAGGTACGATGTCTAGGGGAAGGCAGGTCGAATGGGCAGGCGCGGTCGGTCGGGCAAGGCGAAGGGCGGCGGCGCGTTCAGATATCCGCGGCTGTACGGCCGGCACGCGGTCGAGGCGGCGCTCGGCAACCCAGCGCGTACACTGCGCAAGTTATGGGTGACGAGCGAGATCGCGAGCAGGTTCCACCTGCCCGAGGGACTGTCGGTCGAGATCGGTCAGGCCGCCGATCTCGCGCGGCTGGTGCCGGCGGACGCGCCGCACCAGGGCCTCGTGCTCGAGGTCGAACCGCTCGGCGACCTCCATCTTGACGACGTCATCGGACGGCCCGGTCCCATCGTGGTACTCGACCAGGTCACTGATCCGCACAATGTCGGCGCCATCATCCGCTCCGCGGCGGCGTTCGGCGCCGCGGCGCTGGTGACGCAGGACCGGCATTCGCCGCCCGAATCGGGCGCGCTCGCCAAGGCGGCGTCGGGGGCGCTCGAAGTGGTGCCGTGGGTGCGCGTCACCAACCTCGCCCGTGCGCTCGATGCGCTGGCCAGGGGCGGCTACTGGCGCATCGGGCTCGACGGCGAGGGCGACCGCACGCTCGCCGAGGCGCTCGCCGACATGCCGATCGCGCTGGTGCTTGGCGGCGAAGGGGCGGGCATGCGGCAGAACGTCGGCGCGCACTGCGATGCCATCGCGCGGCTGCCGATCAGCGGCGCGGTCGAAAGCCTCAACGTGTCGAACGCGGCCGCAGTGGCGCTCTACGTGGTGACGGCGGGACGCTGATCGGCGCCCGGTGCAGCGCGCGCGGGGTTCCAGATGAAGGCGACGAGCGCCTGCACCGTCATGCAGACGACGCCGAAACCGAAGCCGAGCGCGGCGAAGGCGTAGATTTCGCCCGACGCCGCGCGCGCCAGCCACAGCCAGTCGCCGCCCATCAGCACGACGAGCAATACCGCGAACAGCAGCGCGCCGAGCGCCAGCGTGACGCCAACGGCGGCAAGCATGATCCCCGCGGCCGCGTCGACGGCAAGCAGCGCGCGGACGACGGCGTCCAGGGCGTCGATGCTGCCCGCGCGTCTGTTGCGCCAGGCTTCGCGGCACCAGCGCACATTGCCGGCGACGACGATCAGCCAGACGCCCACCGCCGACACCAATGGCATCGTCGCAGCGAACGCGTCGGCGAAGGCGGGCACCGCCCCGGTGCCAGGCAGTGCAGCCGCCATCGCCGCCAGCGCGGCCATGGCGCCGGTGGCCACGGCGAGCGCGATGCCGATCAGCACGAAGACGGCGCGCGCCGCAAACTCGCGCCAGCGCGACCGCTTGAAGTCGTCGAAAGCATTGGACTTTGGTTCGACGAGCCAGGCGGCCAAGGCCCGCCGCAAGGCAATGAACGCGCCCGTCCGGTACCGTTCGGCTGGTGTCAGGTAGCCGATGTGCGACAGCAGCGGCAGCGCCGCCGGCGCGGCGATGTTCCGGGGTTTTGGAAACGCCAGCGCGTCATAGGCGTCGAGCTTCGCCGCGACCGGGTCGAATGGCGTGTAGATGTTGATCCACGCCTTGCCGGCGAGCGTTGACGGCAACTGCACCGATGTCGCGACGATCCGCGGCCACAGCGCCGCGAACTTGTCGAGCGGGCTGCCATAGCTGATGAAGCCGCCGAACGACCCGAACAGCCATTGGCGGCTGAGTGCAGCCTGCGCGCCGAGCCATGGCGGCCGCGCCGGCATCATCCCGGCGACATCGGTGTCGGCCGGCGCCACGGCGCGGCTGGCGCCGGGCAGCGCCAGCCATTGCGCGCGCGTCAGGTAGTTGGGCAGCGTCTCCTCGACTTCGGTGAGGCCGTTGTAGGCGACGACCGTGCCGAGGCTGTGCGCAAGCACGTACCAGCGGTCATAGCCGCGTGTCGCCATCGCCACCATCTGACCGACCATGCGCCGCCGCACCGGCACGCGCGCCGGGTGCGACGGGTCGCTCAACGCTTCCTTGCCGGGGCGCGCCCGCTGCTCATAGGTCTGGACGTCGCCTAGGTACTGGACGATGATCGACGGGTCGGCGCCGAGCCTCGAGAAGGCGTTGACGATGCGCTTCAAGAGGCTCCAGCTGGTCACGGTGAACACGGTCAGCAGCGCGACGAACGCCAGCTGCACGCGCGTCCAGACCTCGAGCGCCGGCCCCCAGCGCGGCATCGCCGGCAGCTTCACCTTGGCGTCCTTGCGCGGCTTCTGGTCGCGGTAGATCGGCGCGTTCCACTGGCCGAGGCCCCACATCCAGAAGCCGATCGCATCGACAATCCCCCGGCGCACGCCGATGTCGGCCCACCAGACCTCGTGGAAGTCGAACATCGCATGCCGATCGTTGCCGACGACGGTGACGCGCGCGGCGGGTTTGGCCCTGACGCCGAACTGGGCTTCGAGCGGAATGTCGCCGTCCAGCGTGTGGTCGGTGACCGAAACACGGTTGCCGATCGCGCGGAAATGTTCAGCAAGATCGCGGGCGACCGCGCGGACGTGATCGAAACGCCGGTTTTCGCCGATGCCGTGCACGACCAGAATGCCAATACGCTCGCGCAGCATCCGACTCACCCCGTCGTTCAGGACGCGGGAACAGGCTAGTACAAGTTCAGTAAAAACGCGATGCTGGCGCGCGCCTGTTTCAGCGAATTCGCTTGATGTAGATGGTGCCGCCTTCGCGGCGCTCGCAAATGAAGTTGGGAACCGCGGCGACGAGTTCGGAAAGCCGCTTGAAGCCGTAGTTGCGGACATCGAACGACGACCGGTTGCCGGCGATCTTGCCGACTTCGGCAAGGCGGGCGTAGCCGTTCTCGTCGCGCTTCACCGCGGTGTAGGCGTCGATCAGCAGGTCGACGAGCGCCTGGTCGATGACCCCGCGCGCGCCCGCCTCGCTCGCGGCCATCGGTGCGACGAGTGCGTCGACGTCGATGAAGCGCGTACAGGCCTGGCGGAACGATTCGGGCGTCTTCGCCTTGCCGAAGCCATAGACGGGCAGACCGTCCTGGCGGATGCGCATGGCCAGCGGCATGAAGTCGCTGTCCGACGACATGATGCCGAAGCCGTCGACGCGGCCCGAATAGAGCAGGTCCATCGCGTCAATGGTCATCGCCATGTCGGTGGCGTTCTTCTTCCTGGCGATGTCGAACTGCTGCATCGGCATGATCGCGTAGCTGTGGAACACCGGTTCCCACGTCGACAGTTCGGGCTTCGACCAGTTGCCATAGGCGCGGCGGATGTTGACCGTGCCGAGTTCGGCGAGCACGGTCAGCACCGCGTCGAGATAGGCCTGCCCGCCCTGGTCGGCATCGATCAGCAGCGCGATGTTCGGGTTGCGTTCGCGGGCGCCGTTCGTCGCCATCGGTCAGTCCTTCGCGAACAGCTTGGCCGGGTCGCGCATCGCCTTGAACTCGATCGCATTGCCACTGGGGTCGAGCAGGAACATCGTCGCCTGTTCGCCGGCAGTTCCGGCGAAGCGGACGTGCGGCGCGATCTCGAAGCGGACATTCGCCGCGCGCAGCCGCTCGGCGAGCGCGTCGAAGTCGTCCCAGCCGAGCACGACGCCGAAATGCGGCACCGGCACGTTGTCGCCATCAACCGGATTGCGGTGCATGCGGCCGCCCGGCGCAAGATGCGCGACGATCTGGTGCCCGAAGAAGTCGAAGTCGACCCACGCGTCGGCTGAGCGACCCTCGCGGCAGCCGAGCAGGCCGCCATAGAAGGCGCGGGCAGCGGCCAGGTCATCGACCGGAAAGGCAAGGTGGAAGGGGCGCATCGGCGCCAACTATGCCGACGCCGGCGCGCGCGCAAGCATTGGCGCGGCGCCGCCCGCGCTACAGCGATCGCTCGAGCTTGCCGAGCAGCGCGCGCGCCGGCGACAGTGGAACTTGGGTTGCCATCTGGTCGTCGAGGCGCTTGACGCGTTCGTAAAGGTCGCGGCTGGCAGCGATGATCTCTTGCGCGCGCGGCGGCAGCAGTGCCAGCCGCTTGCCGTCAAGCTCGCTGTCGCCGGCGCGGCCAAGGCGGCGCTCGGGCGCTTCGCCCTCGCGTTCGGTCATCTCGCCGGCGGCGACAGCCTTCCTGACCAGCAGCCACGAGACGACATGCATCAGCCGCGTCGTCACGCGCAGCGACTCGCACGAATAGGCGACGCGCAGCACCGGATCGAGCGTCGCGCGCTCGTCCTGGCCTTCCGAATCGAAATAGCCGCGCGCCTCGTCGGCAAGCAGCATCGCTTCGGTATAGAGGCCGTCGACCAGCTTGGCGGTGATCGGCGTGTGTTCGCTCATAGCCATAGCCGCGTCTGCATCGCGCCTCGTTTGTTCCGGGTCAACCGCCATCTTGAAACAAAATGGGTTAACAACCACCTCACCCCGTGCCGGCGAAGCGATGCCCGACGAAGGGATCCGACCGACCGGCAAGGCCCAGCCCTATGGTGGGCCGAAGGACCACATATTGCTTTGATACGAAAGGATATGGACATGCGTGCATTCGACCTGACCCCGCTGCTTCGCTCGTCGATCGGCTTTGAAAACCTGAGCCGGCTCGCCGAATATGCCGCGCGCGGCGACGAGGGTGGCGGCTATCCCCCGTACAACATCGAAAAGACCGGCGAGAACGCCTACCGCATCCAGATGGCGGTGGCCGGGTTCGCGCAGGATGAACTCGACATCACCGTCCAGGAGAACATGCTGACGGTGACCGGCAAAGCCGCGGAGGCGGAGAACGGCGGGCGCGAGTTCCTGTATCGCGGTATCGCCAAGCGCGCGTTCGAGCGCCGCTTCCAGCTCGCCGACGTCATCAAGGTGACTGGCGCCGCCTATGAGAACGGCCTGCTCAACATCGATCTCGTGCGCGAGATTCCCGAGGAGAAGAAGCCGCGCAAGGTGGTCATCGGCGGCGGCCAGCCGCAGGTCATCATCGAGGGCAAGCGCGAAGCCGCCTGATCGACCTATCCGCGTTCGATGCAAGGGGCCGGCCGGCGCCGCCGGCCCCTTGTCGTTGCGCTGCGCGACGCGGCCCGGCGCAGCGGGCGCCGAGCGACTCCTGCTTTACAACCGTATAGCTGATTGATATGGGGCCGCCGCTGCTGGGTGACCGAATCAACAAGGACAACAAGGATGCACGGTACCATTACCTGGCCGGTGAAGACGCACGAGCTGCACAGCCACCATTTCGACTCGACGATCTGGAATGATCTGAAGTTCCGCGACGACGATATCGTCATCTCCACCTACGCCAAGTCGGGAACGACCTGGACACAGCAGATCGTCGCGCAGATCCTGTTCAATGGCGAAGAAGGGCTGCCGGTCGCCGACATGTCGCCGTGGCTCGACCTGCGCGTGCCGCCGAAGCACGTCAAGCTGCCGATCGTCGAGGCGCAGACGCACCGCCGCTTCCTGAAGACGCACCTGCCCGTTGACGCGCTCGTCTACAGCCCAAAGGCGAAGTACATTTACATCGCCCGCGACGGCCGTGACGTCGTCTGGAGCCTGCACAACCACTTCTTCAACGGCAACGACGCGCTCTATGCCGCGCTCAATGACACGCCAGGGCGCGTCGGCCCGCCGATCGGCCGGCCGCCGGCCGACGTGCGCGAATATTTCCTCACCTGGCTCGAGCGAGATGGCTGGCCGATATGGTCGTTCTGGGACAATGTCCGTACCTGGTGGGCGATCCGCAACCTGCCCAACATGCTGTTTCTGCACTTCAACGAGCTCAAGGCCGATCTTCCGGGTTCGATCCGCCGCATCGCCGCGTTCCTCGACGTTGCGATCGACGAGGCGAAGTTCCCGCAGATGCTGAAGCATTGCAGCTTCGACTATATGAAAGCGCACGCGACGGCATCGGTGCCGCTTGGCGGCGTGCTGTGGGACGGCGGCGCCGAGACCTTCATTCACAAGGGCGAGAATGGCCGCTGGCGCGACATCCTCACCGACGAGGACAACGTCCGCTACGAAGCCAAGGCGGTTGCCGAGCTCGGCGAGGAGTGCGCGGCCTGGCTGAAGGGCCAGTAGGGTCACGACGTCCTCGCCGGGCGCCGCGACGCCCGCACATCGTGGCTGGCGCGCAGTACCCAGCGAGGAACGTGCCTGACCCGCGCGGGAGGGGAGCCGCGCGGTCAGCTCGCCATCAGCTCAGTCGAAGAACGGCCAGCGCGAGCAGCGCCGCGGGCGCTATCCAGCGCAGGCAGAACAGAACATACCTGCCCATGGCGGTTGCCGACAGTTCGCTTGCGAACGCCCGGCCAGCGAAGACGGCCGTGCCAATGCCGCCGAGCGGCAGCAGGATCGAGGACGCCAGCGTGTCGAGCGCATCGAACAGCGGCATGCCCAGGATTTCGACCGGCAGCACGCCGCTGTT
>CAYVVV010000088.1:273-3631 GCA_964455325.1 uncultured Sphingosinicella sp. | reverse complement strand
CGGCGACAACGCACGTGCCGCCGAACAGGATCGCCGCTGCGCAGCCAGCGGCGGCCAGCGCGGTATCGATGGCAAAGACTTCTTCGGCCGCGCGCGTCACGACAACCATGATCGCGACGATTGATGAAAGCGCCGCGACGAAGACGGTCAGAAAGAAGGCTGCGCCAACGATGTTGCTGGCGGGCATCGACGCGAAGGCGTGCGGAAGCACGACGAAGATGAGGCCGGGACCCTGTGCCGGATCGGCGCCTGCCGCCATGCCCATGCCCATGACGATGAACACGCAGACAAGCGCGACGGCGGTGTCGATCGCGGCGACCGAGACAGCAAGCCGGGGGATAGCGGTCGGCCGGTTCAGATAGGCACCGTAAACGAGCATTCCGCACATGCCGATGCTCAGCGTGAAGAATGCATGGCCGAGCGCTTCGCTGAACGCCGCGGGTGTCAGCGCGCTGAAATCGGGCTTAAACAGGTAGCTGAGGATATCGAGCGGGGCTGGATGGATGCGGTACGCAAACAGCGCGAGCGCGATCACAAGCGCGACGAACAGCGGCGCCATCCAGGTCATGGCAAGTTCGATGCCGCGCGTTGCCCGCCGGGCCACGAACAAGAGTGCAGCGATGACGGTCGCGGCAAATGCGGTCAGCTGGACGCCAATGTCGCGCGTCAGATCGGCGAAGCGAACCTCGGCAAGCCCGGATGGCAGGGCCGCCGGTTCGAACAGCGCTCGCGCGTAGTCGACTGCATAGACCAGCACCCAGCCAGTGACGACGGTGTAGAAGCTGAGCACGATCAGCGCGGTCAGCGCGCCAACCGACCCCAGCAGCCGCCAACGGCCTGACAGCTGCGCGACAGCGGCGACAGCCGCGTAGGCGCGAGCCGGGTGCTCACTGCCCGAGCGGCCAACCATGATTTCCGCAATGAGCACTGGCAGTCCAAGGACGGTGAGACAGAGCAGATACAGCAGCACGAATGCGCCGCCGCCATGCTCGCCAACGATGTAGGGAAACTTCCAGATGTTGCCGAGACCGACGGCTGATCCCGCGGCGGCGAGAATGAACATGAACCGCGATGACCAGCCGATACCGGAATGGTCGGCCACTGACGTGGTCGTTGTCATGATGGGCTCCGAGTTTAGAGGTTGGGAGGTCAAACCGGGTGGCCGCGACGCATGAAATGCACGACCAGCGGCGAAACGCCCGGAAGCCGGGTCTCGAATGTCCGGACGCGAACGAAGCCGAGCGCGAGGTAGAAGCGCAGGGCACCCGCCGTCGATCTGAGCATGATCGCCCTGGCGCCACTGGCCGCGGCGTCGCTGCAAGCCGCCTCGACGATGCGGCGGCCTATGCCCAGTCCCGCAGCTGCGCCCGTAACGCAGACCGAACGCAGCACCGCCTCGCCGGGGGCCATCTTCGGCGCGTCAACGTCCGGCTCGCCCGGCAACGCGTGGTCGCTGAATGACCAGGCCGTCGCGCCGACGATCATGTTGTCGAGTTCGGCGACGAATCCCTGCCCGGCAGCGAACTCCGTCGGCGACCGTCCGATACCGGCTTGCAGCGCGGCTTCAATCTGTTCGGCGTTGTAGGGATGCCCCTGTGACCGGAAGGCCGATGCAAAGACCCTCTCGATCGCAGCGATATCCCCTTGCCGGCTACGCCGGACCAGAAGGCGTTTGGTTTGCTGTATCATCGTTCGGTATAGCCTTCAATGCAGAACGAATGTTCGTTATAATGACTTTAGCACGCTATAACGAACGATTGTTCGATATGTTAACCGCTTTCGTTCTGTACGAAGTGCTTTTCGTTCCCTATGTCGAACGGATGGATGATCTTCGCCACACTGTCGGCACGCGGATCCGCGATCTGAGGATCGCTCGCGGCCTTTCGCTTTCCGAGCTTTCACGCGATTCGAATGTCGCCAAGGCGACGCTATCCAACATTGAATCGGGAGAGGCGAACCCCACGCTCGATACGCTCTGGCATCTGTCGATGGCACTCAAGGTGCCGCTCAGCAGCTTCTTTGGCGAGGTGCAGGACGAAGTCACCGTCATTCGTGCGAACGCGATGAGGCCCGTCGAAGGCAAGACGCTATCCGGCCGGCTTGTCACCATGTTCGATGTTGATGCGGCGCGGATTGAAATCTTCACCGGCACGCTGGCACCCAATGGTGTGCAGGAATCGCCCGCACATCAGCGCGGGGTCACCGAGCACATTGTGCTCCATGCCGGACGCCTCAAGGTGGGGCCGCGCGACAAGGAGGTCGTGCTAGAGCCGGGCGACTACATACGCATGGACGCGCAGCAGCCGCACTCATACGAGGCGCTGACCGATGACGTCCTCGTCACGCTCGTCATGCAGTATCCACACGATTCACTTGCCTTGCGCGGTGGCTCGAGCACGAGCCAATAGGACTTGCGCGGCCGGGAGCCGCCGACTATAGACCCGCCACCCGGGCTCTAGGAGTGTAGCTCAGTTGGTAGAGCATCGGTCTCCAAAACCGAGGGCCGGGGGTTCGAGTCCCTCCACTCCTGCCAGCGTCTGACGGCGGTTTCGGGGCTCGGGACCGAAGAACTACGGCCAGCCGGCGCCGCCCGGGAAGACGGGCGGGGCCGGTCGGCTGCTTGTGTTTGGAAGCGAAGGCAGGATAGGCAAGATGGCCAAAGTCAATCCGGGCACGTTCGTTCGCCAGGTCCGTCAGGAAACCGGCAAGGTCGCCTGGCCGACACGGCGCGAGACGATCGTCACCACCATCATGGTGCTGATCATGACGACGATCCTGTCGCTGTTCTTCCTTGGCGTCGACCAGGTGCTCGGACGCATCGTCCAGTTCCTGCTCGACATCGCGAAGTAAGGGTCAAGGGGGTCACGGCATCGGCATGGCGGCGCGCTGGTACATCATTCACGCCTACTCGAACTTCGAGAACAAGGTGCGCGACTCGATCCTCGACGAGGCGAAGCGTCTCGGCCTCGAGGCGCTCGTCGAGCAGGTCGAGGTGCCGACCGAGACGGTGACCGAGGTGCGCCGCGGCAAGAAGGTGCAGGCCGAGCGGAAGTACTTCCCCGGCTACGTGCTCGCCAAGCTGCACATGACCGACGACGTCTTCCACCTTGTCAAGAACACGCCGAAGGTGACGGGCTTCCTTGGCTCCAGCGGCAAGCCCGTGCCGATCAGCGAGGCGGAAGCGGCGCGCATCCTGTCGACGAAGGGCCACCACATCGAGGCGCCGAAGGCGAAGATGAAGGTGAACTTCGAGATCGGCGACGAGGTACGCGTGCTCGACGGCCCGTTCGCGAGCTTCAACGGCCTCGTCGAGGAGATCGATTTCGACCGCGGCCGCGTCAAGGTTTCGGTGTCCATT
>CAYVVV010000088.1:0-263 GCA_964455325.1 uncultured Sphingosinicella sp. | reverse complement strand
CGCTGCTCGATCTCGGTGGTGTCGAACTGGCGTTCGTCTTCGAGCAGGTCGAGCGAACCAAGTAGCGTCGGCATGTCCCGCGGGAGGCTGGCTGCGGCCCGCCGCTTGCACCGCTAAACTTGAAAGAGAGTGAGAGATGGCCAAGAAAATTACCGGCTACATCAAGCTGCAGGTGCCGGCGGGCAATGCAACGCCGTCGCCGCCGCTTGGGCCCGCGCTCGGTCAGCGCGGCGTCAACATCATGGAGTTCTGCAAGGCGTTCA
>CAYVVV010000087.1:0-10211 GCA_964455325.1 uncultured Sphingosinicella sp. | reverse complement strand
GCGGCTCCGACACGTGCGAGCTGGTGTTCGAGGACTGTGAGGTGCCCTACGAAAACGTGCTTGGCGAAGAGGGCAAGGGCGTCGAGGTGCTGATGTCGGGGCTGGATTACGAACGGGTCGTGCTGTCGGGCGGTCCACTCGGCATCATGGCGGCCTGCCTTGATGTCGTCGTCCCCTACGTCCACGACCGCAAGCAGATCGGCAAACCGATCGGCACATTCCAGCTGATGCAGGGCAAGCTCGCCGACATGTATGTCACCTTCTCCGCCTCGCGCGCCTACGTCTACGCCGTGGCGCAGGCGTGCGACCGCGGCGAGACGACGCGCAAGGACGCCGCCGGCTGCATCCTCTATTCGGCCGAGAAGGCAACGTGGATGGCGCTCGAGGCGATCCAGGCGCTCGGCGGCAACGGCTATATCAACGAGTATCCGACGGGCCGCCTGCTGCGCGACGCCAAGCTCTATGAGATCGGCGCCGGTACCAGCGAAATCCGCCGCTTCCTCATCGGGCGCGAACTGTTTGAGGAGACCGCTTGAGGCTGCTCGGCGCGGTTCTTGCCGGCGGCGCCAGCCGGCGCTTCGGCAGCGACAAGGCGGAGGCGCTGCTTGGCGGCAAGCGGCTCATCGATCACGCCGGCGCGGCGCTGGCGGCCTGGTGCGATGACGTCATCGTGGTCGGGCGGGCAGACCCGGAATGGATTTCCGTGCCCGACGCCCCCCTCCCCGGCCTCGGGCCGCTCGGCGGCCTCTGCGGCGCGCTCGCGCACGCCCGGCTGAACGGCTTCGATGCCGTACTGACGATGCCGTGCGACGTGCCAACGCTGCCCGACACGGTCGCCGCGGCGCTGATCGACGCCTGCCCTGCGGTCGTTGCCGAACAGCCGGTGATCGGCTGCTGGCCGGCGGCGCTCGGCGAGCGGCTCGCGAAGCATCTTGAGGGCGATGGCCGCCGCGCCGTCGCTGCATGGGTCGAGCTTGCCGGCGCGCGCCGTATCGACGCGCCGCCGCTGCCCAACATCAACACGCCGGATTCACTGCGGTCGTAGGTGCGTCCCTCGACTTCGCTCGGGATGAGCGGGTTGGGTGGAAGAGTCCTTTGCGCAAACCTCGCTCATCCCGAGCCCTTCGACTGCCCGTGGGGCAGGCGCTCAGGATAAACTTTGACCAAAGGTCGAAGTCGAGGGACGCACTGTTTTACGCCGCCGGCGGGTCGGCGATCATCGCGGTGAAGCCGGCTTCGGCGACGAGCCGGCCGTCGACCGACGCCCTGCCGGTGAACCTGCACACGCTCGCGCGCTTCTGCACGAACGCGACGTCGAGGTGGAGCAGGCAGCCCGGCTCGACAGGCGCACGGAACTTGGCGGTCTCGATCGCCATGAAGTAGACGAGCTTGTTCGCCGCGGCGTCGCCGAGCGAGCGGATGGCGAGCACGCCGGCGGTCTGCGCCAGCGCCTCGACGATCAGCACGCCGGGCATGATCGGCCGCGCCGGGAAATGGCCCTGGAAGAA
Source organism: uncultured Sphingosinicella sp. (assembly GCA_964455325.1). GTDB lineage: Bacteria > Pseudomonadota > Alphaproteobacteria > Sphingomonadales > Sphingomonadaceae > Sphingosinicella. Next base: position 8,703 of record CAYVVV010000087.1, on the reverse strand, counting down.
CGGCTCGTTGATGGTGACCGCCTTCACCCCGCGCGCCGACACGTCGGGCACGAGGTCGACGACCCGGTCGACAAGCAGCATCGGATAGCGGTGCGGGAGCAGCCGCATGACTGCCCCCACCTCGATCGGACCCAGCGCCGCGCCGCTCACTTCTTCGTCGGGGCAGGCGCCGGCTGCGCCGGCGGCGTGATGCTGACCCGCGGCAGTGCCGCATTGAGCCGCGACAACACGTCGGCGGTGACATCGAGCGACGATGCCGCCGCCAGCGTGACATTCTGGTCGAGCGCGATCGATGCGCCCTTCTCGCGCATCACCGCGGTGATGATCGGATTGACCGCCTGCACGATCTGCTGGTTCACGTACTGCACCGAGCGGGCATAGTCCTGCTGCTTGCTCTGGATCTCCTGCGCGGCGGTGACACGGCGCTGTTCGATTTCGCGCGCCTTCGCCTGGAAAGCTTCCTGCGCCATCGACGGGCGTGCCTTCTGCAGCGATTCGATCTCGCTCTTGAACTGATCGTCGAGCGTCTTGGTGCGCGCCTGCACACTTTCGAACTTCGCCTTGAGCTGCGGCTCGGCGCTTTTCGATGCCGCCGATTCAGCAGCGATGCGGTTCATGTCGACGATAACGATGGCAGGCGACGCCTGCGCGAACGCCGGCGTGGCGATCACGCTGGTTGCGGTCATCAGTGCGCCGGCAAGCGCGGCGCGGGTAAGCTTGGTCATCAGAATTGGGTCCCTACGTTAAATTGAAACAGCTTGGTATCGTCACCTTCCTGTTTGACGAGCGCCTTCGCGACGTCGATCCGGAACGGCCCGAACGGCGAGTTCCAGTTGACGCCGATACCCACCGACACACGCGGTTTCCACGTGTCACCAAGATAGAATTCCTTGAACCCGGGCGTCACGTTGCCGCTCGTGTCGGTCGCAAGCACGCGGATGTCCTGCAGATCGGTCGCCGGATCGAAATCGGTCTTCCACAGTGCGCCGACGTCGACAAACGCCGAAGGCCTGAGACCGAGTTCGGACGCACTGGCACCGAGCGGGATCTGCACCTCCGCCCGCGCAATATAGTAAAGCTCGCCACCGATCGAGTCGTCCTGGAAGGTGGACCGGTCCTCGCCCACGGTGAACAGCGCCGGGTTGTTCGGCGCTGTCGGATTGGGAAGGTATGGCTTGCGGATGACGCGCGGGCCAACGCCGCGAATGTCGAAGCCGCGGAAGCGTGGCTCGCCAAGGAAGAAGCGGTCATTGAGCCGGATGTCATCGCCGGCCCAGCCGAAAATATGACCTGCCTCGACGCCGAGGTTGAGCACGAAGCCGCTGCGGAACAGGTTCCAATACTTGTCGGCGTTGAAGCGCGTGCGGATGTAATTCACCGAGCCGCCGAGGCCAGCGATGTCCTGGCTGAGCAGCAGCCGCTCGCCCGCTGTCGGGCGAATCGCATTGTTGCGCGTGTCGTAGCTGACGCTGTAGCCGAACGACGAGGTCGTCCGCTTGCCGATGGCGTCGCAGAGGAAACGGCCGGCAAGCAGCGGGTCGCAGCGCGCGGGCAGCGGGCCGTTGCCGTCGGGATCGGTGAAGAACTGGTCGCGGTCGAGCGAGATGTCGTCGTAGTTGAGCCCATAGCGGAACGATGCCGACCAGAATTCGGTGATCGGGAATCCGGTACGGATCTGGAAGCCCGTCGTCGACTGCTCGTAGGTGGTATCGCGGTCGCCGTTGCCAAGGAAGCGGAAGCTGTTGAAATCGCGCCGGTAGATGTCGCCACCCAGCGCGAGGTTGCGGCCGAACAGATAGGGTTCGGTAAAGCCGAGTTCGACTGATTGCGAGAAGCTCGAATAATTGACCGAGGCGCGCAGCTCCTGCCCCATGCCACGGAAGTTGCGCTGGCGGATCGACAGGTTGACGAGAAAGCGCTCGAGACTCGAGAAACCCGCCGACACCTGCAGCTCACCCGTCGGCTGCTCCTCGACGTTGACCTCGAGGATCACCTTGTCCGGACCTGAGCCCTGCTTCTGCTCGACCTCCAGCTTCTCCTGGAAAAAGCCGAGGCTCTGGATCCGGTCACGCGAGCGCTTGACGCGGAAGCTGTTGAAGGCGTCGCCCTCCGCCAGCCGGAACTCGCGGCGGATGACCTTGTCCTTGGTGATGGTGTTGCCGTTGATGTCGACGCGCTCGACATAGACGCGCGGCGTCTCGTTGACGACAAACGTCACCGACATCTCACGCTTGTCCTTGTCGCGGTTGAAGCGCGGGTTGACGTCGGCGAATGCATAGCCGAGCAGCCCGGCGGTCTCGGTCAGCGACTCGACAGTGTCCTCGATCGCCTTGGCGTTATACCAGTCACCCGCCTTGAACGGAATCAGGCGCTTGAAACTGTCTTCCTTGACGTCACGGATCTGGCTTTCAAGGTCGACTTCACCGAATTTGTAGCGCTCGCCCTCCTCGATGACATAGGTCAGGATGAAATCCTTGCGGTCGGGAGTCAGCTCGGCGACGGACGAGATGACGCGGAAATCGGCGTAGCCTTCGGTCAGGTAGAACTGACGCAGCTTCTGCTGGTCGAACGCTGAGCGGTCGGGGTCGTAGGTGTCGTTCGAGGTGAACAGGCGAAACCATTTCGCCTCGCGCGTCGCCATCTCGCCGCGCAGCTCGCCGTCGGAAAACTTTTCGTTACCGATGATGTTGATCTTGCGCACCTTCGACTTGGGCCCCTCGTCGATCTCGAAGACGACATCGACGCGGTTCTGGTCGAGCTGGACGATCTTGGGCTGCACCGACGCGGCGAAGCGGCCCTGGCGGCGGTACAGCTCGATGATCCGGGCGACGTCGGCGCGCGCCTTCGAGCGCGTGAAGATCTGCCGGGGTGCCAGCTTGATCTCCTCCTTGAGCTTGTCTTCCTTGGTCCGCTTGTTGCCTTCGAGCACGATGCGGTTGACCACGGGATTCTCGCGCACCTCGACGATGAGCTCGCCCTGGCGGTCGCGGATGGTGACGTCAGCGAACAGCTCGGTCGCGTACAGATCCTTGAGCGCACGGTCGAGCCGCGTGCGATCGTAGGTATCGCCCGGCGCCAGGCCGACATAGGAGCGCACCGTTTCGGACTCGAGCCGCTCGGCGCCGCGGATGATCACCGCGCGTACCGTGCTCGTCGCAGTGGCGGCGGCCGGCGCCGGCGCGGCTGCGGGTGGCGTTTCCTGCGCGAGCGCGGGCTGCGACATGCCCAGCGCGCTGCCAACGAGCAGGGCGGCCGCCCAGTTACGCTTGGTCGCCGTTCGGAACTTTGTCTGACGCACGCGGTCCCCGCCTATCTCATTGGTTGCGGCTGTGTCCCGGTCAGCCGATTAGCCCGGCGACATGCTTGAACACGCCGAAAGATGCAAGGTCGTTCCAGGTTACGAGCAGCATGAAGGAGACCAGCAGGATGAAGCCGGTCATGAACGCCCATTCCTGCACGCGCGGCGGGATCGGTTTGCGTCGCACCGCCTCCGCGGCATAGATCGCCAGGTGACCGCCGTCGAGCATCGGGATCGGCAACAGGTTGATCAGGCCGAGGTTGATCGAAACCAGCGCCATCAGGTTGACGAACGCCTCAATGCCGATGCTGCCTGCCTGCCCCGAGACCTCGGCGATCTTGAGCGGGCCGCCAAGCTCCTTCACCGACCGGCGGCCGGTGACCACCTGCATCAGGCCTTCGAGCATCATCGCCGTGGTGCCGAAGACCGCGCGTGTGCCATGGTAGACGGCTTCGAGCGGGCCGCGCTCGACGACGCCACGCTCGGTGCCGACGAGACCGATGCGCGGCACCTTGAAGACGTTGCCAAAGCGATCGCGCTCCTCGACAAAGTCGGGGGTCAACCGTGCCGAACGCTTGCCGCCGTCGCGTACATAGGCGACCGTCACCGGTTCGCCGGGATTGATCATGATCGCGGCGATGATGTCCTCGAACGCCTCGACGGGCGTACCGTCGATCGCGACGATGCGGTCTCCGGGCTCGATACCCGCCGCCGCCGCCGGTGAGCCGGTGACCACGCCCGTCGCCACCGGCGCGGTGAAGCTCTGCCCGTAGATAGCAATGAAAGCACTGAAAATCACAATCGCGGCAAGGAAGTTGATCGCCGGACCGGCGGCGACGATGATCGCGCGCTGCCACAGCGGCTTGAACTGGAAATAGGCAGGACGTTCGGTCGCAGGCACATGGACGACGTCGCCCGGCAAACCGCTCGCATTGGCGTCACCAGCGAACTTGACGTAGCCGCCAAGCGGCAGCCAGCCGAGCTTCCAGCGAACGCCACGACGATCGGTCCACCCGATCAGCTCACGTCCGAAACCGATCGAGAAACTCTCGGTGCGCGTGTTGAACAGGCGGCCGGCGAGGTAGTGACCAAGCTCGTGGACGAAGACCAGCGGGCCGATCATCGCGACGAACATCAGCGCGGTGAACAGCAGCCCGGGCGACGGCAGGTAATCCATCAGTGCACGCGACCCCGTACCATGGTTTCGGCAACCTCGCGCGCCTCGGCGTCGCAGGCCAGCACATCGGCGAGCGTCGCGACCGGGTGACCGCCAACGCGCGCCAGGGTCTGTTCGACGACCGCGGCGATATCCAGAAAGCCGATACGGCTGTCGAGAAATGCCGCCACGGCGACCTCGTTCGCGGCATTCAATACCGTCGGCGATGAACCGCCGCTGACCAGCGCCGCACGCGCCAGCCGCAGCGCCGGAAACCGGTCGGGGTCGGGCGCCTCGAAATCGAGCCGGGCGACGGCGGCGAGGTCGAGCCGCTGACACGGCGTCGCCATGCGGTCGGGCCAGGCGAGCGCATAGGCGATCGGGATGCGCATGTCGGGACAGCCGAGCTGTGCCAGCATCGATCCGTCGACATATTCGACGAAGCTGTGCACGACCGACTGGGGGTGAACGATGACGTCCAGCTGGTGCTCCTCGATCGGGAAAAGGTGATACGCCTCGATCAGCTCCAATCCCTTGTTCATCAGCGTCGCCGAATCGACCGAGATCTTGGCACCCATCGACCAGACCGGATGCGCCACCGCCTGCGCCGGTGTCACCGATGCCATTTCGCTTGGCATGCTGGTCCGGAACGGGCCGCCGCTGGCGGTCAGGATGACGCGGGCGACGCGTCCCGGATTGTCGAAGTCGAACACCTGGTAAATGGCGTTGTGCTCCGAATCGACCGGCAGCAGCCGCGCCCCGCTGGCCGCGGCGCGCGTCTTGACCAGCTCGCCGGCGCAGACGAGCGTTTCCTTGTTGGCGAAGGCGACGCGCGCGCCGCGATCGACCGCACGCAGCGTCGGCGCCAACCCGGCGGCGCCGACGATAGCCGCCATGACGATGTCGCTCGGCAGCTCGGCAGCGTCGGCGAGCGCGGCGGCGCCGGCGGCGGACTCGATGCCGCTTCCCGACAGCGCGTCCTTGAGATCGGCATAGGCGGCGTCATCGGCAACCACTGCCATGCGCGCGCCAAGCGCCCTCGCCTGCCTAGCCAGCGCAACGGCGTCGCGGTTGGCGGTCAACACGCCGACACGCCAGCGTTCGGGTTCGCGCGCGACCAGGTCGACCGTCGACCGGCCGACCGAACCGGTCGAACCGAAGATGCTGATCGTCCGCGGCGCGGTCATGCGGCCACCCATTGCCACAGCGCAACGATGACGACGACCGGGTTGACGCCGTCGAGCCGGTCCATGACGCCGCCATGGCCGGGCAGCAGGTTGCTCGAATCCTTGACTCCGGCCCGGCGTTTCAGGTGGCTTTCAAAGAAATCGCCGACCTGCGCGACGATCGCAAGCAGCGCACCGGCGAGCGCCGCCAGCGCCTTTCCGGGCTGCAGGCCAAGCGCGTCGGCGAGCACGGCCGCAGTGGCGCCGGCGCCGATCATGCCGCCAGCCAGCCCCGCCCAGGTCTTTGACGGACTGATCGCCGGCGCGATCCTGGGACCGCCGATCAGCCGGCCGGCGAAATAGGCGCAGATGTCGGTGGCCCAGACCATCGCCAGTGTCCAGATCACCAGCTCGGCGCCCTGCGGCAACTGACGCAGCCAGATAAGCGCGACGGCGGGCAGTCCGGCGTAGAGCACACCGCCCGCGCCGAGCCGGTCGACGGCAACCAGCACGGCGGCGGTCACCGCGATCAGCACCAGCGCCACAACCGGAAATGCAAGTCCGGCAAGCAGCGCCACTGCCGCAAGCGCGGCGAGCCCAGTGGCGCGTGTGCCGCCGCCGCAGCCGTGCATCGCGCACCATTCGCCGAAGGCGAGCATCGTTGCAACGGTGACGAGGGCGTTGAATGCCCAGCCTCCCGCCCAGTCGGCGGCAAGCGCCAGCACGATCAGCGCGACGCCAACGACAATGCGCGGCGCCAGATCGCCCAGGCGCACGCCGGCAGGACGGTGCACGTCAGAGCCCGCCATAGCGCCGCTCGCGCGTGGCAAACGTCTGGCACGCCCGCTCGAGCGCCTCGCCATCGAAATCGGGCCACAGCCGGTCGGTGAAGACCAGTTCAGCATAGGCGGCCTGCCAGAGCAGGAAGTTCGACAGGCGCTGTTCACCCGAGGTGCGGACGATCAGATCGAGCGGCGGCAAGTCGGCGGTGTCGAGCCGGGCAGCAATGCTGTCGGCGCTGATCGACTCGCCGGCGGCGACGACCGCGCGCACGGCGCGCGCGATCTCGTCCTGGCCGCCGTAGTTGAGCGCAATCACCAGGCGCAACCGCGTGTTGCCCGCCGTGCGCGCCGACGCGCCTTCGATCAGGTTCAGAATATCAGGCGACAACTTGTTGTAATCACCAATGAAACTCAGTCGGATGCCATTACTATCAAGTTCGGCGATTTCGCTCAGCAGATACTGCTTGAGCAGGCCCATCAGGTAGCCGACCTCGTCTTCGGGGCGTTTCCAGTTCTCCGACGAGAAGGCGTAGAGCGTCAGGCATTCGATGCCGAGATTGGGCGCCGCCTCGACGACCTTGCGCACGGCCTCGACGCCGGCCTTGTGGCCCGCGACGCGCGGCAGCCGCCGCGTCTTTGCCCAGCGGCCGTTGCCGTCCATGATGATGGCGACATGACGCGGATAGCCGGATCCCCTGCCGGGCATCGCGCTGACCGGGGCGGCGGGCGACGTCACTTGCCGAGAATTTCCTTTTCCTTGGCGGTGCATACGGCGTCAACCTCTGCGATCGCCTTGTCGGTTGCCTTCTGCACCTCGGTCTCGAGCCGTTTTTCCTCGTCCTTGCCGATTTCGCCCTTCTTCTCGGCCGCCTTGACCGCATCCATGCCGTCACGGCGGACATTGCGCACCGCGATCTTGGCCTTTTCGCCGTACTGGTGGACGAGCTTGGCGAGTTCCTTGCGCCGTTCCTCGGTGAGGTCGGGGATCGGCAGCCGCAGCGTCTGTCCATCGACGATCGGATTGAGCCCAAGCCCCGCCGAACGGATCGCCTTTTCAACAGGTTGCACGTTCGAACGGTCCCACACCTGTACCGACAGCATGCGAGGTTCGGGCGCGGTCACCGTCGCCACCTGGTTGAGCGGCATGTTCGAGCCATAGACCTCGACATGCACCGGATCGAGCAGCGATGTCGACGCGCGGCCGGTCCGCAACCCGGCAAGGTCATGCTTCAGCGCTTCGATGGCGCCATGCATGCGGCGTTCGATATCGGCCTTGTCGTAGCTCATGCGGCGATCCCCTGCTCTTGCGGATGGCGAACCACGGTCGACACGCCGTCGCCGGCGAGAACGCGCGCGAGATTGCCATGCTCGCGGATGTTGAAGACGACGATCGGAATGCTGTTGTCGCGGCAGAGCGCCACGGCCGATGCATCCATTACCTTAAGATTATCAGCCAATACCTTGTCGTAGCTCAATTCATCGTACCGTTTGGCGCTGGCGACGAGCTTCGGGTCGGCATCATAGACGCCATCGACGCTGGTACCCTTGAGCAGCGCGTCGCACTTCATTTCGGCAGCACGCAGCGCAGCCCCCGAATCGGTCGTGAAGAACGGGCTGCCGACACCGGCAGCGAAGATGACAACGCGCCCCTTTTCAAGGTGACGCTCGGCACGGCGGCGGATGACCGGCTCGCACACCGCGTCCATCTGGATAGCCGACTGCACCCGGGTGTGCACGCCAAGCTGTTCAAGCGCGTTCTGCATGGCGAGCGCGTTCATCACCGTCGCCAGCATGCCCATGTAGTCCGCCGTCGCGCGGTCCATGCCCTTCGCCGCGCCGGCCATGCCGCGGAAGATGTTGCCGCCGCCGATGACGAGACAAAGCTCGTAGCCCGCCTCGTGCGCGATGCGAATCTCGCCGGCGACGCGCGCCACCGTGGCGGTGTCGATGCCGAACTGCTGGTCACCCATCAGCACTTCGCCCGACAGCTTCAGCAGTATGCGTTTGTACGGCCGTGCCGTCATGTGATCGCGCCTCCCTCGAAACGCCGGCGCACCTTAGTTAGGGGCAAGGGGGCGGACAAGCGCCCCATGCGCTTCGCTGTCCAGAGTCAGGTGGAGTCCTACCGCCCGGCTGCCGCAGCAACCTCGGCGGCGAAGTCCTTCTGTTCGACCTCGATGCCCTCGCGAGTGGTCTCGCATACAGCCTGGCGTTCGAAGCGACGAGCATCGGTGAGCTCCTTGCGGTTCGTCGCGTGCTGGAAGGGGCATTCCTGCAGCAGGCGATGGCCGCGCTGACACC
>CAYVVV010000086.1:0-10284 GCA_964455325.1 uncultured Sphingosinicella sp. | reverse complement strand
AGGTGACCTCAATGGGCGTCGATGTCGACTTCGCTGCGGACATCTCCGACGATTGGGTCGCGACGCTCGCCTATGGGTACAAGGACACAAAGATCACGGAGACGAACGGTGGGGGAGGCTTTGCGAACAGTGTCGGTGACCGGTTCGCGAACGCCCCGCATCACCAGTTTGGATTTTGGACCCGCTACCAGCTTCCGGTCGGTGTCGCGTTCGCCCTCGGCGGCGACTACGTGTCCAAGCGGCGCAGCCTCAGCAATCAGATCGTAAAGCCGTATTTTATCTTCGACGCTTCCGTGACGCTGGCGCGCGGTCCATGGGATGTGCTGATCCGCGTCGACAATCTGTTCGACAAGACCTATGCGGCGTCGGGCTTCATTGATCGCGCGGGCCATTTCCCGGGTGAGCCGCGATCGGTGTTCGTCGAATTCGGCCATAGGTTCTGACGATGACCAGCCGGCTCTGGTGGCGCGTGCATCAGTGGGTCGGCTTCAAGCTCTCGCTGTTCACGAGCTTCATCGTGCTGACGGGCACGCTTGCCGTCGTCAGTCACGAGATCGACTGGTTGTTGCAGCCATCGCTGCGCGTGGCGCCGACAAGCGTCGCAGGCGAGCCGACATGGGCGCGCATCGCACACAATGCCGCACGCCATCCCGGCGTGGCGTCGCTCGAATATATGAGCGCCCCGACCGCACGGGCGTTCGCCGTGCGCATCAGCTACCGCAGCGACGATGGATCGCGCGGGTTCCTGCACGTACACCCTACGACCGGCGTCATCCAGGGCAGGGCGGGCTTTGTTGACGCCCAGCGTGTGCTGCGCAACCTACACCGGCATCTGAACCTGCCCAACCGGATCGGGATACCGATTGTCGCCTCGCTGTCGATCCTGCTGCTGATCAGCTTCGCCACGTCGTTCGTCATCTACAAGAAGTGGTGGCGCGGTTTCTTCCGGCCGGTACGAGTTGGTAATGCACGGCGCGCCTGGGGCGACCTGCACCGGCTGATCGGCGTGTGGTCGCTGTGGTTCGTTCTCCTCATTGCGCTGACCGGGTTATGGTATCTCGTCGAACAGCTTGGCGGCGATGCGCCCGCGCTGCCCGTCGCAAAGCACGAAGCTGGCGAGGTCCGGAAGCTTGAACTCGGCGTTCGCCTCGCGGCGGCGCTGGCCACCGCCCGCGCCGCCGATCCCGAACTGCGGATCAAGGGTATCCGCTTTCCCAGCGACGGGTCGGGTGCCTTTGTCTTCGAGGGGCAGAGGTCGGCGTGGCTTGTCCGCCCCCGCGCGAACGCGGCATGGGTCGATGCACAGAACGGCAAGATCCTCCTGATAGCCGATGCGGCGACGCTGAATGTCCATCAACGCATTTCCGAAGCCGCGGACCCGCTGCACTTTGGAACATTTGGCGGCTACTGGACGAAGTTGACGTGGTTCATTTTCGGCCTCGCGCTGACGGCGCTGTCCGTGTCAGGCGTTGCCATCTACGCGCTGCGGATCGGGCGCGACCTCCAGTCATCGCGACTATTCCCGATTGACTGGTGCTCCGCCTGGCGGGGCATGGGTCGCTGGGGATGGGCCGCCGCAGGGCTTGTCGCGTTGGGGTTCGTCATGATGCCGCGGCTGTTTTCGGCCGCTTCGGGCTGACGCCGGCAGCGCGCCAATGCGCTTGCCGTCCCGGCGCGAATCTGTTAGATCCGCCCTCTTTCCGCCGAGGCTTGCCTCCGGCGGTAATTGTTTTTGTGTCGTACGACAGGGCATCAACGGATCGGAGTGAGTGACTGCATGCAAATCATCGTTCGCGACAACAACGTCGACCAGGCGCTGCGCGCGCTCAAGAAGAAGCTGCAGCGCGAGGGCGTCTATCGCGAGATGAAGCTGCGCCGTCACTACGAGAAGCCGTCCGAGAAGCGCGCGCGCGAAAAGGCCGCGGCGGTCCGGCGCGCCCGCAAGCTTGAGCGCAAGCGCGCCGAGCGCGACGGCATCCGCTAGTGCGCGCGCGCCCGGCGTGCCGGGCGTTGCTGAAACGGGGAGACTGACGACATGGCGGGTATGGCTGCCAAGCGCGGCGGGATTGGCGGCTGGCTGTTGCTTCTGGCCGTCGCCGTACTCGGCATGGGTGCGCTGGCGTGGGCCGGAACAGCGCGCTTCGCGCTGCCGCGCGACATGCGGACGACGCCGTCGGGACTACAGTACAGCGTCATTTCGAGCGGCAGCGGTGAAAAGCCAGTAGCGACCGATACGGTGCTGGTCCATTACGAAGGCCGGCTGCTTGACGGAACCGTGTTCGACTCAAGCTATGAACGTGGTCAGCCGGCGGCGTTTCCGCTGGAAAGCGTGATACCCGGCTTCTCGGAAGGCATACAGCTGATGCCAAAGGGCTCGAAGTACCGCTTCATCATCCCGCCACAACTGGCCTATGGCGATCAGGCTGCGGGCCCGATCCCGCCCGGATCGACGCTCGACTTCGACATTGAGCTGATCGAGATCGCGCCGCGGCAGCCGACGCGCTGAACCGCGATCAATCGTCGCGCAGCGACAGCCAGGCCCGCTCGAAGCGCAATGCGCGGAGCCAGCTTGGCGGCCACAACAGCCGCTGGCTGCCGTCGAGCGAGAAGGTCGTGAACTCGGCGCGGCCGGTGACGTTTTCGATCGGCAGCAGGCCCAGTCCGCCATCGGCTTGCGCGATCCGGCTGTCGGCGGAGCGGTCGCGGTTGTCGCCCATCAGGAACACGTGCCCGGCGGGGACACGCAGCGGCGACATGTCATCCGAAAAGCTGAACTGCAGGTCGAGCACTGCGTAGCTGCGTCCGCCGGGCAGCGTCTCGATAAAGCGGGGATAGTGGCAATAGCGCGTATCACCAGGCTCGATGCGACGGAACTCGGGACGCGCGCACGGCATGTTTTCGCTTTCGCGAATGATCGCCGGGCTCGCCGGTCGCTTGGGTACGGCATTGCCGTTGAGGTAAAGCACACCGGCGCGCATTTCGACGGTATCGCCGGGCAGGCCAATGACCCGCTTGATCCAGTCGGTGCCGTCAACCGGCGACTTGACGACGACAACGTCGCCACGCTCGGGCATTCGCCCGAACAGCCGCCCCTTCAGCTTCGGCAGAATCGGCACGAACGGCGACAGGTAGCTGTAGCCGTAAGCGTATTTGGTCACGATTAGGCGGTCGCCGACAAGCAGCGTCGGCACCATCGATTCCGAAGGAATGTAGAACGGCTTGGCGACGAAAGACCAGATGCCGACGACGCCGAGGCCGAGCAGCGCAGCGTACCGCAGCTCCTTCTTCCAGTCGAACCGGTCGCGCGGCGTGCTCATGGCATTGGCCGCGCCACCAGCATCACCATCGCCTGCGCCCAGGGGTGATCGTCGGTCAGCGTCAGATGAATGTCGAGCACGTGCCCCGGCGGCGTGAGCTCGGCCAGGCGGGCTGCCGCGCCGCCGGTCAGCGCCATCGTCGGCTGTCCCGACGGCAGGTTGACGACGCCCATGTCGCGGAAGAAAACGCCGCGGCGGATGCCAGTGCCGAGCGCCTTGGCGCACGCCTCCTTGGCTGCGAAACGCTTGGCATATGTCGCTGCGCGTGTCAGCACGCGCCGTTCGGCCTTGGCGATCTCGACGTCGGTGAAGACACGCTGGATGAAGCGGTCGCCGAAGCGGTCGAGGCTCGCTTCGATCCGCTCGATATTGCAAAGGTCGGAGCCGAGGCCGACGAGATACATCAGGCAGCCGAGCCGGCTCGCGCCGCGTCGATGCGACGGCGCATTTCGCGGACGCTGGCGTCGAGTCCGATGAAGATCGCCTCGCCGACCAGGAAGTGCCCGATGTTCAGCTCGGCGAGTTCGCCGATCGCGGCAATGGGGCCGACATTGTCGAAGGCAAGGCCATGGCCGGCGTGCGGCTCGATCCCGCATCGGGCCGCAAGCGTGGCAGCGTCGGCTATCCGTCGGAGTTCGGCCTCGCGCGCGGCGCCGGCGGTATGCGCATAGCGGCCGGTGTGGAACTCGACGACGGGCGCCTTCAGTCGCGCCGCCGCCTCGACCTGTCGCGCATTGGGCTCGATGAACAGGCTGACACGGATATCAGCAGCCGACAGACGCTCGATGAACGGCATCAGATGATCGACCTGCCCGGCCGCATCGAGGCCGCCCTCGGTCGTGCGTTCCTCGCGGCGTTCAGGCACGATACACGCCGCATGTGGCCGGTGGCGAAGCGCGATCGCCAGCATTTCCTCGGTCGCCGCCATCTCAAGGTTGAGCGGCAGCGCAATTTCGGCGGAAAGGCGCGCGATGTCGTCATCGCTGATATGGCGCCGGTCTTCGCGCAGATGCGCCGTGATGCCGTCGGCGCCTGCTGCCGCTGCGAGATGTGCCGCCCTGACCGGGTCGGGGTGTTCGCCACCGCGCGCGTTGCGGATGGTGGCGACATGATCGATGTTGACGCCAAGGCGAAGGGTCACGCCGCCCTCGAGCCCGGTTTGACCGCAGGCAGCGCCGCCAGCTGCGGCGGCAGGCGGTCGGCGCTGTAGGTCGGGACGTCGAGCCGGATCAGCGGATACAGCGGCACGCCGATGTCCGCGGCGCCGTTCGACCGGTCGACGAGACAGGCGCCGGCGACAACGCTGCCGCCCGCGGCTTCGATCGCCGCGATCGCCTCGCGCGACGAAAGACCCGTCGTGACGACATCTTCCATCATCAGCACCTTCTGGTCGGGCGACAGCGCGAAGCCGCGGCGCAGCTCGAAGCTGCCCGACGGCCGCTCCAGGAACATGCTGTCGACGCCAAGCGCGCGCGCCATTTCATAGCCAACGATGACCCCGCCCATCGCCGGTGCAACGACGGCGCTGATCTGTGTCCGGACACCAACGGGAATCTTCGCGGCGAGCGCGCGGCACAAGCGTTCGGCGCGAACCGGATTCATCAGCACGCGGGCGCACTGCAGGTAGCGCGGCGAGCGAAGCCCCGACGACAGGATGAAATGGCCTTCGAGCAGCGCGTCCGCTGCCCTGAATTCAGCCAGGATCTCCTCGTCGGTCATGCCTTCATGCGCTCCACGGAGGTAACGGCGTCGGTCGCTCGCAACGCACCGATGATATTCGTGAGATGTGCAAGATTGTCCACCTCGACATCGACGACGAAGGTGTGAAAGTCGCGGTCGCGATGGTGTGTCCTCAGGTTGACGATGTTGGCGCCCTGCCTGGCGAGCACGCCGGTCATCGTCGCGAGGCTGCCGGGCTCGTGCCGAAGCACCGCCGACAGCTTGACGACGGCACCGTCATTGTCCTCGCCCCAGCCGAGGTCGAGCCATTCGCCATGATCGGCGTCGGCAAGCGTCGAGCAGTCGATGGTGTGCACGTCGATGACCCCCGACTGGCGGCGGATGCCGATGATGCGATCGCCGGGTATGGGATGGCAGCAACCGGCAAGGTACACCGAAACGCCGGGCGTCAGCCCCTTGATCGACAGCTTGGCCTTGGGGTTGCGCTTCGCCTTGCGCTTGGCGCGCGCGTGCATGATGCGACCGGGCAACAGGGCGTCGATCACGGCTTCGTCACTGACCTTGTGCGTTGCCAGGGCGATGACGAGGTCGTCGCGGTCATGCAGGCCAAGCCGCTTCAACGCGTCATCGATCGCGGTGTTGCCGAGCTTTACGTCGAGCCTTCGGATGACATCGGCAAGCAGCCGCTCGCCAAGCGCGATCTGCTCCTCGTGCGCCTTGTGCCTAGTGAAGCGGCGGATCGCCGCGCGCGCCTTGGCGGTAACGACGAAGCTTTCCCAGGTCGGGTCCGGCTGCTGGCGGGCAGAGCGCAGGATTTCGACCTGATCGCCGTTGGCCAGCTGCGTGCGGAGCGGCACGACGCGACCGTTGACCTTGGCACCGACCGTCGTTTCGCCAAGCTTGGTGTGCACAGCGTAGGCGAAGTCGACCGGCGTTGATCCGCGCGGCAGCTGGATGAGTTCGCCCTTCGGCGTGAAGCAGAAGACCTGGTCCTGATAGAGGCCGAGCTTGGCGTGCTCCATCATCTCCTCGGGCGTCTCCGCCTGCTCCAGAATCTCCAGCAGATCCGAAAGCCAGGGATACTTCTGCGACGCCGAGCCGTTCTCGTCCTGCTTGTACGCCCAGTGCGCGGCGAGGCCCATCTCCGCCTGCTCGTGCATGGCGCGCGTTCGCACCTGGATTTCAACGCGCATGTGATCGCCGTGAATGATCGTCGTGTGCAGGCTGCGATAGCCGTTGCGCTTCGGCGTCGAAATGAAGTCCTTGAAGCGGCCGGGAACCATTGGCCAGCGCTGATGGATGATGCCCAGCGCGCGATAGCAGTCGTCGGGCCGGTCGACGATGACGCGGAAAGCGATGACGTCGGACAGCTGCTCGAACGGGATATGCCGCTCCTGCATCTTCCGCCAGATTGAAAACGGCCGCTTCTCACGGCCGGTCACCTCGGCGTCAACCCCGTGGCTGCCGAGCACCGACTTCAGTTCATTGGCGATGCGACTGAGCTGGTCGCCGCCGGACGCACGCAGGCGCTCGAGGCGGGTGGTGATCGACTGATACGCCTCGGGCTCGAGTTCGCGGAAGGCGATCTGCTTCATCTCGTCCATGAACTCGTACATGCCGATGCGCTCGGCGAGCGGCGCGTAGATGTCCATCGTCTCGCGCGCGATGCGGCGGCGCTTTTCCGGATCCTTGATGAAGTGCAGCGTGCGCATGTTGTGCAGCCGGTCGGCAAGCTTGACGAGCAGCACCCGGATGTCGTCCGACATCGCCAGCAGGAACTTGCGGAAATTCTCGGCGGCGCGCTCGCTTTCGGTCTGTGCCTCGATGCGCGACAGCTTGGTGACGCCGTCGACGAGGCGGGCGATGTTCCGCCCGAACGTCGCCTCGATCTCCTTTGGCGTTGCCAGCGTGTCCTCGATGGTGTCGTGAAGGATCGCGGTCGCGATGGTCTCGTCGTCGAGCTTCAGGTCGGTGAGGATGCCGGCGACTTCGATCGGATGCGAAAAATAGGGGTCGCCCGACGCGCGCAGCTGCGACCCGTGCGCCTTCACCGAAAACACATAGGCGCGGTTGAGCAGATCCTCGTCCGCCTGGGGATCGTAGGATCTGACCTTTTCGACGAGTTCAAACTGCCTGAGCACGTACCGCGATGACCTCCAGCCGACAATATTGAGGCCGGATGGTGCGGTGCGGCAAGCGTTTGTTGTTGCTCAGTCGTAATCGGGAACGATCGGCGTCGGCTTTGGCGGAGCCGCCGCGGTCAATCGCAGCGCCTCGGCACTTTGCGCAAGGCTGCCGATCTCGTCGACGGCGTCCTCGTCATCGACGATGACGCGCTGCATGCCTGCCACCAGTGCTTCGTGAAGAACGGTCGGCGTCACTGTTTGCTCGGCGATCTCGCGCAGCGCCACGACCGGATTCTTGTCGCGATCGCGGTCGATGGTCAGCTCGGCGCCGGACGAAATCTGCCGCGCCCGCTGCCCGGCGAGCAGAACGAGTTCGAAGCGGTTCGGAACCTTGTCGACGCAATCTTCGACGGTGACGCGCGCCATCGGGCAGACTCCAGCATGAAATCGGGAAAATCGATAAGCCGCGCCTGATATGCGCGCGACCGGCACGAGTCAAGGAAATCGCGGCGCACGGGGATTGTCAGAACGCATCGGCTTCGGCAAGCAGGCGATGCCCGTTGGGGTGCGCCGCTGGGGGTAATCGACATCTTGCAACGCTACACGACGTCGCGTGTGCCCGACCGGGCAGGCAATACCACATTGTGTGCGCTTGGACGCATGGCGACACGTCGGATGCCGGTCGCATGACCGCGCTTGAAGCGATCGCTGCAGCGCTTGGCGTCGTCAACGTCATCATGGTGATCCGTCGCAGCGTCTGGAACTTCCCCGTCGCCATCGTCATGGTCACGCTTTACGGCGTCGTGTTCTTCGATGCGCGGCTTTACAGCGACGCGCTGCTGCAACTGGTCTTCGTCGCGCTCAATCTTTACGGCTGGGCGAGTTGGACCGCGGCACGCGCCGAGCGGAGCGTGCCTGTCCGCTGGATGCCGGTCTCCACAGCGATGCTTGCCGCTGGCCTTGCGCTTGCCGGATGGGCTGCCTGGTCGACGCTGATGGCGCGCCTGACCGATGCGGCGGTGCCCTACTGGGACGGCGCGGTCGCGGTGTTGAGCATCACCGCGCAGATCCTGCTCGCGCGCCGCTATGTCGAAAACTGGCTTTACTGGATCGCCGTCAACGTGCTTGCGGTCGGCCTGTTCTGGACACGCGACCTGCGGCTGACCGCTGCGCTTTACGCGCTGTTTCTGGCGATGGCGGTGCTTGGTTTTCGCCGCTGGCGCAGGGCAGCGATGACCGCGGCATGAGCCGACTTGCCGTTGTCCTCCACGGCGCCGAGAGCACCGGCAAGACAACGCTGGGTCGCAGGCTCGCGGCGCATTTCGATGCCCCGTTCGTGCCCGAATACGGCCGGCTCTATTGCGAGCTGCACGGGACGAGCTTCGGCGCAGCCGATCTCGTCTGCATCATGCATGGCCAGATCGCGCTTACGCGCGCTGCGCAGGCGGTCGCCGAACGCCGCGCATCGCCGATGGTCATCGCCGATACCGACCCGCTGATGACGGCAGCGTGGGCGATGATGAGCCTCGGCAGGCGCCTGCCCGAGCTCGACGCGTTCCAGGCGACGGGCGACCTCTATTTGCTGATGGCGGACGATATTCCGTGGATCGACGATGGCGTGCGGTTGCACGCCACCGCGACCGACCGCGACCGTTTCGCAGCGCTGGCGCGCGCCGAGCTCGACCGGCGCGGCGTGCGCTACGTCGCGATCGGCGGCACCGCCGACGCGCGCTTCGCCGACGCGCTGGCGGCGATTGCCTCAGCGACGGGCGTGGATCCGTAGAGCGTGACGTTGCGGACCATGGTGCCATTTCATCACCGCGCGACGGATTGCGCAACGGGCTGGCGCGGGCGTAGGCAGGCGGCACATGCAACCGCTTGCCGTCCTCCACATCGACGCGCACCTCGTCGTCATCGACAAGCCGGCCGGGCTTGCGGTGCATCGAGGTCCGCGCACGCCGCACAGCCTCGATGACCGGCTTGACGAGCTGACGTTCGGATTCAGGCGCAGGCCTTTGCCCGCGCACCGGCTCGATCGCGATACATCCGGCTGCCTTGCGCTGGCGCGGCACCCCAGGGCGGCGAAGCGGCTCGGGCAATTGTTTGCCGGCGGTCGCATCGACAAGACCTATCTTGCGATCCTCGATGCCGTGCCGGCGACCGCCGAAGGTCATATCGACGCGCCGCTCGCCAAGCAGTCGAGCCGTGCCGCCGGCTGGCGCATGGTCGTCGATCCCTCCGGCAAGCCCGCCGTGACGCGCTGGCGGCTTGTCGCAACCGGCAACGGACAGTCGCTCGTCGAGTTCACGCCCGAAACCGGCCGCACCCACCAGATTCGCGCGCACGCGGCACATGCGCTGTCGCCGCTCGCCGGCGATCCCGTCTACGGCGCCGGGCGCGGCCCGATGCGGCTGCATGCTGCCCGGCTGGTCATTCCCTATGCCCGTGACGCGGCGGCCATTGATGTCCGCGCGCCGCTGCCGCAGGATTGGCCGGCATGGGCACGCGAGGGGGAGCGTCGATGAGCGAGCGGCCGATCAGCCGATATCCAGTGCCGCGGCTTGCGGACCTGCCGGCAGACTTGCAGGCGCGTATTCGCGCGGTCGAGGAGAAGACCGGGTTCATCCCCAACGTCATTCTAGCAAACGAGCATCGCCACGACCACGCCCGGGCGAACTTCGACTATCATGACCCGCTGATGTAAAGCCCCGACGGCCTGACCAGGGCTGAGCGCGAGATGATCGTCGTCGCGGTGTCGGCCGAGAACGACTGCCACTTCTGCATCATCGCGCACGGCGCGATCCTGCGCGTGCGCGCCAGGAACGCCCATGTCGCTGACCAGATCGCGTCGAACTACCGCAAGGCCGACATCAGCGCGCGGCAACGGGCGATGCTCGATTTCGCCGTCAAGGTCACCAACGATTCGCGCGCTGTCGATGATGCCGACTTCGCGCTGCTGCACCGGCACGGCTTTTCCGAGGAAGACGTCTGGGACATTGCCGCCATAGCGGCGCTGTTCGGGCTGTCAAACCGCATGGCGAACGTGCTGTCGATGCGGCCCAACGACGAGTTCTACATGATGGGGCGGACGCCGAAGGCATGAACCGCTGGTCGTGGCAGCCGCCGGCCGGGTCGGGCGCAACCGTTCGCCTGGAGCGCGC
>CAYVVV010000085.1:0-10452 GCA_964455325.1 uncultured Sphingosinicella sp. | reverse complement strand
CGATCGCGCCTCGACGACGACGGTATCGGCGCTGCGCACGGCGGTGACTGTGGCGCAGGCGCTGACCAGCCAGAAACTCGTCCTCGACCAGATCACCGCGCTCAACACGACGACAGCGAACGTCATCGATTCGACGAGCACGATGCTGCGCACGCAGACGGGCGAGATCCACAAGCAGGCGGCATCGGCGACGATCCCGATCGAAACGCTGCGCCGGGCGTTCGAGAACATCTATGCGACGATGGACTCGATCGACCAGTTCAAGGCGCAGGCGCTCGTTTCGATGAAGGAGACGGTCGACGTGCTGTCGGACGAGGTCGAGAAGTCGCGCGGCTACATCGCCCGCGCGGAAGGCGCGTCGCAGGCGCAGCTGCGCGGCCCGTCGGCGACATTCAGGGCGATCGAGGGCTGATGGCGCGCGACGTTTCGGAAATGCTCGATCGCGCCGACGAGGCGCTCGGCCGCCTTGCGCGCACGCCCGAGGGCCGCGCGGCGTCGATGCGGCGGACGCAGCGTGCGACGAAGTCGTTGGTCAACCGTCTGACCAATGCCGTCATGGCGGTCGGCGGCGTCGCGGTCGCGGCGCTGCTGTTCGCAATGTTCGTCGCGCCGCTTGGCATCAACGGCTTTCTGCTGCTGGTGCTCGGCGCGCTGGGCGCGGGCGGCTGGTTCCTGCTGCGCCGGCCGGCGGCGGAGATGCCGACCCCGGCGACGGCGAAGAACATCGACCTCGCCGCCCTGCCGCGCCGAGTCGAAGACTGGCTCGATCGGCAGCGCCGCAGCCTGCCGGCGCGTGCGTCGAAGCTGATCGACGAGATCCTGCTGCGGCTCGAAGTGCTCGGCGAGCAGCTTGGCGCGGTGCCGTCGGGCCAGCCGATCGCAGGCGACGCGCGCCGGCTGATCGGCGAGCACCTGCCGCGTCTCGTCGACACGTACCTCAAGGTGCCGCAGGCGTATCGTCCGCCTGGAAGCGAGCCCGAGCAGCAGCTGCTGGAGGGCCTCGCCACCATTGCCGACGAGCTGCGCCGGCTGTCCGAGCAGCTTGCAAAGGGCGACCTCGACGCGCTTGCGATCGAGGGCAGGTTCCTTGAGCAGCGCTACAGGGACAGTGCCGAGCCGAACTGAGACGCCGCCCTCTCACTCTCGCGCACTGGACGGCTGCGGACGCCCGCGCCACTCTCCCGCCAAGGGAGACGCCCATGAACTTCGAGCTGCCGCCGGATCTCGTTCGTTACCTCGCCGAGCTCGACGCGTTCATCGCGGCGGAGATCAAGCCGCTCGAGGACGCCGACGACAACATCCGCTTCTTCGACCATCGCCGCGAATGGGCGCGTACCGATTTCGATAACGGCGGCCTGCCGCGGCATGAATGGGAAGTGCTGCTGCGCGAGGCAACGAAGCGCGCCGACGCCGCCGGCCACTGGCGCTTCGCTGCGCCCCGAAAATACGGTGGCCGGGACGGCTCCAACCTGTGGATGGCGGTGATCCGCGAACACTTCGCCGCGAAGGGGCTTGGCCTTCACAACGACCTGCAGAACGAGCATTCGATCGTCGGCAATTTCCCCTTCGTCGCCATGTTCGAGGAGTTCGGCACCGAGGCGCAGAAGCAGGAATTCATCCTCGGCGGCTTTGCGCGCGAGCGGATCGTCGCGTTCGGTCTCACCGAGCCGAACCACGGCTCCGATGCAACGCACATGGAAACGCGCGCGGTTCCCGAAACGCGCGATGGCATCGCCGGCTGGCGGATCGAAGGCGAGAAGATGTGGACGACCGGCATGCACGTCGCCACGCACTGCGCCACATTCGCGCGCACCGGCGGCAACGATGGCGACGCCCGCGGCATCACCTGCTTCCTGGTGCCGGCGGATCGGATCAGGGTCGAGGAGTATCTGTGGACCTTCAACATGCCGACCGACCACCCGCGCATCAGCTTCAGCAATGTGTGGGTGCCGGATGAGGCGATCCTCGGCCCGGTCGGCGGCGGCCTCGCGCTCGCGCAGTCGTTCGTCCACCAGAACCGCATCCGTCAGGCCGCCTCATCGCTGGGCGCGGCCGTCTTCTGCATCGAGGAAAGTGTCCGCTACGCACGGGCGCGCAAGCCGTTCGGCGAGGCGCTGGCGAAGAACCAGGCGATCCAGTTTCCGCTCGTCGAGCTGGCAACACAGGCGGAGATGCTGCGCCTGCTGATCCGCAAGACGGCGTGCGACATGGACCGGCTGGAAGCGGAGGGCGGCTACGCGGCGATCGAACGCGAACTGTCCGACAAGGTGTCGATGTGCAACTACTGGGCGAACCGCCTCTGCTGCGAGGCGGCGGACCGGGCGATGCAGGTGCATGGCGGCATTGGCTATTCACGGCACAGGCCGTTCGAGCATATCTACCGCCACCACCGCCGCTACCGCATCACCGAGGGGTCAGAGGAAATCCAGATGCGCAAGGTGGCGGCGTTCCTGTTCGGCTACCTCGGCCCGCGGCGGCAGATGTTTGCGGCACTGTGAAGCGGCTCCTCATCGTCTGGTGTTCGATGACGGGGGGCAGCCAGGCAATGGCGCGCGCTGCCGCGGACGCGGCTGGCGCCGAGGCCGTCGCCGTCTTTCTCAAGCATGCCGAGCGCGCCGGCGCCGAAGACCTGCTCGCCGCCGACGGCTACCTGTTCGTCTGCCCGGAGAACCTTGCTGCCATCGCCGGCGTGATGAAGGCGTTCTTCGACCGCGCCTATTACCCGGTGCTGGGCCGTATCGAGGGGCGCCCCTACGCTCAGCTCGTCTGCGCGGGATCGGACGGCAGCAGTGCCGTGCGCCAGATCGCCCGCATCGCCACCGGCTGGCGGTTGAAGGCGGTGGCCGAGCCGGTGATCGTGTGCACGCACGCGCAGACGCCTCAGCAGATCCTCGCGCCGAAAACCATTCCGCCGGCCGAACTTGACAGGTGCCGCGAGGTTGGTCGCCTGCTAGCGGCGGGCTTGGCAATGGGAGTGTTCTGATGACCGGCTACAGCTTCGACCTTTCCGGCCGGGTCGCGCTTGTCACTGGCGCGTCGTCGGGGCTTGGCGCCCGCTTCGCCCGGCAGTTGGCGGCGTCGGGGGCAAGGGTCGGCCTTGCCGCGCGCCGCGTCGATCAGCTCGACGCGCTCGCCGCCGAGATCGGCCCAGCCGCGCTGGCGGTTGCCATGGACGTCGCCGACGAAGCCTCGGTCATCGCTGGTTACGACACGATCGAGGCGGCGTTCGGCACCGTCGACACGATCGTCGCCAATGCCGGCATGAACGTCGAGGCGGCGGCCGTCGACCTCGCTGCCGTCGACTTCGCCCGGATCATGGCGGTGAACGTTACCGGGGTGTTCCTGACCGTGCGCGAAGGGGCGCGGCGGCTGATCGCGGCCGGTGCGCGGCAGCGCGGGCATGGCCGCGTCGTCATTGTCTCCTCGATCACCGCCAACGCCGTCGAACCGGGCCTCGCCGCCTATTCGGCCTCGAAGGCGGCGGTGCAGCAGATGGGGCGGGTACTGGCACGCGACTGGGCGCGGCAAGGCATCAATGTCAATTCGATCTGCCCCGGCTACATCCGCACCGAGCTCAACAGCGACTGGTTCGATACGGAATCGGGCCAGAAGCAGGTCGCGCGCTTTCCAAGGAAGCGGTTGATGGATGCCGGGGGCCTTGACGCGATGCTGCTCTACCTCTGTTCGGACGCGAGCGCCGAGGTTACGGGCGCCAGCTTCACATTGGACGACGGCCAGTCGCTCTGACCTCAGGTCAGTTCAAAGTCGGCCGGGTCGGGCTTCAGCGTCGCCTGCCAGTAATCGACGAGCGCGAACGGCCAGTTCTGGCTGACTCGGCCGGCGGCGTTCTTGTACCAGCTTGAAACGCCCGGCTGGCCCCACGCTATCCTGGCGTTCGCCGCGTCGACGCGGACGTTGAAGGCGTCGTGCACTGCGGGCTTCACGTCGATCGCCTTCGCTTGCCGCGCGCCGAGCATGGCAAGCGCGCCGCAGATGTAGCGGACGCTGCATTCGGAAAAGAAGATGATGCTGCCGTTGACGACGATGTTGGTGTTGGGACCGTAGAGCATGAAGAAGTTGGGGAACCCCGGCACCGTCATGCCAAGATAGGCGCGTGCATCGCCGCGCCAGTGGTCGCGCAATTCGACGCCGCCGCGGCCAAAGACCCTGAACGTCGACAGGAAATCGGAAGCGGCGAAGCCGGTGCCGTAGATGATGACGTCGGCCGGCGTCTCCTTGCCATCGGCGGTGACAATGCCGGTTTCGCTGATGCGCCCGATCGGTGTTACGACGAGCCGGACATTGTCGCGGCGGAGCGCTTCTATCCAGACGCCGTTGTCGCGCAGCGAGCGCTTGCCACCGATTGGGTACTTGGGGACAACGGCATCGAGAAGATCGGGGCGTCCCTCGCACTGCTTGGCGATCTCGCCAACGAGTGCGGTGCGCAGTTCCATGTTCATGGCACCGATCGCTTCGGGCGGCCCGTCCCAGTCGTCGTCGGCCTTGACGAATTCAAGAATGCCGTCGGTCAGCATCCAGAACAGCCAGAAGCGGTACCAGGTCTCGTAATACGGGACGTGGTCGATCAGCCACTGGAAGCCGGCGCCAACCGGGTCATGATAGTTGGGCGTCGGCCCGAGCCACGGCGGCGACCGCTGGAACACGGTAAGTCGGGCAACATCGGGTGCGATCGCGGGCACGAACTGGAAGGCACTGGCGCCGGTACCGATGACGGCGACGCGCTTGCCGGCAAGATCGATGTCGTGGCGCCAGCGCGCGCTGTGGAAGCTTGGCCCCTTGAATGTGTCGATACCGGGGATGTCGGGCAGTTTCGGCTGGTTCAGTTGTCCGACCGCACTCACCAGGACGTCCGCTTCGACCGTGCCGGCGTGCCGCCCCGACAGCGTCAGCCGCCAGCATGCGGCGCTTTCGTCCCAGCGCGCTTGCTCGACCATGGTTTCAAAGCGGATCAGCGCGCGCAGGTCATACTTGTCGGCAATGCCGCGGAAATAGTCGAGGAGGACGCTCTGCGTCGAATAATGATCGGGCCAGGCATGCCCCGGCTCGAACGAATAGCAATACATGTGGTTGGGCGTATCGACGCGGCAACCTGGGTAGCTGTTTTCGTACCAGGTACCGCCAACATCGGGATTCTTCTCGACGACGACGACCTCGTGGCCGGCCTGGCGCAGCCGGTAGGCGGCAAGCAGTCCCGACATGCCCGCGCCGACGACGGCTACCCGTTTGGGGGCCGCAGCGGCTGCCGGCACGCGCGTGTCGACGTCGGCAAAGCCAAGCTCTTCCATCAGGAAGGGCACATAGCGTTCGGGAATTGGC
Source organism: uncultured Sphingosinicella sp. (assembly GCA_964455325.1). Lineage (GTDB taxonomy): Bacteria > Pseudomonadota > Alphaproteobacteria > Sphingomonadales > Sphingomonadaceae > Sphingosinicella. Next base: position 5,115 of record CAYVVV010000085.1, on the reverse strand, counting down.
GCGCCGGCGATATAGTCCATCATGCGACGCACGGTGGCAGCGTCGGGTCGCGGCGGCATCGGCGCGCCGGCGATGTGCCGGGCGATGGTGTCGGCGGCGCGCTGGCGCAGCATCTGCTGGTGCTCGTCGGGCAGTCCGCCCTGACCATCACCGAAGAAATCGTAGACCGGCCGCACCTCGCCGTCGATGATGCTGGTATCGCCGGACAGGTGGACGAGCGCGCAGACGAGCGAGGGCAGATGCGCTTCGGCAACGGCAGCAGCAATGGCGGCACGATCAGTCATCATCACAGTCCCATGTCATCGATGCTCAGCCCGAACGCGGCCCGTGCCGCAACTTCATAGGTCGGCGGCGCCACCATCAGATGCGCGGTCATCGTTTCCGCGTCGCGCAGTCGACGCTGCAGCGGCGAGGCGAGAAACACGGCGCTGCCGCCGGCCATGTCGTGGACGACGCGGCAGACATCGGCAGCGGTGCGCGTCATGTGCGTGCAGGCGAGCCGCAGCCGCGCCCTGTCGGCGACGGGTATGCGTCCGTTCGCGGCAGCGCACTCGGCCATGCCAACCGCCTCGGCGACGAAGGCGCGCGCCGAGGCGAGTCGCGCCTCGCACATGGCATAGTCCGCCTGCACCGTGGCGCGCTCACTAAGCGTGCGCTTGCTCGCCTGCGGTGTCTTGGTCGTGGCCAGTGCCGCGAATTCGGCCATGGCCGAGCGTGCATTGCCGCTCGCCGTTGCAGCGATGCCAAGCGCCAGCAAGCCAAAGGCGGGAAAGGCATAGAGCGGCGCCTCGACGCGCGGCGGGTCGGTGAACAGCGACACCGAATGTGCCGCCGGCACGACCAGGTCGCTGACCGCGAAGTCGCCGCTGCCGGTGCCTTTCAGGCCCATGGTATGCCAGGTGTCGATGAACTCGGCATGGGCTGCGCTGAAGATCAGCATGCGGTGGTCGGGCGCGCCATGGGCGAAGCGACGCACCTCGCCATCCGCGACGATCAGGCTGCCGGCGGTCAGCACGGTCGAGTTGCGGCCATTGCTGTTCCACCGCCAGCGGCCAGCAAGGCGGTAGCTGTCACCCTCCGTCACCGCTTTTCCCATTGGCGCGAAGACGCCGCTTGCGACCGTTCCGGCGGTGCCGAACAGCGTTCTTGCAACATCGCGCGGCAGGAATGCCGACAGATAGGCGGTCGACGCCGAGATCATCGTGCACCAGCCCGCCGACGCATCGGCTTCGGCAACAGCTTCGACAGCATCGAAATAGGTCTGCGGGCTGACCTCGCCACCGCCAAGGTCGGACGGCATCAGCATGGCGTAAAGGCCGGCGTCACGAATCCGGTCCGACAGCGGGGCCGGCATGGACCGCTCGGCCTCCATCGCGTCGACATGCGCGGCGATATCGGCGCGAAGCGCGCGGGCGGCGCTGACAAGGTTCATGCCGGCAGCCTCCACAGTGCGGCGAGGTTGTTCTTCTGCATATCCGACGAACCGCCGACGATGGGCATGCCGAGCAGGTCGCGCACGTGCCGCTCCATGTCATAGGCATCCGACAGCGCATAGGCGCCCATCACCTGCTGGCAGGCAAGCGCGATCTCGACGCCGGTGTCGGCAACGAACAGTTTTGCCATCGAGCTTTCGATCGCGAACGGCTTGCCCTCGCTGGCCAGACGCACGGCATTGTAGAGCATCAGCCGGCATGCCTCGAGCTTGGTCCTTGCCGCAACGAGCTTGTGACGGATCGCCTGGTGGCCGGCGATGGGCCTGCCGAACTGCACGCGCGTCCCGGCATAGGCCCACGCTTCCTCGACCGCCGCCTGCGCGATGCCGAAGGTGACCGCAGTGATCTCCAGCTTCTCGACATCAAGCGCGCGGCCGGCGAGCATTTGCCAGCCCTTGTTCCATTTCTCGCTGCCGCCGGCAATGGCGCTCAAGGGCAGGCGGACGTCATCGAAATGAACATCGCACGAGGCGGTGTAGCGCAGGTTGGCGTGTTCGATCGGCGTGATGCTGACACCCGGCGTCGCCGGCGGGATCAGCAGGAACGACAGTGCCTCGCGCTTCGGCGCCTGCGGGTCGGAATTGACCAGGCAATAGATATAGTCGGCCCAGTCGGCGCCAGTGCACCAGCGCTTGGCACCGTTGACGACAATCTCGTCACCCTCGATCCGTGCCCGCGTCCTGACGTTCGACAGGTCGCCGCCGACGTCGGGTTCCGAAAGTCCGTAGGCGAAGAATAGCTCGCCGCGCGCCAGTCGCGGCAGCAGGTCGGCCTTCTGCTCGGGCGAACCATTCTCCGAGATGTTGAGCCCGCCATAGAACGCGCAGTGGATGAACGGGCCGGCGAGCGCAGGGCCGGCGCGGGCGAGTTCCTCGATCGCGGCGACGGCGGCCCAGATGTCCTCGCCGCTGCCGCCATGCGCTTCGGCAACGGTAAGGCCGCACAGGCCCATGTCGGCGAGCTTGGCGAACAGATCGCGCGGCCATGTCGCATCGCGGTCCCACTGCCGCCGCTTCTCGCGCGGCGCGTTCTCGGCGACGAAGCGCTGCAGCTGGCGGCGCAGCGCCGTCACGTGCTCGGGTTCGGGAAGGCTGTTCTCGATCATTCGCCGGTAAAGCCCGGGGTGCGCCTGGCGATGAACGCCTCGACCGCCTCGCGCCGGTCGCGGGTCAGGTTCGACAGCATCTCATAGGCGAGCGCAGCGTCGTTGATCTGCGCAGCAAGTGCCTTCAGCGGGATGTTGGCGGCGGTCTTGGTCCAGCGCACCGCCCAGCGGGGATTGGCAAGGATCCTGCCGGCAACCTCGGCCACCCTGGCATCGAGTTCGGCGGCCGGCACGACGTGATTGACAAGGCCGATCGCCTGCGCCCGCGCCGCGGGCAGCATCTCGCCTGTCATCAGCAGTTCCTTGGCGCGCGCAAAACCGACCAGCTGCGGCCAGATCACCGCGCCGCCGTCACCGGCGACGAGGCCGACCTTGACATGCGGGTCGCCGATGACGGCCGTGTCGGCGGCAACCACGACGTCGCAGAGCAGCGCGATCGTCGCCCCGAGGCCCGCCGCCGCGCCGTTCAGCCGGCAGATGATCGGCTTTTCGAGGTCGAGCAGCGAGGTGACGATGCGCTTCGCGTGCGCGGCGATGGCGCGGAAACGCGAGGGGTCGTCGATCTGCTCGCGGAACCAAGCCGCATCGCCGCCGGCGCAGAAGGCGCGGCCCTTGCCGGTCAGCACGACAAGGTCGCTGCCCGCATCGTCCTGCGCATCGATGAACACGCGCGCAAGCTCGTCGTGCATCGCCTGGTCGACGGCGTTGACGGCGTTGCCGCCGGCGATCGCAAGCGTCAGGATGCGACCGTCGCGGGTTGCCTCGAAGCGCGTATAGCTTGCGAACCTGTCCATTGCTGCCTCCCGCTCGCCGGACAGAGTAGCGCATCGCTGACCGGCTGGGCAGCGGCACGGCGCCCCCACAAGTTCATAGGGTCGATCCAGCTTTACTGCCGAGGATATGTCGTTACACCAGCGATTGCCGAGGCAAGGGAGTCTGGTGATGTGGGCGTTGTCAATCCCGGTGGTCGTTGCGTTCCTGGGGATTTCGTCGTTCGCGGCGGCGCGTGAGGTCCGCTTCGCCGAAACGCCTGCGCCGGGCGGTGTCCTCGTCATTCCGCTGGCCGCCGAGGCGGACATCGAGTCGCGCGCCACTGCGCTCGACGCCGCCGCACGGACGGCGCTGCGCGCGGCGCTACGCGACGCCGATTTCAGGTACACGCAGCACGCGACGCTGACGATTCGCGGCATCGGCGATCGCAGCGAAGTGATCGTCGTTGCCACCGGCGAGGGCAGGCTCGACGCCGGCGATCTGCAGGGCGTCGGCGGCGTCGCGACACGTGCCGCGAAGGCGCGCGGTCCGGTCAGCATCCTTGCCGGCGGATTTGCCGAGGCCGGCGCGGCGGGGCACATCGCCAGGGGCGCAGCGCTCGGCGCCTATGCGTTCGGCAAGTACAAGTCGGGCGGCGACGCACGCGCATCGGAGCCGGTGGTCGTCGTGACTCCCGCCGCCGCCGGTGCGGCGGCAGCATTCGATCGCGATGGCAAGCCGCTTGTCGACGCCGTGCAGTTCGCGCGCGACCTCATCACCGAGCCAGCCAACGTCGTCCATCCGGAAAGCTTCGTCGAACGGACGCGCACCGCGTTCGCGGGTGTCGACGGTGTGCGGATCGAGGTTCTCGACGTGCCGGCGATGCAGCGGCTGGGCATGGGCGGCATGCTTTCGGTCGGCCAGGGGTCGGCACGGCCGCCACGGCTGCTCGTCGTCGAATACCGGGGCGCTGGATCGCCGGCGCGACCTGTCGTGCTCGCCGGCAAGGGCATCACGTTCGATTCGGGCGGCATCTCTATTAAGCCGGGCGAGGGCATGGGGCGGATGAAATACGACATGTCGGGTGCCGCCGCGGTAACGGGCGCGGTGCTGTCGCTCGCGAGGTCGCGTGCTCCCGTCAATGTCGTCGCGGTCGCCGCGCTCGCCGAAAACCTGCCGAGCGGGACGGCGGCGCGGCCGGGCGACGTCGTTCGCACTTTCAGCGGCCGCACCATCGAGGTCGTCAACACCGACGCCGAGGGGCGCGTCGTTCTTGCCGATGCGGTCGCTTATGCCGAGCGCAAGTACCAGCAGGCGGCGCTTGTCGACATCGCGACGCTGACCGGCGCGATCCGGACCGCGCTCGGCGATGACTATGCCGGCCTGTTCACCCGCGACGAGCCGCTCGCCGCCGCGCTGATCGCGTCCGGCGAGACGACCAACGAGAACCTGTGGCGGATGCCGCTGCACCCGTCCTACGCGGACGATACCAAGTCGGAGATCGCCGACATCCGTAACTCCACCGAAGGACTCCATCCCGGCGCGGGGCACGGTGCGCATTTCATCGGCTCGTTCCTGCAGCCGACGACGCGCTGGGCGCACCTCGACATCGCCGGCATGGCATGGGCGGGCGAGGACAGGCCGGCGGTGCCGAAGGGCGCGGCGGGGTTCGGCGTCCGCCTGCTCGACCACTTCGTCAGGAACTTCCGGTACTAGACCGCGATCGGTTCAGATTGAATCACTCTGAACCGTGAATCGCTGTCTAAG
>CAYVVV010000084.1:0-10489 GCA_964455325.1 uncultured Sphingosinicella sp. | reverse complement strand
GAGGTTCGCGCCGCCTCGAGCGCCGCGATCTGTGCCGCAAGCCCGGTCAACCGCTCGACGCGGCCGACGGTCGGCGCTGCGCGTTCGGCCCAGACTGCCGCCTGCGCCGCCTTGCGCGGCGCCGCCGCTGCCCGTTCAAGACGGCGCGCGAGGCTCTCGCCGGCTTCGCGCATCATGCCAACCTCGTCGGCGAGTTTGCGGACCTCGCTCAGCCGCTTCGCCAGCGTCGCCTCGGCGCCATCGCTCGCAGCCTTCAGCTCTGCGATCGCTGCGTGCGCGCGGTCGACGGCGGTGGACAGCGAGCCGACGAGGCTGGCGAGATCCTGGCGGCTTTCACGAAATGCGGTGAGCCGGCGCGTCATCACGACACCGCCGACAAGAGCAAGCGCCAGCAGCACGGCAAGCGCGATGTCGACGACCATGTCCATGACTAGTCTCCTTCCCTGGCACGCGCCTGGAATTCGGGCCGCGTCGCCTTGCGTTCGGTAAGCTGGACCGCAACCGCGCCGCCCGAGCGGCCCATGTGGCCGTAGCCTAGCGTGACGCCGCCACAGCGAAGCTCGATCGGCTGCCTGCTGTGCGTGCCGAACAGGATTGTCTGCCCGGATTTGAACTTCATCACGTCGGCGAGCGTCATGTCCTGCTGGCCGAGCACCGCCTCGACTTCGAGATGCGTACGGTAAAGCTCTGTAGCCAGGTGGTTTTCCCAGATCGAATCGCGACCGAACTTCTCGCCCATGAACCGCTGCAGCAGCAGCTCGCGGATCGGCTCCAGCGTCGCGTAGGGGATCAGCAGCTCGAGCTTGCCGCCGCGGTCCTCCATGTCGACGCGGAAACGCACGTTGACGGCGGCGTTGGTCGGGCGCGCAATGCTGGCGAAGCGCGGATTGGTCTCGATACGGTCGAACTGGAAGGTGACCGGTGACAGCGGCTCGAACGCCGCCGACAGATCCTTCATGACGACATCGATCATGCGCTCGACCAGCATCGTCTCGATGGTGGTGTACTGGCGGCCCTCGACGCGCATCTGCGGTGCGCCACGGCGACCGCCGAGCAGAACGTCGACGACGGCGTAGATAAGCTCCGATTCGACGACAAGCAGTCCGAAATTGTCCCACTCGCGCGCGCGGAACACGCCAATCATCGCCGGCAGCGCAATGTCGTTGAGGAAATCGCCGAAACGCACCGAGGCGATGTTGTCGATCGACACCTCGATGTTGTCCGACGTGAAGTTCCTCAGCGAGGTCGTCATCATCCTGACCAGCCGGTCGAAGATGACATCCAGCATCGGCAGGCGCTCGTAGGAGACGAGGCTTGAATTGACGATGGCGTGGATGCCGGTCTGCTCGGCACCCGGCGCGCCCATCGCCGGATCGCCGGCGACGGGACCGAGCGGCGCGCGGCGGCGCACCTCGGCCGTGGTGACCGCCCATTCGGCCTCGACATCGTCGCGCAGCCACTGCTCCGGATCGAACTTACGCGCGCCTTCGGTCATTGCTGGATCAGCTCCTGCACCAGCACGTCGCGCGCGCGTCCGGGGCCGCCCGAGCGGTTGACGCGGATCATCAGCTCTTCCTTGATCCGGTACGTGCCCGCGGCGCCGGCGAGATCCTGCGGACGCAGTTCGCGCAGGAAGCTCTGGAAACCGTCGATGATCGCCGGCAGCCGTGCCTCGATCGCGGTCTTGTCGGCCTCGGAGGCGGCCTCGATCGTCACGCGCACCTTCAGATAGCGACGTTCGCCGCCGGCGGTGCGCAGGTTGACCATCATGTCGGGAACGTCGACGTACGACGGCGAGGCGACCGGCGCGGCGGCCTCGGGCCGCGTCCATTCGCGCGCGGCGAACGACCCGGCCGTCAGCGCCACCACCAATGTCGCCGCGGCGACGATGCGCTTGCCGCTCCAGCGCTTCTTCGGCAGCGCCGCCTCCATCGCGCCGATGTCGACGGTCTCCAGTGCTTGCTCGACTGACGTCATGTTTGGGCGGCCCGTTCGTTGTGGTGGGCAAGTTAGTCCGCGCATGGTTAACGAGCCGTTGCGCAGCCCGGCAGCTTTTGCCGACACCGGGTCCCCCGCTGACGCGATTCCGGCGTTGCCCCGAATTGGCATCGTCCTTGCTGAGGTCCGGCCAGCGCAGAACGCGTGCAACCGGGGGACCAGTCTGTGGACGTGCAGTCGCACATCGCCTTGTCGAGCCAGATGGCGCTTCGCCGTCGTCTTGACGTCGTTGCCAACAACATCGCCAACGTCAACACCGCCGGTTACAAGCGCGAAAACGTCGTCTTCAACGTCGCCGAACGAACGATGCCGGGCGTTCGTGGACACGGCCGCCATGTCGCCTACGTCATTGACCGCGGCAGCGCGCAGGACCATCGCCAGGGCGAACTGATCGTTACCGACAACCCGCTCGACGTCGCCATCGTCGGCGACGCCTACATTGCCGTGCGCACCGCCGCGGGGCAGATCGCCTATACGCGCAACGGCCGGCTGCAGATCCTTGCCGGTGGCGAGCTCGGCCTGTCGAGCGGCGAGACGATCGTCAATGACCGCGGTCAGTCGATCATCCTTGATCCCGACGACACGCAGGTATCGATCGGCCGCGACGGCCTCGTCACGACGAGCGAGGGTGAACGCGGACGCATCGCGATGGCCCGCTTCGCCGACAACACCAAGCTGCAGAAGCTCAGCAACACGCTCGTCGTTGGCGATGCGCTGCCGCTCGAACCCGGCACCGCCGAGCTGCGCCCGGGCATGATCGAAGGCTCGAACGTCTCGCCGATCGCCGAAACCACCCAGATGATCGAGATCCTGCGCGCCTATCAGTCGATGCAGAGACTCATTGATCGCACCAACGACATCCGCGGCCGCGCCATCGAGCGCCTCGGCCGCGTCGACAACTAAGGAGCAACGAAGATGCGCGCCCTTTCGATCGCCGCGACCGGTATGCTGGCACAGCAGCTCAACGTCGAGGTCATCTCGAACAACATCGCTAACATGAACACCACCGGCTTCAAGCGCCAGCGCGCCGAGTTCCAGGATCTGCTCTATCAGACGCTGCAACGCGTCGGCGCGGAAACCTCCGAGCAGAACACGCGCGCGCCGTCGGGCATCCAGATCGGCGTCGGTGTCCGCGCCGGCGGCGTCTATCGGATCACCACGCAGGGCAACCTGACGCAGACCGGCAACCGCTACGACCTTGCCATCGACGGCCGCGGCTATTTCCGTATCGAGATGCCGAACGGCGGCGACGCCTATACGCGCGCCGGCTCGTTCCAGCTTTCCGACCAGGGTGAGCTGGTGACACCGGAAGGCTACCGCGTGCTGCCCGGCGTCACCATCCCCGAGGATGCCGTCGACGTCGCCATCACCGAGACCGGCCTCGTCCAGGTCAAGCTTGCCGGCCAGGTCAGTTTCCAGAACGCCGGCCAGCTCGAGCTTGCCACCTTCTCGAACGAGGCGGGGCTCGAATCGATCGGTTCAAACCTGCTCATCGAAAGCCCGTCGTCGGGCGCGCCGCAGTTCGCGGTGCCGGGCGAGCCGGGCTATGGCATCCTGCGCCAGTCGTTCCTCGAAACGTCGAACGTCAACCCGGTTTCCGAGATCACCTCGCTGATCACGGCACAGCGAGCCTACGAGATGAACAGCCGCGTCATCGAGACCGCCGACGAAATGATGAACACCGTCAACCAGATCCGGTGAGCCCGATGACACGCATCGCAATCCTTCTCGCCCTCGCCGCCGCCCCCGCCGCCGCCGAACCGGTGACCGTCGCCGGCGAGACCATCGAACGCGGCGCCATCGTCGAGGCGCGCGCGCTGTCGACCGCCGAAATCCCGCTGTCGGAAATCCGCGCCGCGCTGAGCCCCGAACAGGTCGTCGGCAAGCAAGCGACGCGCCGCATCGACGCCGGCCGCCCGATCCGCCCGTCGGATGTGCGCGAGCCGCTGATGGTCGACCGCAACAGCGCCGTGACGCTCGTCGTCGAGAACGGCGCGCTCACGATCACCGCCGCCGGGCGAGCGATGCAGGGCGGCCAGAGGGGCGACGTCATCCGCGTGCAGCCGCTCGGGTCGACGCGGTTCATCGACGGCGAGATTGTCGCCCCCGGCCGCGTCCGCGTGCGGGCGGCGTCGTGAACCAAATCCTGCCCAACCCGGTCCGTTGACCTGCCAGAAGGGATCCCGATGAACAAACTCATCCTCGCCGCCCTCGTTCCGCTCGCCGCCTGCGGCACCGCCGAGCGCCTCGCCAACGTCGGCCGCGCGCCCAAGATGTCGCCGATCGAGGACGTCGCCGCGCCGGCCTACGAACCCTCGCTCGGTAACCAGGGCTATGCCTTCCGTACCCCCAACGGCGCCGCACCGGCGGAAGCGCAGCCGTCGTCATCGCTGTTCCGCACCGGCTCGCGCGCGTTCTTCCGCGACCAGCGCGCCGCACGCGTCGGCGACATCCTCACCGTCGAGATCAACATCGCCGACAAGGCCGAGGTCGACAACACGACGACGCGCACGCGCACCAACACCGAAAATGCGCAGCTGCCCGCACTGCTCGGCCTTGAAAGCCAGCTGTCGAAATTGCTGCCGAACGCCGTCGACCCCAACAACCTCGTCAACGCAGGGTCGCAGTCGCGTTCGACCGGCAACGGCCAGACGCAGCGCAAGGAGGAAATCGAGCTGACGCTTGCCGCCATCGTCACTGGCGTACTGCCGAACGGCAACCTCGTCATCCGCGGCCGGCAGGAGGTGCGCGTCAACTTCGAGGTGCGCGAACTCGTCATCGCCGGCATCGTCAGGCCCGAGGACATCAGCCGGTCGAACACCATCCAGCACACGCAGATCGCCGAGGCGCGCGTCAGCTACGGCGGCCGCGGCCAGCTCACCGACGTGCAGCAGGCGCGCTACGGCCAGCAGATCTACGACGCACTGTTCCCGTTCTGACGCCGGATCAGGCCGGCGGCGCTTGTCTTAATCGCGGCGTTGGCGCATCAGGCCGGCGATGAGTCGCGACCTGTTGCAACGGCATCGCCTTGCCCTTGCCGTCGTTCTGGCGGCGACGCTGCTCATGCGCGCGCTCGTCCCGGCCGGCTGGATGCCGGCGATCGCCGACGGGCAGCTGATTACCATCTGCAGCGGCATGGGCGAAGCCAAGCTGTGGATCGATGCCAATGGCAATCCGGTCGAGACGCCGCACGACAAGAATCCGTCGGGCGATCGCGCATGCGCCTTTGCCGCCAGTCTCGGCGGGTTCATGGCGCCACTGGCGCTGTGCCTGGCGTGCCCGCTTGGCATCGCCGCCGTCGACCTGCCTGGCCGCCTCGCCGTAGCTGTCGGCCTCGGTCTGGCAGCACCGCCGCCACCCGCGATCGGACCACCTGCCCTGCGCTGATCAAGTCGACGGCAGCCGCCGTCCTTTGCCGGCTTTGATCCAATCGGGGACTTCATCCATGTTTGCACGACTTTTGGGGTGCGCGTCCGCGTGCCTTGCCGCTCTGTCAACGACTGCCGCCGCCGATGATGGCGGTGACTCCGGAACCATCATCGTCACCGCCCAGACATCGGCTGACCTTGCCCGCAGCCGCGCCAACGCGACGCCGGGCGGCACAGACGTCATCAGCCATGCCGACTACGCCGATCGGTCGATCGTTTCCCTGCGCGACGCGCTTGCCTTTTCGCCTGGCGTCTACCTGCAACCCCGCTATGGGCAGGAGATCCGCATCTCGATTCGCGGGTCGGGTCTGTCGCGCGGTTTCCACATGCGTGGGCTGACGCTCCTCCAGGACGGCGTTCCCATCAATCTTGCCGATGACAACGGCGACTTTCAGGAACTGGAACCGATCTTCTTCGATCATCTCGAAGTCTACCGCGGCGCCAACGCGCTGCGCTTCGGCTCGGGCACGCTGGGCGGTGCCATCAACGGAGTGACCCCGAACGGTCGCGACGCGGACGGTTTCTACATGCGCCTTGATGCGGGAAGCTTCCAGACGCTGCGCGGTCTTGCATCCTATGGCATGGCCAGCGACCGCGGCGACGGCTGGCTGGCGATCAGCGCGGACACCTCCGATGGCGACCGGCAGCACCAGCGCCGGGATTCGGTCCGCATGCATGGCAACATCGGTCTGCGCCTGACAGATGCGGTCGAAACGCGTTTCTACGCGAGCGCCAACCTCATCAATCAGGAACTTCCGGGCGCGCTGAACCTGGCGACCGTGTTGAACCGTCCGAAAACAGGTAACTTCGTCGGCGATCAAGCCCGTGACATCAATTCCGTGCGGGTTCAGAACAAGACCACGTTCACCCGCCAAGCATGGCATATCGAGATTGGCGGCTTTCTCAACGCCAAGGAACTCTATCATCCGATCTTCCAGGTCGTCGACCAGGTGTCGACGGACTACGGGCTGTTCGGACGCGCATCGTATGAAGGCGACAATGTCTCGCTGACAGTGGGCGGCGAGTCGCGCTGGGGCGACGTTGCCGCCAAGCGCTTCATCAATGTCGCCGGAAAGCGCGGTGCCCTGACCTTCAATGCCGACCAGACCGCGCGCACAACGAGCCTGTACGGCGAGCTGCGCGCGCGTCCCGCCGACCGCGTGACGCTGATTGCCGGCGCCGTCTATGCAGACGGCTTTCGCCGCCAGCGTCAGGTGTTCAACAGCTTCATGGGCGGCGCCACCGACATTGTAGGCAAGGCCAGCTACAGCGAAGTCTCGCCAAAGTTCGGGCTGCTGTTCGATGCGGCGGAGACCATCCAGCTGTTCGCCAATTACAGCCGCTCCGCCGAGCTTCCCGGATTCATCGAGCTGGCGCAGATCGCGACCTTCGCGCCGCTGGACGCACAGCGGGGATGGACGTTTGAAATCGGCACGCGCGGCAGCATCGGTCCAGTCGCTTGGGACATTGCCGCCTATCGCGCCGACCTCGATGGCGAACTGCTGCAGTTCAGTGTCGGTCCCGACATTCCCGTATCGACGTTCAACGCCGACACAACACGGCACCAGGGCATTGAGGCCGGCGTCGACATAGATGTTACGCCACGGCTGCGCCTGCGACAGACATATATGTTTAGCGACTTCAGGTTTCGCGGTGATGCGCAATATGGCAACAACCGACTGCCTGTCGTGCCAAAGCATGTTTACCGCGCCGAGCTGCGGGTCGGTTCCGATGCCGCCCATATTGCGCCGAACATCGAGTGGCTGCCGCAAGGTGCGTTTGCCGATTACCGGAACACGTTGCGGACAGGTGGTTACGCGCTGCTCGGGGTCAGCGCCGGCGCGCGGCTGTTCGACAACGTCGACCTGTTCGTCGATGCGCGCAACCTGACGGCAAAGAAGGCCGTCGGCGACATTTCCGCGGTCATCGCCGCGACACCCGCGTCGGTCATCTTCAACCCGGTCGAACGTCGCGCCGTCTACGGCGGCGTGCGCGCACGCTTTTAGCGGGGTGCCGTGATGGAAAGCGCTGCCATCTACCGCACAATCTGGCGCTGGCACTTCTATGCCGGGCTGTTCGTGATTCCCTTTGTCATGCTGCTGTCGGTCACTGGCGCCATCTATCTGTTCAAGCCGCAGATCGACATGTGGGAGGAAGGCCGCTGGTCTGCCGACGTCGCGACAGCCCCGGTTGCCGCCGATGCCGACGCGCAGGTCGCGGCAGCGCTTTCCGCAGTGCCCGGAAGTCAGGTGCGCAACTACCGGCTGCCACGCGCTTCTGGTGCGCCGGCGGCGATCACCGTTGACGTCGCCGACGGCGGACAGCGGGAAGTCTTCGTGATGCCGGATGGCGTTGTTGCCGCCATCGTCGATCCCGAGACGCGGATCTCGGCGTTCGTCGCCCGTCTGCACGGCTCGCTGCTGGCTGGGCGTGCTGGTGGCATCCTGGTCGAGCTCGCCGGCAGCTGGGCGATCGTCATGGTCCTGACTGGCCTTTACTTGTGGTGGCCGAAATCGGCGAGTGGTCGTTGGCGGGCGGCCGGCGCCCTATGGCCCCGCCTGGGCAGCGGCAGCGCCGCGCTGTGGCGGGATCTGCACGCGGTCACGGGCGTGTGGGTCTCCTGCTTCGCGCTCGTGCTGCTGCTGACCGCGCTGCCCTGGACCGACGTCTGGGCCACCGGCTTTCGCATGCTGCGCACGGAGCTGGGCTGGACATCTTCCGGTCCCCAGGACTGGAAGGGCGGCGCGCCGGTAGCTGGCCACGGTGCGCCAACACAGGGGCGAGCACCGGGGCCAACTGGCCGGATCACCTGGACGCACATGGCCGCGCTTGCAACGCGCGAGTCACTGCCTCATCCGGCATTGCTGATTCCACCCTACGCCGCCAACCGCTTCGGCCCGCCCAACGGCAATGAATGGAAGCTGACCAGCGAGGCGCAGAACCGGCCGCTGATCCGCACGATCATCGTCGATCCCGAAACCGGCGCCGAGATCCGGCGCACCGGCTTTCGCGACAAGCACATCATTGACCAGGTCATCAATTATGGCATCGCCTGGCACGAGGGTCAGTTGTTCGGACTCGTCAATCAGTTGATCGGCCTGGTGACGGCACTGGCGATGTTGGTCATGGCGGTCAGCGGCTTCATCCTGTGGCGCCGCCGGTACCCGGGCGAGGGGCTCGGCGCACCCGCGCCGGTGCTGCCGCCACAGCGGATGCGGCTGGTCATGGTCGTCACGCTGGCGCTGGCCGCGCTGCTGCCGCTGCTCGCGGTGTCACTGATCGCGATGCTGCTGCTCGAAAGGCTTGTGGCGAAGAGGCTGCCGCAGGTCGCGCGCTGGCTTGGCGTGCCGGCGCCGGCTGCTATTCGTCGCGAGTGACCTTCTCGTCGCGCTCGTGGCGTTCCTGCGCCTCGACCGTCATCGTCGCGATCGGCCGCGCGTCGAGGCGCTTCAGCGAAATGGGTTCGCCGGTCACCTCGCAGTAGCCGTACTCGCCGGCATCGATGCGGCGCAGCGCCGCGTCGATCTTGGAAATCAGCTTGCGCTGCCGGTCGCGCGTCCTGAGCTCGATCGACCAGTCGGTCTCGCTCGAGGCGCGGTCGGTGGCATCGGCTTCCTGCAGCGGCTCCTTCTGCAGCGTGGCGAGCGTTTCCCTCGCCTCGCGCAGGATGTCGTCCTTCCAGTCGAGCAGTTTCCTGCGGAAATACGCCAGTTGCAACGGGTTCATGAACGGCTCGTCCTCGCTTGGGACGTAGCCCTCCGGCAGATCGACGTCGCCCTTGTACGCTGGCGAATGGCTGGATTCGACGTCGGTCAGGACGGACATTCCTTCAACCGTATCGGTCATTCAACGCAACTCCCTGCCCTGTCGTCCGCAGCACGGTGCGAACCGGCACGTGCGCGTCACGACCACTCCCGCGCGGGCCTATACCGGGCACGCCAGCGACCGGCAAGCGGCTATATGCGCCGGACTCAACTTGGCGATCTCGACCGCAACGCGCAGACGGATCTCGTCGATGATCGCAGCAAGCGCCGGGTCGGCGTCGGGCGCCATCGCATCGAGTTTTGCCGCGATAGCGCCCATTCGGGCGGCGCTGACGGCCCCCGCGAGCAGTTCGCGGCGCAGTCCCTCCATCTCGTCGAGCAGATCGTGGCCAGCGGCGAGCCCGCGCGAACGCCGGCCGGCGGCATCGGTGTCGGGATCGAGCGCAATGACGCCGCCGATCAGGCCGACCGGCGCGCTCGTCTGCGCCGGACCGGCGCTGCTGCCGCCAACCAGCGCGGCGAACGCGCCGCTGCGGCGCACGCCGCTCGGCCTGGCTGCCGTCGTCCGCGCAACAGATGGCTGGTTCTCGATCCGCATCGCCGGACGTCTTGCGCCACGCATGGTTACCAAGCGCTGAACGCCGGCACTTGGCACGGGGCTTGCTGCATTCGCGGCGAACCGAAGAAATCGCGTGCCAAGGGGCAAAAATGGCCAGTTTCCAGTCGACCGTCACGAGCATTCTTGCCGCGCTGGCAATTTTTGCCGGTACCTGTGCGCCCGTCGCGGCGGCATCGCGCATCAAGGACATCGTCGATGTCGAGCATGTGCGCGACAACCAGCTCATCGGCTATGGCCTGGTTGTCGGCCTCGACGGCACCGGCGACCGCATCCGCAATTCGCCGTTCACCGAGCAGGCGCTCGAAGCGATGCTGGAGCGGCTTGGCGTCAACATCCGCGACGCGCAGTCGCTGCGCACCGAGAATGTCGCCGCCGTCACCGTCACCGCAACACTGCCGCCGTTCGCGCGCAAAGGCTCGCGCATCGATGTCCAGGTCGCGGCGATGGGCGACGCCAGCTCGCTGCAGGGCGGCACGCTGCTGGTGACACCGCTCGTCGGCCTCGACGGCGAGGTCTATGCGGTGGCGCAGGGCGCGGTTGCCGTGTCGGGTTTCCAGGCGCGCGGCCAGGCCGAAAGCGTGACGCGCGGCGTCACCACGTCGGCGCGGATCGCCGCCGGTGCGATCGTCGAGCGCGAGGTCGAGTTCGCGCTTGGGCAAGCGAGCAGCCTCAAGCTCGCG
>CAYVVV010000083.1:0-10711 GCA_964455325.1 uncultured Sphingosinicella sp. | reverse complement strand
GCCGACGCCGATCGTGCCGACGAAGGGAGCTCCGCCGATCCCCGTCACGTTCCGCACGACGTCGCGGATAACGGGGGTGAACGCGATGCGGAAACCAATCGGCAGCTTGCGCGGCTTGACCGGCGCGCCGGCGGCGTCGACCAGCACCATGCCGGCGAGGCGGTCCGGGTGGGAGAGCGCATAGTTCCATGCCACCCATCCGCCCATCGAGTTGCCGGCGACGACGAACCGCTCGACGCGTTTCGCCTGGCGCAGTCCTTCAAGTGCGGCGACGAAGCAGTCGGCGGTGTAGCAGTCGCGCGGATGCGGGCCGGTCAGCCCGTGCCCGGCCTGGTCATAGCTGATGACGCGGAAGCGGTCCTGCAGGCGTTCGGCCCAGCCTTCCCATGTCTGCAGCGACGCCGACGAGCCATGCAGGAGTATCAGCACTGGCGCATTCGCAGGCCCTTCATCGCGCACGTGCAGCGTAAGCCCGGGTTCGACCTCGACGAACTCTGACTCGGCATTGGCATATTTGGCGCGCAGCGTTGCGGCGGGAATGTCGGGCGTCCGCAGCGCCAGCCATGCAACGACAAGCGCGCCGACGACCAGTGCGAGCGCGGCGGGGAGCTTGCGCCTCACAGCCTGTCGAACCGCACCGGCAGTCCATCCTTCGGACGCGGGATCGGGAAAAGCTGGAAATCCGCCTCGTAAGCATCGGGAAGGACGATGCGGCGGCGGTGCAGCAGCTCGAAGAAGAACGCCTTTTCCTGCATGTAGGCGAAGTGCAGGCCAAGGCACATGTGGGCGCCGCCGCCAAACGGAACCCACGCATACTTGTGCCGTCCCCTGGAGTTCTCTGCCGAGAAGCGTGACGGATCGTAGCGTTCGGGATCGGGCCAGTACTCGGGCAGCCGGTGCGTCATCATCGGATTGATACCGACCGGCGTTCCGGCCGGAATCCGGTAGTTGCCGAAGGTAAACGCCTTCAGCGCGCGTCGCGGCAGCGCGGGAACCGGAGGCACCAGCCGCATCGCTTCCTTGAACGCCCACTCGGTCTTCTCGAAGCGATCGAGCTCGCCATAGGGAATGCGGTCGCCGAACTCGGACCGAACGCTCTCGACCTCGGTGCGCACCTGCTCCTGCCAGTCCGGATTTTTGCCGAGATAGTAGACCGTCGACGTCAGCGAGGACGTCAGCGTGTCGTGTGCGGCCATCATCAGGAAGTTCATGTGGTCGATGATTTCCTGATCGGTCAGCGGCCGCTCCTTTCCGGTGACCTCGTCCTCGTGCACGGCGTTGCAAATCTGCGTGAAAATGTCGTCGCCCGACGCGTCGCGGCGTTTCGGAATCTCCCGGCCGAAATATTCGCACATGAACGCGCGTGCCTTGACCCCACGGCGCATCGCAGTGAACGGCAGCGGCTTGCGTACGATGCCGATCGAGGCGAGCACCATGTCGACGAACGCCCTGTTGGTGCGGTCGGCCTCGGGGCCCCACGGGATGCCGAGGAACGAGGTTGCCGCAAGGTCGAGCGTCAGCTGCTTGATCGCTGGATAGAACTTGAACTCGAGCGGCCAGCTTTCGACGCGGCGTGCGATGCCGTCCTGCAGCGCGCCAAGATAATTCTGCATGGGACCGGGCTTAAACGCCACCGATAGCGTCTTGCGGTGGACGCGATGCTCCTCGAAATCCATCAGCATGACGCCGCGCGGAAACACGTACTCGAGCACCGGATTCCAGCCCTGTTCCGACGAGAACGTCTTGTCGCGGTTCATGAACACCAGCTCGTTGGCCTCCGGCCCGATCAACGCCACCTGCCAGCCCTGGCCGAAGTTCTGGTTGCGGTAGACGCGGCCGTACTGGGCCACGCGCTCGCGCACATTGCCAAGCGGATCCTTGTAGAAGCCGACCGTCTTCAGCACGACATTGAGCGCAGAAACCGGGGCCTCGCCCGGGATGTGCGCGACATCGTCAAAGCTGACCCTGGGAAGGCGCGCGAAGCGCTCCGCTGGCGTCGATCCATCGTCGGTACGGAACTCAACCGGGTGTACGGGCGCGTTCATCGAATGATCTCCCTACCGCCGATCGCGGCGATTTGCGGAGTGATGATACGCAAAAGAGAATTGAGCGCAACTTTGTTTGGCGGCGTGGTGGCTGGGTGGCAATACCGGGCCTTGCCACTTGCGCGCGCGCGCGTGTAGGGATGCTGTAGCCAATCCTTCACACAAGCAGCCCAGCGAGCAGATAAGCCTTGGACGCCCCTCAAACTCCCGGCGGCGAGCCGTCCGACATCCGGCCGATTTCGATCGTCGACGAAATGAAGACCTCGTACCTCGACTACGCCATGAGCGTGATCGTGGCGCGGGCGCTGCCCGACGTGCGCGACGGGTTGAAGCCGGTGCACCGGCGCATCCTCTATACCGCCCACGAGAACGGCTTCACTGCTGGAAAGCCCTACCGCAAGTCGGCGCGCATCGTCGGCGACGTCATGGGTAAGTATCACCCGCACGGCGACAGCGCGATCTACGATGCGCTGGTGCGCATGGCGCAGGACTGGTCGATGCGCGTGCCGCTGATCGATGGCCAGGGCAATTTCGGCTCGATGGACCCCGATGCAGCGGCAGCGATGCGCTACACCGAATCGCGGTTGGCGAAGGTCGCCGATGCGCTGCTCGACGACCTTGACAAGGACACCGTCGACTTCGTTCCCAACTACGACGGATCGGAACAGGAGCCGTCGGTGCTACCGGCGCGCTTCCCCAACCTCCTCGTCAACGGCGCTGGCGGCATTGCCGTCGGCATGGCGACGAACATTCCGCCGCACAATCTCGGTGAAGTCATCGATGCCTGCCTCGCCTTCGTCGACAATCCGGCGGTGACGGCGGAAGAGCTGATGCACTATGTCCCGGCGCCCGATTTCCCGACGGGTGCCATGGTGATGGGGCATGGTGGCCTCGCCAGTGCCTACACGACGGGGCGCGGCTCGGTAATCATGCGCGCGCGCGCGATCGTCGAGGAGGGCAGGGGCGAGCGCCGCTCGATCGTGCTTACGGAGATCCCCTATCAGGTCGGCAAGGCCGGCCTTGTCGAAAAGATCGCCGAGGCGGTCAAGGACAAGCGCATCGAGGGCGTATCCGACATTCGTGACGAATCGAACCGCGAGGGCGTTCGCATCGTCGTCGATCTCAAGCGCGACGCGACGCCCGACGTGGTGCTGAACCAGATCTACCGCTTCACCCCAGCGCAGACGTCGTTCGCATACAATATGCTTGCGATCCGCGGCGGGCGGCCCGAGCTGCTCAATCTGCGCGACATCATCGAGGCATTCATCCGCTTCCGCGAGGAGGTGATCACCCGCCGCTCCAAGTTCGAGCTGACCAGGGCACGCGAGCGCGCGCACATCCTGCTCGGCCTCGTCGTCGCGGTCACCAACCTCGACGAGGTGGTGTGCATCATCCGCGCCAGCGCCAACCCGGCGGATGCGCGCGAGACGCTTTTGGCGCGTGAATGGCCGATCGCGGAGATTCGGCCCTATCTGGCGCTCGTCGAAGCGGTGGAGGACGCCGGCCAGGGCGAGACATACCGGATGAGCGAGACGCAGGTGCGCGCCATTCTGGACCTTCGCCTGCACCGGCTTACGCAGTTGGGGCGCGAGGAGATTGCCGCCGAGCTGAAGGAGATCGCGGCAACGATCACCGAGCTGCTGGCGATCCTCGGTGACCGGGCGAAGCTCTATGGTGTGATGCGTGGCGAACTCGAAGTGATAAGGGGCGCGTTCACCACCCCGCGCCGGACCGAGCTCGTTCCTTACCTCGATGACATCGACGACGAGGATCTCATCGAGCGCGAGGACATGGTGGTGACGGTCACGCTGACCGGCTATATCAAGCGCGTGTCGGCAAGCGCCTATCGCGCCCAGAAACGCGGCGGCAAGGGCCGCTCGGGTATGGCGACCAAGGACGAGGACGTCGTCACGCAGCTGTTCGTTGCCTCGACGCATACACCCGTGCTGTTCTTCTCGACTGCCGGCAAGGTCTACCGCCTCAAGGTCTGGAAACTCCCTGAAGGCTCGCCGCAATCGAAGGGACGGGCGATGGCGAACCTGTTGCCGCTCGCCGAGGGCGAGACGATCTCGACCGTGCTGCCGCTTCCCGAAAACGAAGCGGAATGGGCGGATCTGTCGGTCGTCTTCGCGACCGCCGGGGGCAACGCGCGGCGCAATTCGATGGAGGCGTTCACCAATGTTCCGTCGAACGGCAAGCTCGCCATGCGCTTTGAGGAGGGGAGCGAGGACCGGCTGATCGGCGTCGCGCTGTGCACGGATGATGACGACGTGCTGCTGGCGAGCCGCCAGGGCAAGGCAATCCGCTTCTCCGCGCTCGACATCCGCGAGTTCCAGAGTCGAACATCGACGGGCGTCCGTGCCATGCGACTGAACGACGGCGATCAGGTGATGTCGCTGTCAATCCTGAAGGGTTTCGAGGCAACAACCGAAGAGCGCGACGCCTATCTGCGCGGTGAGCTGTCGGGCGAACGTGCGCGCCAGTTCCGTGATGCCGAACAGTTCATTCTGACCGTCACCGCCAATGGTTTTGGCAAGCGCACCAGCGCCTATGCCTATCGCCGCACCGGTCGCGGCGGGCAGGGCATTGCCAATATCGAAACCTCGGAACGCAACGGTCATGTCGTCGCCAGCTTTCCGGTCGTTGAGCACGAGCACCTGATGCTGGTCACCGATCAGGGCAAGCTGATCCGCACGGAGGTCGATGACATCCGCGTCATGGGGCGGGCGACGCAAGGCGTGACGTTGTTCCGCGTCGGCGAGGGCGAGCACGTCGTATCGGCGGCGAAGGTGCTCGAGGAAGACGAGGAAGAGGCGGTGGTGGCGTAGGGTGGTGCGTCCCTCGACTTCGCTCGGGATGAGCGGGGTCGGTTGGGATGGCCGCGTACAAACCCCGCTCATCCCGAGCGAAGTCGAGGGACGCACTGTTGTCACGCTGCTTTCAAGGTCCGGTGCACCCCGATGAAGATCAGGATTTGCCCCGCCGCGTAGAGCGGCCAGATCAGCAGCTCGGCTAGGGCAGGGTCAACGTTGCCGCCAAGGCGGGCGAGGATGAAGGCGTCGGACACGACGAACAGCAGCGCGCCAACGCCGGTGCGGTAACGGGGGAAGCGGCTGGTCCAGGCGCTCGCCGCCATGGCGCAGAGGAGCGCGGCATAAAGCGCGATGCCGGCGTCCTTGGCATCGCCGGCGAGCAGCCAAAGTAATGGCGCGGTGATGAGCAGCGCGCCCGCTGCTGCCTGCTGGCTCATCGGCAGCGGGCCTGGGCGGCGGTATGACAGGTAGAGCGCGATTGCGACAGCGTGTCCTGCCGCGAACGCGCCTGCGCCGGCGATCATGTAGAACTCGATCAGCACATCGCCAAGCGCACCAAGCGTCATCACCGCAGTCAGCAGCCAGCCGTCGCGCGTGCGTGCTGCCGCTGCGGCGGCGACGGCGAGCACGGCAACCGCGGAACCCTTGAGCGCGATCTGCGCGGCGCCACCGTCCAAGCCGGCGATCTCGGCCAGGAAATAAACGCTTGCCAACATGGCCGCGATCACGGCCGCTTGGCGTTCGCTGCCGGTAACTTGTCCCACTTCGTCACCCCACCCGGAACCATGTACGCCGCCCGCTGTTAACAGACTCTGCCAAGATCGCCAGTCGCTGCCGGCGGTGTCGTGGCGCGGTTCAAGGGTGGTTCATGCAGCCGAACGTAACCGGACGACGCAACAAGGCTTGACGCTGTGCGCGCTCGGCGCGACATGCTGGTCGGCGGGATCGCGGGTGCCTGGAAATCCGCCGAAGTCATTTTCTGGAGGCCAATGGAAATGAAGACGATATCGCGCATTGCGCTTGGTTTGGCGCTCGCGGTCGGTGTGGCTGGCGCCGGTACGGCGGTTTCTGCTTTCGCGCAGAACAAGCAGACCGACGCCGCGCCTGCGCCGCGCAAGTACAAGTTCTCGAAGAAAGCGCAGAAGCTGCTCATGGAAGCGCAGACAGCGCAGCAGGCCGGCGACAATGACACGGCGCTCGCCAAGATTCGCGAGGTCGAGGCAGTCGCCGAGACAGCCGATGACCGCTACGTGGCCAACCAGCTGAAGATCAATGTCGCGATCGCCAAGCAGGACAATGCGATGCTTGAGGATGCCCTGTCGACGTCGATCGACAGCGGCCAGCTCGATGCCGCGACCAAGCTCAAGTTCCAGCGCAATCTCGCAGCGCTCGCAGTGCAGCGCAACGATCTGCCGCGCGCCATCCAGGTCTATGAGCAGATGATTGCCGAAAACCCGTCGGACGGCGAACTGATCGTCGCGCTCGGCGAAATGTACCATCGCGCCAAGCGCACGCCCGATGCGGTGAAGGCGTTACGCAAGGCGATCGACGCGCAGACGGCACGGGGCATCAGCGTTCCCGAAAACTGGTACAAGCGCGCGCTGGCGCTTGCCTATGACGGCAAGCTCGCGACCGAGGTGACGTCGTCGTCGCTGTTGCTGGTCCGCAATTATCCGACGCCGACCAACTGGCGCGACGCGCTGGTGATCTTTCGGGACAGCGCTGGATTCGAGGACCAGGGCAATCTCGACGTGATGCGGCTGATGTACGATACTAGGGCGCTGACCGGCGAACGCGACTATTTCGAGTACGCCGAAACGGCGCACTCGCGCGGGCTCCCAGGCGAATCGAAGAAGATTCTCGACGAGGGCGTCGCCAAGGGCGTGCTTTCTCCCGGCAAGCTGTTCGTCAAGGAACTGCAGGCTATTGTGACGCCGAAGGTGAAAGGCGATCGCGCCTCGCTCGCCGGGCTCGAACGGGAATCGCGTGCCGCGGCGAACGGCAGGCTGTCGAAGGCCACCGCCGACGGTTACCTCAGCTACGGCGAGAACGCGAAGGCGGTTGAGCTGTACCGGCTGGCGCTGGAGAAGGGCGGTGTCGACGCGGCCGAAGTCAATACGCGCATCGGCATTGCCCTCGCGCGATCTGGCGACAAGGCGGGTGCCGAGGCAGCATTCAAGGCGGTGACGTCGGGCAAGCGCGCCGAACTTGCGCAGTTCTGGCTGGCGCATCTCCAAGCCGCGCCGGCGGCGGCGCAGACGGCGTCGACGGGCAGCTGATACTGCGGTTGACTGCGACCGGAAACCGGGGCGGTCGCGGCGCCGCCCCGAGTCTTTTGCCCCGATAGCATCGCCTGCTAAGGCGGCAGCATGGATAGCGGGATATGGATTGCCCTTGCGCTTGGCGCGGGGGCAGCACTCTACACGTCGGTCGGGCATGGCGGCGCATCGGCCTATCTCGCGCTGATGGGGCTGGCCGGTGTCCCCCCTGCGGTCATGCGGCCCACGGCGCTGTCGCTCAACATCATCGCCACCGGCCTCACCTCGTTGTGTTACGTCCATGCGCGGATGTTCCGCTGGCGGACGTTGTGGCCCCTGCTCATCGGATCGGTGCCGTTCGCATTCCTCGGCGGTGCCATAAGGCTGCCCGGCGACATCTACCGACCCCTGGTCGGCGTCGTGCTGCTGCTCAGCGCGACGCGCCTGTTGTGGCCTGGGGAATTCACGTCGAATCGCGCCCCGCGCGATCCGCATGTCGTCGTCGGGATCGCGACCGGCGCGTCGCTCGGGCTGCTTGCCGGCCTGACCGGCACGGGCGGCGGTATCTTCCTCTCGCCGCTGCTTCTCTTCATGGGATGGAGCGAGACGCGGACCGCGTCCGGCGTCGTTTCGGTCTTCATCCTGCTGAACTCGCTCGCCGGCTTCGCAGGCAACCTGGCGAGCCTTGGCGCGCTGCCGCCGGCCTTGCCGATCTATGCCGGCGCTGTCCTTGCCGGGACACTGGTCGGCACGACGGTCGGTATCAAGGTGCCAAAGGGCGCTCTCATCAAGCTGCTCGGCATCGTGCTCGTCATCGCCGGCCTCAAGCTGATCCTCGCTTGACTGGGCAATAGCTGCCGCCCCGGCAGGATTTGCCGGTGCCATCCTTGCCAGTTCGTGGTGAACGGAAGATTGACCAGGTCCATTCTCCGCTCGCGCTGGAACAGCAGCGTCGAGCGTTCAAGTGTTAAGTTGGTAAACAACTGAAAAACCATAATGTTGGCACGGCGGTTGCTCCGGGACGGTTTGGACGCAAGTCCCCCGTGCGCAAAAGGTGGACGGGACATAGCCTTAGAAAGAGGAGCACAGTCATGGGACTGTCGATCAATACGAACGTTGCCGCCTTCATCGCGCTGCAGGGGCTCAACAAGACCACAGCCGAACTGGGTGTTGTCCAGAACCGCGTCAACACCGGCCTTCGCATCAACGGCGCAAAAGACAACGCGGCCTACTTTGCGATCGCGCAGAACCTGCGCGCTGACCTTTCGGGTCTTTCCGCTGCGACCGATTCGATCAACCGCGCTCGCGGCGTCGTCGACGTTGCGCTGGCAGCGCTCGAAGGCGTGCAGGGGCTTGTCGTCGAACTGAAGCAGAAGGCCGTTGCCGCCTCCGATGTCGGTCTCGACCAGACCAGCCGCAACGCGCTCATCCAGGAATATAACGCGCTGTCGGCGCAGATCTCCGATCTCATCGCGTCGGCTTCGTTCAACGGCACCAACCTGATTTCGACGTCACCGAACACTGTATCGGCGATCATCGACGATTCAGGCACGCGCACGATCACCATCAACGGCCAGAGTGCAGACGGCCAGATCACCTTTGCGCGGACGATCGCCACAGGATCGGGCGCCGCGACGCTGCAGTCGCAACTGGCGCTGATCGACGCGTCGCTCACCAACCTGACGTCGCTCGGCTCGACGTTCGGCTCGAAGGCGAGGCAGCTCGAGCTACAGCTCGCATTCAACGAGAAGCTTGCCGACAGCGTCGAGACGGGCCTCGGCAATCTCGTCGACGCCGACCTCGCGCGCGAGCACGCGCGGTTGCAGGCGCTGCAGATCAAGCAGCAGCTTGGTCTGCAGGCGCTGTCGATCGCCAACCAGCAGCCGCAGTCGATCCTGGCGCTGTTCCGCTAGGGACCGCTGGCGGAGGCGGCTGCGTAACGCCGTCTCCGCCGTGCCGCCGCGCATGGATGAGAGGCGTGTGCGGCGGCGGTTAAGGAGCACTTCTCATGGTCAGTTCATCGGGACCTGTTGCGAGCGTATCGCCAGTACCGCTGGTGCGCGCGGCTGTCGCCGAGGAAACGCCGGCACGGCGCGCGGAACCGGTCAAGCCGGTCGAGCCGCGGAGCTTTGCCGACACGCCGTCGCACCAGGCGGCGAGCCGTCCGCCGGCGAACCTGTCAATCATCCCCGCCGAGACAGGCCAGCGTCTGATCTACGTCTTTCGCGATCCGGTGTCGGGGGAGACGATCCGGCAGTATCCGACCCAGTCGGCGGTTGCACTTGGCGTGCAGGCCGGAAACCTGATCGATCGGCAGGTCTGACCTGCCAGACATGGTAAATATTGCCCGCCTCAGCGGACGGGCGACGAAACTGGCGTCGGTTTTCCGGCGCTTTTTCGTTTCTGGCACAGCGATTGCTGATGGCTGACCGAACCGCAACCGGGACCGATGCCATGAGCCTTTCGATCAACACCAACATCGCCGCGCTCAACGCGCTGCAGCAGCTCACCAAGACCACGTCGCAGCTCGACGAAACGCAGCTTCGCGTCAACAGCGGCCTCGAAGTCCGCACCGCCAAGGACAATGCAGCGGTGTTCGCGATTGCGCAGAACATGCGTGCCGAGCATCGTGGGCTTGAGGCGGTGCGCGACAGCCTCAACCGCTCGATCTCGGTGCTCGATGTCACCATGGCTGCCGCCGAATCGGTGCAGGATCTGCTCATCCAGATGCGCGAGAAGGTCGTCGCCGCCGCCGACGCGGGTTTGGATGCCGCCAGCCGTGCCGCGTTGCAGCGCGATTTCAACGCGCTCCGCGACCAGATCGCCACGATGGTGAAGAACGCCAGTTTCAACGGCAGCAACATTATTGACGGAGCAGCGGGTGGCGGTCTGACCGCGATCGTGTCGCCCGATGCCGCGCTGACCATCAGTGTGCCGCGTGTCAACCTTCAGCTTGCCGCTGCGGGTACCACCGTCTTTTCGCCGCCCGTTGCCGGTTCAGGCGGTGCCTTCACCGGCGATTTCATCCACCTCGCCAGCGACAGCACGTTCACCAATGCTGCCGAGGCGACGGCGCTAATCAGCCGTATCGACGTGTCGATCGAGAACATCAGCCAGGGCCTCACGGTGTTCGGCTCCGCCGGCAAGACGATGGAGGTGCAGAAGAGCTTCATCGAGAAACTGTCGGATGCCATCGAAGGCGGCATCGGCAACCTCGTCGACGCCGACGTCGCGCGCGAATCGTCGCGACTGCAGGCGCTGCAGATCAAGCAGCAGCTCGGCATCCAGGCACTGTCGATCGCCAACAGCCAGCCGCAGGCGATCCTGGCGCTGTTCGGGCGTTAACCCCGCCTTCGTCATATCCGCGTACATTCGCGCCAGAAGGGCCGCGATCATGGCATTGAAGCTATCACTCAAACCGGGCGAGCAGTTCGTCATCAACGGGGCCGTCGTCACCAACGGCGACCGCCGCACAGTGCTCGTCGTTCAGAACAAGGCATCGATCCTGCGCGACCGCGACGTCATGCGCGAGGACGAGGCAACGTCGCCGGCAAAGCGCGTCTACTTCGCCTGCATGCTCGCGTACCTCGATCCC
>CAYVVV010000082.1:8326-10723 GCA_964455325.1 uncultured Sphingosinicella sp. | reverse complement strand
TCGCCATCGAAAACATCGTCCGCGCATGCGCATTGGCGCTGTCCTTCAGCAGATGCCACGCGCCGACCGCGCCGACGACGAAGGCGGTCGTCAGGTACGCGGCAATCACGGTGTGGACGAGGCGGTAGGCAAAGCTCGGGTTGAAGATGATCGCAAGCCAGCTGTCGCCGGGCAGAAACTGGCCGTTGTCGCCGAGCACATGACCCGTCGGCGTCTGCATCCAGCTGTTGACGCTGAGGATCCAGAACGCCGAAACGAAGGTGCCGACGGCGACCATCAGCGTCGCCAGGAAATGCAGCCGGCGCCCAACGCGGTTCATTCCGAACAGCATGACCCCAAGAAAGCCGGCCTCAAGGAAGAAGGCGGTCAGCACCTCGTACGCCATCAACGGCCCGATGACCGGCCCTGCCTTGTCGGAGAACACCGACCAGTTGGTGCCGAACTGGTACGACATGACGATTCCCGACACGACGCCCATCGCGAAAGCGACCGCGAAGATCTTCAGCCAGAACTTGAACAGGTCGAGATAGACGGCACGGCCGGTGCGCAGCCACAGCGCCTCGAGCACGGCAAGATAGCTCGCAAGCCCGATCGACAGCGCCGGGAAGATGAAATGGAAGCTCACCGTGAAGGCAAATTGGAAGCGGGCGAGATCGATGGCATCGGGCAACGCGACCATGGTCAGCGGCTCTCCTCGTCCGGCGCCCCTCCCTGGCCGCGCTGGTAGCACATCCAGCGTGTCGTGCCCAACACTCAATCGTGCAACCTGCGGGCTTCCGTCGCGTTTTTGATAGCGTGACGCCCGCAGCGACGGCGCCCATTTCTTGTCGTATCTGCGGGAGGATTCAGACTCGTGAACTTCGACTTTTCCGACGATGCCAAGGCACTGCGCGACCAGGCGCGGCGCGTGCTGTCCGAACAGGCGGGCCCCGACGCGGCGCGCAAGGTGATGGATTCGGACGCGTTGTATGACGAGGCGCTGTGGCGTCAGGTCGTCGAACTCGGCTTCACCGCCGCGCGCGTCCCCGAGGCGCATGGCGGCGTCGGACTCAGCCCCGAGGAGAGCTGCGTGCTTGCCGAGGAATTCGGCCGCAGCCTTGCCCCCGTGCCGTTCATCTCGACGCTACTTGCCACCGAAGCGATCCTCGCCGCCGGCGACGAGACGCAGCAGGCGAAGTATCTGCCGGGCATCGCCGGCGGCTCCACGATCGCCTGTTACGGCTGGGCCGAAGGCGCGAACTCGCCGGCAGCAATGCCCGCGACACGGATCGATGGCGGTCGCATCAGCGGCGTCAAGTCTCCGGTTGCCGATGCCGGGGCAGCAACGCTTGCGGTGGTCACCGCCGCGGCGCCCGATGGTCCCGTGCTCGCCGTCGTCGACCTGACTGGCCCCGGCGTCAGCGTCGAGAAGGCGACAACGCTCGACCTCGTGCGCAAGCACGGCAGCATCCGCATGGACGGCGCCCCCGCCGAGGTGCTGGGCACGAGCGGCGCCTATCACGCTTTCCTCGATCGCGCGGCCGTCATCCTCGCCTTCGAGGCAATCGGCAGCACCGATGCGGCGATGACGATGGCGGTCGGCTACGCCAAGGACCGCGTTGCCTTCGGCCAGCGCATCGGCCGCTATCAGGGCGTCAAGCACAAGTGCGCCGACATGTACATCAAGCTGGAGCTTGCGCGTGCACACGCGTTGTACGGTGCCTGGGCGTTCGCTGCGGATGCCGTCGAGTTGCGGCACGCCGCCGCCGCCGCGCGCGTCGCCAGCCTCGATGCGCTGAAATACGCGGCCGAGGAAAATGTGCAGTTGCACGGCGGCATCGGCTTCACATGGGAATCGAACTGCCAGTTCTATTACCGCCGCGCCCGGCAGATCTCGGCGGCGCTTGGCAGCCGCGCCTTCTGGGCCGACCGCCTGGTGCGCGCGCTCGAGCAGCGCAACCGCGCGGCAGCGTAAGGGAGACAGCGACCATGGACTTCAACGACACCCCCGCCGAGGCCGAGTACCGCGCCAAGGTTCGCGCCTGGATCGCCGACGCGACGCAGGAGTACGTCGGCCTTCCCGAGCCGAAGTCGAACGCCGAGTACGTCGCCCGCCAGAAAAGCTGGCAGAAGAAGAAGTACGAAGCGGGCTACGCCGGCCTTACCTGGCCCAAGGCGTTCGGCGGCCAGGGGCTAGGGCCGATGAACGCGATCATCTTCGGTCAGGAGGAGGGCAAGTCGGCGGCACCGACCGGCCTTTACGCCATTGGCCTCGGCATGTGCATTCCGACCGTGTTCACCCACGGCTCCAGGGAGATTATCGAGCGTTTCGTGCCGAAGGCGCTCGAGGGTGAGGAGATCTGGTGCCAGCTGTTCTCCGAGCCGGTTGCCGGATCCGACCTTGCCGGCATCCGGACC
>CAYVVV010000082.1:0-8316 GCA_964455325.1 uncultured Sphingosinicella sp. | reverse complement strand
GGCGCAAGTTCTACGAGACGAACGAACAGACCTGGACCAAGGCAGTCAAGGACGGCGACGACTGGGTGATCACCGGCCAGAAGGTGTGGACAACGAACGCTCACCTTTCCGACTACGGCATCATCGTCACCCGCACCGACCCGAACGCACCCAAGCACAAGGGCCTCACCATGTTCATCGTCGACATGCACGCGAAGGGTGTCGACGCGCGGCCGCTGAAACAGATGTCGGGCGGGGCCGACTTCAACGAGGTGTTCTTCGACGAGGTACGCGTCCCCGACGCCTGGCGGCTGGGTGCCGTCGGCGACGGCTGGAAGGCCTCGCTGACCACGCTCATGAACGAGCGGCTGGCTGTGGGCGGCAAGCCCGGGCGCTCGCCGGGTTACCGGACGCTCATCGAGCTCGCGCGCGGCATCGACACCGAACAGGGGCCGGCGATCGAGCGCATGGACGTGCGCAGCCGCATTGCGGAGACCTATATCAACGACGAGGGCGTCAGGCTGACGCAGCTGCGCGCGCTATCGGCGCTGAGCCAGGGCAAGACGCCGGGGCCCGAACAGTCGATCTCCAAGGTCGTCGTTGCCAAGACGATGCAGGACATGGCGGCGTTCGCGCTCGATCTTTCCGAAGGCGCCGGCTTCGCCGCGGGCGAGAAGGACAGCGACCTTGCGCGGCTGCAGGGCGCCTATATGTGGGCGGCCGGCCTTCGCATCGCCGGCGGCACCGACGAGATCCTCAGGAACATCATCGCCGAGCGTGTGCTCGGCCTGCCCGGCGACCTGCGTCCCGACAAGGATACACCGTTCAACGAGATCGTGCCGCTGTAACGGCTCGGCAGGAGAAGGATCGGGCGTGTTGCAGATCATCGGGTCGGGCTTCGGACGAACGGGAACCGTCAGCCTCAAGGTTGCGCTCGAAATGTTGGGTTTCGGCCCGTGCTACCACATGTCGGAGGTGTTCCAGAACCCGGCGCATGTATCGCTCTGGCAAGCCGCTGCTGACGGCACGCTCGGCGACTGGTCGGCGATCTTCGCCGACTATCGCGCTGCGATCGACTGGCCCGCCGCCGCGTTCTGGAAGGAGCTTCTCGCCGTCTACCCGGACGCGCGGGTGATCCATACCGAGCGCCCCGAAGACCCCTGGTACAGGAGCTTCGCCAATACCATCCAGCCGGCGCTCGCCGCGGAAAAGCCGCACACGCCGCCGGGATGGTTCGATATGGTGACGGCGGCCGTTTCCAGGCGGTCGCTGGGCGGCAGGCTGCACGATGAAGCAACGGTCCGCGCCGCGTATGCCCGCAACAACACCGAGGTCCGCGCCGCCGTACCGGCCGAACGCCTGCTGGTGCTTGACCCCTCTGCTGGCTGGGAACCGCTGTGCGCCTTCCTCGCCGTCGACGTGCCCGATGTCCCCTACCCGCTGCTGAACACCACCGAGGAATTCAAGACACGCTTTGGCGGCGGATAGTTACGCTGCACTTGGCACGACGCGCGGCGCCTGCCACATGGGGGGCATGGATGCCAGGACCGCCATCGCCGCCGCGCCGTACGGCAGTTCCGAACGGCTGTCGCCGCGCGTCCGTCGTGTGCTGGCGCGCAACCCGTCGCCATTCACCTACCTCGGCACCGGCACCTACGTTGTCGGGAACGGAAAGGTCGCCGTCATCGATCCCGGTCCCGACGAGGACGCACACCTCGACGCCATCCTGGAGGCGACCGCCGGCGAGACGATCACCCATCTCCTCGTCACCCACACGCACCGCGACCACAGCCCGCTCGCGGTGCGGCTGAAGGCGGCGACGGGCGCCATCGTGGTTGGCTGTGCACCGCTGGTCATCGAAGACGCGGGTCCGCGTGCGGATGCGGCGTTCGACAGCAGCTACGCGCCCGATGCCGTGCTCGCCGATGGCGAGGCAGTAACCGGCCCCGACTGGACGCTCCGTGCCCTGCATACGCCCGGCCACACCTCAAACCATCTCTGTTTCGAGCTCGAACAGGAAAAGGCGCTGTTCACCGGCGACCATGTCATGGGCTGGTCGACGACCGTGGTGGCGCCGCCCGATGGCGACATGGCCGCTTACATGCGGAGCCTCAGGTTGCTGATGGGTCGGGATGACGCCATCTACTACCCGACGCACGGCGATCCGGTCGCCGAGCCGCGGCGGCTGGTCAAGGGCTACATCGCCCACCGTCGCCAGCGTGAGGCGCAGATCCTGCGCCTGCTCGGCGAGGGCGCGAAGCCGGTCCCCGACATGGTCGCGGTGATGTATGCCGCGATCGACACGCGCCTGCACGCCGCCGCCGGCCGATCGGTGCTGGCGCACCTTATCGACCTCGAGGCACGCGGGCAGGTGCGGCGCGCAGGCGATGGCTGGGTGGTGGCATGATGGGCAAGGCAGGCGCCGCCATCATCGGACTGCTGCTCGGGCTTGGCGGCATGTGGCTGTGGCAGCGCCAGTCTGCCGACGAAGCCCCGTCCGCCGAGAGCGTTGCCGCCGCCAGCCTCGATGCCGTGCGCGCGCAGAACAGGCTTACCGTCTTCGCCGGCCGCTTTACCGTTGCCGTGACGACGCGTGTCGAAAAGCTTGGCCTTGCCGCCGAAAAGACGCTGATCGTGCCGGCAACGGTGCGCTACGACATCGACTATGCTAGGCTGCAGCGCGACGATATCGTGTGGGACGCCGGCGCCAGGACGCTGACGGTGCGCCTGCCCGACATCGCGATCGCAGAGCCGCAGGTCGACATGCAGGGCATCCGCGAATATGGCGGCGGCACCTTTCTGCTCGCGATCAGCGATGCCGAAAGCGTCATCGACAAGGCGAACCGCGCAAAGATTCGCGATGCGGTGATAAAGGAAGCCGATACCAGCGTCATGCGCGACCTCGCCCGCGCATCGGCGCGCACGGCGGTCGAGCGCGGCTTCGCATTGCCGCTGGAGGCGGCGGGCGTTGACGCACGCGTCATCGTGCGCTTCCCCGACGAGTCGGGCTACGGATTGTAGGGAGCATTGTCATGGATGCACGTCGCGCCGAGTTGCCGAGGGGAGCCGCCCTTGTCGACGAGATTGCCCGGCTGAAGCGTGCGCGCAACGCCGTCATCCTGGCGCACTACTATCAGGATCCGGCGATCCAGGACCTTGCCGATTTCGTCGGCGACAGCCTCGAACTGTCGCGCAAGGCGGCAGCCACCGATGCCGACGTCATCGCTTTCTGTGGCGTGCGTTTCATGGCGGAGACGGCGAAGATCCTGTCACCCGACAAGATCGTCGTGCTGCCCGACATGGATGCCGGCTGTAGCCTCGAGGACTCGTGCCCGCCCGAGCAGTTCAGGCGCTTCCGCGCGGCGCATCCCGACCACATCGCGCTGACCTACATCAACTGCTCAGCGGCAGTGAAGGCGCTCTCCGACATCATCGTCACCTCGTCGTCGGCGGAGAGGATCATCAGCCAGCTGCCGAAGGACCAGAAGATCATCTTCGCCCCCGACCGCCATCTCGGCGCCTATATAGCGCGAAAGCTCGGCCGCGAGTTCCTGCTGTGGCCAGGCGCCTGCATCGTGCACGAGGCGTTCAGCGAGAAGGAACTGCTGAAGCTGAAGGCCGAGCATCCCGGCGCACCGGTCGCAGCGCACCCCGAGTGCCCCGGCCACATCCTCGACCACGCCGATCACGTCGGCTCGACGAGCTCGATTCTTGCCTTCGCGCTCGCCAGCCCGGCCGATAGGATCATCGTCGCCACCGAACCGCACATCATCCACCAGATGCAAAGGGCGGCACCGCACAAGCTGTTCATCGGCGCGCCGGGTGCCGATGGCAACTGCAACTGCAACAACTGCCCGTTCATGGCGCTCAATACGATGGAGAAACTCTATCTTGCGCTTCGCGATCTGCAGCCGCGCATCGAACTCGACGAGGCAACACGGGTGGCGGCGCTCAAGCCGCTCGAGCGCATGCTGGCGATGGCGTCGGCGACGGTCGGCCAGGGCGACGTCTCCAACGTCAGGGTTGCCGGGGAGTGAACCCGGCGCGTCCCTCGACTTCGCTCGGAATGAGGGGGTAGGAGGGAGAGGAACACCCAACGCCGCTCATCCCGAGCGAAGTCGGGGGACGCACCGGGGGAGTATGCAATGCGTCTGCTTGTAGCCGCCTGCCTGTTTTTGATCACGCCATCAGCCGCCGCAGAGGGCGATCCGCACCTCTGGCTCGAGGAGGTGGAGGGCGCGAAGGCGCTGGAGCAGGTTCGCGCCTGGAACGCGGCGACCGAGCGGCGTCTGGCGTCATCGCCCGAGTTTGCGCAGCTCAAGGCCGACATGCGCGCCATCCTTGAGGACACGTCGCGGATCGCCGAGCCGGATAACATCCTCGGCAACAGGGTCACCAACCACTGGACCGACGCCACCAATCCGCAAGGCCTGTGGCGCATCGCCGATCTCGAGGCCTTTGCCGCCGGCAATGCGCAGTGGCGAACGCTGATCGACCTCGATGCGCTGTCGAAGGCGGAAGGCAAGAAGTGGGTGTGGAAGGGTGCCCAATGTCTTGCCCCCGCCTATGCCCGCTGCCTCGTCGGCCTGTCCGACGGTGGCTCCGACGCGCTCGTCTGGCGCGAGTTCGACTTGCCCTCCGCGCGGTTCGTCGACGACGGCTTCGTCACGCCCAATGCCAAGACCAGCATCGCCTGGGTCGATGCAAACAGCGTCCTTGTCGCCACCGCGCACGGCGGCGACGTGACCGAATCCGGTTACGCGCGGACCGCAAAGCTGTGGAAGCGAGGCAGCCGCCTCGATACGGCAACGCCGATCTTCACGGGCGAGAAGGGCGATGTCTCGGTAACGGTCGCAAGCACGCCGGCGAACGGCATCATGCTGCCGCGCATCGTGCGCGCGCCAAGCTTCTGGACCGAAGTCGACCATCACTATGCGGGCGGCAGGCTGACCCCGTGGCCGCTCCCCGACACGGCGACGCGCGAGGCGCAGCTGGGCGGCCGGGTGATCGCGCTGCTGCACAAGGACTGGCGCGAGTTCAAGGCAGGATCGCTCGTCGCCTACGAGATCGGCGGCGATGGGGCGGTCGAGCCGGTCTATACGCCAACCGGCAAGCAGGCGATCGAGACGGTCAAGGCCGGCAGCGACCGCGTCTACATATCGCTGCTCGAGGACGTCGCGGGGCGGCTCATCGCGCTCGAACGGACGGGCGCCGGCTGGCGCGCCGCGCCGGTCGCGGTTGCCGACAACAGCGTCGTCACGCTGAGCGCGGCCGGCGGAACGGCCGACACCGCATTCTTCAAGGTCGAGAACTTCGCCCGCCCCGAAACGCTGATGGTGACGCGCTCGGGCGGCGCGCCCAGGCAGGTCGCCGCGCTCCGCGAACTCTTCGATCCGAACGCGATCGAAGTCAGCCAGCGCTTCGCCGCCTCGAAGGACGGCACGCGCATCCCCTATTTCGTGGTGCGGCCGGCGGGCGCCAGGGGGCCGCTGCCGACGGTGATGCACGCCTACGGTGGCTTCCGCAACGCGCAGAAGCCGACCTATCTCACCAAGAACCCCTACCAGATCGGTCCGGGCGCGATGCTATGGGTGACGCGGGACGGTGGCAGCTTCGTCATCGCCAACATCCGTGGCGGCGGCGAGTACGGTCCCGCCTGGCACGAGGCCGCGCTCCGCGAGAAGCGGCAGAACAGCTACGACGACCTCTACGCCGTCGCCGAGGATCTGAAGCGCACCGGCCTCGCCTCCAGACTCGCGGTCTCGGGCCGCTCGCAGGGCGGCATGCTTGTCGGCGTCGCCATGACACAGCGCCCCGACCTGTTCGACGCGGTCATCATGGGCGTGCCGCTTGCCGACATGCAGCGCTACAACAAGCTGCTCGCCGGCGCGTCGTGGATGGGCGAGTACGGGAACCCGGACGTCGCCGAGGACTGGGCGTTCATCTCGAAATACTCGCCTTACCAGAACCTGAAGCCGGGGGCCGACTACCCGCCCGTCATCATCTACACCTCGACCAAGGACGACCGAGTCCACCCCGGTCATGCCCGCAAGATGGCGGCACGGCTCGCCGAGCAGCAACATGCCTTCGAGTATTACGAGAACATCGAAGGCGGCCACGCCGGCGCGTCGGACGCAGGGGAACACGCGTATCGCGCGGCGCTGATGCTGAGCTTCGTGCGGCGGGAGCTGATCGGCCAGTGACCGTCGCGCTTGCCGGCTTCGATCTCGACGCGTTCGTTCGCGCGACGCTGGCGGAGGATCTCGGCCCAGGCGGCGACATTACGTCGACGGCGGTGATCCCGGCCGATGCCCGCTTTCGGGGGGTGATGGACAGCCGCGACGCGATCGTCGTCGCCGGGCTCGACATCGCCGCGGCCTTCTTCCGCCAGCTCGACCCGACGGTCGATATCAAGCTGCTGGCGGCCGACGGCGACAGGGTGGCGAAGGGCACCGACCTGATGCGTCTGCACGGCTTCGCCCGCGCCATGCTGACCGCCGAGCGGTCGGCGCTCAACACCGTGCAGCACCTGTCGGGCATTGCGACGCTGACGCGCCGGTACGTCGACCTGATCCGTGGCACCGGTGCGACCCTGCTCGACACGCGCAAGACAATCCCGGGGCTGCGCGTTCTCGAAAAATATGCGACCCGCATCGGCGGCGCCGACAACCACCGCATGGGCCTGTGGGACGCAGCGATGATCAAGGACAACCATATCGCCGTCGCCGGCGGCGTCACGGAGGCGGTGCGGCGAGCCAAGGCGGCGGGTATCACGCGCATCATCCTTGAGGTCGATCGCCTCGACCAGATCGAGCCGGGCATTGCCGCCGGGGCAACGCACATCCTGCTTGACAACATGACCGTCACCGAACTGCGCCATGCCGTCGCCATCGTCGCGGGGCGGGCGAAGACCGAAGCATCGGGCGGCGTGAATCTCGATACCATCCGCGCCATCGCGGAAACGGGAGTGGACTATGTATCGGTGGGACGGATCACGCAGTCGGCACCGGCTGCCGACATCGGGCTCGACTTCGCGCCGGCCTGAGTTCGGCCTGCTGCTCGCGCTCGCCGCCTGCAGCGCACAGCCCGTCGCGCAGCCGCCCGCTGCCACAGCCGAATGCCGCATCCCCGACCGGATCGACCTGCCGACCATCGCCGACCAGCCCGATCGCAAGCCCGACCCGCCCGCCGCCGGCCACGTGCTGGCGCTGTCGTGGTCGCCCGAGTTCTGCCGCTTCCGAGCCAATGCCGACGAGCACGCCGGCCAGTGCCGCGACAACCGCTTCGGCTTTGTCCTGCACGGCCTCTGGCCGCAGGCGGCCGGCGCCGACGAGGTGAGCGATCACCCGCGCAACTGTGCCGTCGCGCCGCCGGTCAGCAAGGCGCTGGTCCGCGAGCATTTCTGCATGACGCCGTCGGCGAAACTCATCCAGCACGAATGGCACGCACACGGCACCTGCGCGTGGAGCAGCGCGGAGGCATATTTCGCCGACGCCAGGCGGCTGTGGGAGCGCACGGCACGGCCCGACTTCCGGACGCGACCGGTGCCGGTAGCGACGGCGAAGGACATCCGCGACGATTTCGTCGCACTGAACCCCGGACTGCCGCGCGCGGCGATCTTCGTCGACCGCTCGAACAACGGCTGGCTCAAGGAGGTGCGGCTGTGCATGGATCTGCACTACGCCTACACGCCATGCGATGGTGGCGTCGGCGCGCCCGATGCCGCGCCGATCAGCGTGTGGCGCGGCGGCTGACTTCGCCGTCGACCGTCATCATCCCCGGATGATGACGGTCGAGATACCGCTTGATAATGCGCAGATTGCGCGTGTTCGACCTGAACACGACATCGAACGCATCGCCGATCAGCGGCACCGCGCCGACCGCCGTATCGAACAGCGTGTTGCCCGCCATGCGCGCGAGCTGCCATTTTGACATGCCGAGATTGCGCCCTTCCCAGATGATGTAGGCCGACATGATCCCGGCGATGATATCGCCGATCGCCGGCAGCAGCCCCAGCACGACGTCAAGACCGATCCTGTAGTTGGTCCCGGGAAGCGTGATCGAGCGTTCGAGCAGGCCTTCGAGCGTTTCGATGCGCGCGCACACCGCGGCGGGATCGCGCGCGTCCTTCGCCATGCGATTGAGCAGGTCTTCGAAGCGCCGCTGATCGACGGTCATGCGACGACCTCCTTTCCCGCCCGACTATTTGGGAGCGATCACCCCGCATGCAAGTCGGGGCCCGGCATTGCCGGTCGGGTCGGTGACGCCGTCGTCGGGCCGCGCGTGAATGATCGCCGCCGCGCCGTCGGCATCGAGGACGTCGGCAAGCGTCACCTC
>CAYVVV010000081.1:4094-10857 GCA_964455325.1 uncultured Sphingosinicella sp. | reverse complement strand
CAGACACTTCGCTTCGGGCCGATGAAGCCCGTGGGACTGACCGATCCGCGCACTGGCGGCAGGGCGTATGCCGTCGTGCAGCTGCGCCAGGACAATGCGCTGGGTACGCTGTGGAACATGGTCGGGTTCCAGACAAAGCTGAAGCATGGCGAGCAGGCGCGCCTGTTCCGTACCATTCCGGGACTCGAACGCGCCGAGTTTGCGCGCCTCGGCGGCCTGCACCGCAACACGTTCATCAGGTCACCCGACTTGCTTGACTCGACGCTGCGTCTCAAGTGCGAGCCGCACATCCGCTTCGCCGGGCAGATCACCGGTTGCGAGGGCTATGTCGAAAGCGCCGCCGTCGGCTTGCTGGCGGGGCGCTTCGCTGCGGCCGAGGCACTGGGCCTGGCGCCGCGTCTGCCGCCGCGTACGACCGCACTCGGTGCGCTGCTCGCGCACATCACCGGCGAGGCGAAGGCGGAGACGTTCCAGCCGATGAACGTCAATTTCGGACTGTTTCCGCCACTGCAAGGGGTGCACAAGAAAGCGCGCAAGGCCGCCTTTGCCGAGCGCGCGCTCGCCGACCTCGACCGCTGGATGGCAGCCTAGGCGGGCTTGCATTCGGTCTTCGGCGGCTCCTTGCGGACGGTCCGCGTTGCTGCGAATTCGGCGGCAGCGAGTTCGCCCGATCCATCGGCGTCGGCGGCATCGAACCGCGCGTTCTGCTTGACTGCATACTCATCGAAGCTTAGCACGCCGTCGCCGTTGGCGTCGAGCTTGTCGTAGGATTTTCGCCGTGAGGCGAGATATTCATCGCGGCTGACGCTGGCGTTGTGATCCTTGTCGTAGCGGCGGAACCGCTTCGCTTCGCGCGTCGCCTCGCTCGCCTGCGGCGGCTCGGGGAGCTCGCTGGCTGCCGCCGGTGCCGGCGCCGGTGCGGGTGCCGGGGGCATTTCCGCCGGCGTCCCGCCGTTGACGAACAATGCCGCCGCCGCGACCAGAAGCGTCACCGAGACCGTACCAACACCCCATCGCCACACCGCCGGCATGCCCGCCTCCCAACGCGACTCGTTCCGACAGCGAGACTAGCGCGTCAGATACGCCCGGTCAGCATGTGCCGGAGCATCGCGAGCTGCCGGCCAGCCGTGCCACGCGGCTCGCACCTGCCGGCGATGTCGCGGCGCGCCACCGCGGCTAGCGCCGTGACCGGGCGCAGTCGCGAAGGATAGCGACCGGCCGGGCGGGCCGCAGTAACCGTCCTTCCCGCACGTGCCGACTGCCCTGCACCCCAGTAGCGGCCCGCTTCGGCGATCGCGGCTTCATCATGCTCGCCAAGCAACGCGGCAGCAATCGCAAACAACCGTGCTCCCGGGTGCTCGCCTCCCTCAAGCCAGTCCATGTGCGCCTCGGCAAGTCGTACCAGTGACAGCGCATCGAGCCCGGCGGCATGAAGGGCAGCCAGCAGCGGCGCGCCGGCAGGCGGCGAACCGGCAACCGCGTCGCGCCACCAGGCAAGACGGATCAACCCGATCGCCACCTCCGTAGTCGTCCGCGCAACATCGGCGAGCGCGAGGTCGAAGCCATGCAGCGCGAACAGTCGGGGACGGACGTCGGCCGGGGCGAACAGCGTTGCCGCATAGCGGTCGCGGTCGTTCATCCTGACAAGGCCGCCCGTGTCATCGTCCATCGCCGACCCTGCCGAAGTCAGAGGCACGCATTAACCAGATCCTTCAAAGTCTTCTTAGTCATTGCCGCTTACACGTCGTCGTCAATGCGTCGCAATGCGTCCGACGCGAACCGGGGATGTGAGCATGGCAACACGCATGGACGCGGGCGAGATCCAGCGGATCGACCTGAAGACGACATCTTTCCTTTCGCGGCTACGGCGCGACCAGCGCGGCAACGCGCTCGCCATCGTCGCTGCGTCGGTCATACCGCTTGTCGGCGCGGTCGGCGGCGGCGTCGACCTAACCCGCGCCTACATGGCCGAAGCGCGGCTTGCGCAAGCGTGTGACGCCGCAGCGTTGGCGGGACGCAAGGTGATGCGCGAGTCCGACGTCGGCGCCGGTGGCGAGATCGTCGACGGCTCAGCAACCGATCGGGAGATCGACCGCTTCATCGATTATAACTTTCCGGAAGGCACGTTCAATTCGGGGCCGATCACCCGTGCGGCGGCGTTGAACGACGAAGGCGAGCTGACGATCAGGCTGGCATCGACCCTGCCAACGCAACTGCTTCCCATCGTCGGTATCGACACGCTCAACATCGACGCCGCATGTTCGGCGCGGCGGTCGGGCGTCAACGTCGACGTCGTCCTTGTCGTCGACGTCACCGGGTCGATGAACACGACGCTTGGGTCGACGACGCGGCTGGGCGCACTCAAAACGGCAACGCTCAGCTTCCTCGAAGTGCTCGATGATCTGCGGACCCAGCTCGAACCATCGGGGACAAGGGTGCGCACGGCAATCGTTCCCTATGCGACAACAGTAAACGTCGGCCTCGATCTCATCGCTGACGAGCCCAACCCCGGTGACTACGTCGAACGGACCGCCGCGAAATACTATTCGCGAGAATACCGCGTATACACGTGCAGTTCGAGCAACAATTACTGCAATACCGGCAGTTCCAGCAATAACGGCAAGTTCTGGCAGCCGACCTCTGGATCATACGCGCAGCGTCACGGCAATATCACGCTGGACCTGTCGGGCTTCATTGACCGTGGCGTCGTGGATGGCGACAGCCATTCCAATCCCTACAACTGGAAGGGCTGCATCGAAATGCGGCAAACTATCCAGACGATCAACGCCACCACCGATCTTAGCGCAATTCCAGCGGGCGCGTGGGATATCATCGACCAGGCACCGGGCGCAGGTGGCGCGCCGAAATGGCAGCCCTACATCATGCTGCCCAACCGCGACAACTCGTCTATGCGCTACGGCGCACCGACGTCCGGCTCCGCAACGAGCGACAACACGTTCAAGAAGGTCGCGTCGGCTGCCGACATCAACACCCGGGTGCCTTATCGGTTCAATACAACGGACGTCGTGACAAGCCCGACCTTGCAGTACGGTCAGGCGACCTCGACGTCGGTCACCGGCGTGACGCCCAACAACACGTGCAACTCGCGCGTCAGGATCCTGTCGGAGGCAACCAAGTCCGATCTGACCAGCTACGTGAACTCGCTGACCGCATCCGGCGGCACGTATCACGATGTCGGGATGTACTGGGGCCTTGCCCTGATCAGCCCGCAGGCGCCGTTCGAGAATCCCGACAAATTCCTGAAACCCGGCTATCCGGGCGAGGAACGCGAGGTCAAGCGCTACATCGTGTTCATGACGGACGGCACGCTTGAGCCATATGCACAATACTCGGCGTGGGGTTACGAGGCCTATCCGTCGGCCGCCGGCAATCACACCGTCACAAGCGCGACGAGCACGAATCTTGCCGACGCGCACCGGCGGCGCTTTCGTCTGCTCTGCGAGGAGGCGAAACGCAGCGGCATCGAGATATCGACCGTGGTTTTCTCCAACAGCGTGGCGAGTGTCGACCAAAATTCGCTGCAGAACTGCGCCACGTCATACGACCACTATTACGTAACGGAGACCGCATCGGGACTTGAAGACGCGTTCCTGAAGATTGCCAGGAACATCGGATACCTGCGAGTTTCGAGATGACACAGAAGCGACTGAAACAGTTTTTGCGACCGCTGCGTCGCCTGCTTGCCGATACGCGGGGCACGTATCTGGTCGAATTCGCGATGATCAGTCTGCCAATGGCAACATTGCTGATGGGCGGCATGGAGCTGGGCTATCTCGCCTACACGAAATCCAAGGTCGAAGGCGCGCTTCGCGAGGTCTCGCGGCTGGCAGCAACCGGATCGGCAACCGAGGAAGAACTGGACCTGCTGCTCAACACACGCATCGACAAGATCGCCCGTGCATCCGCCACGATCGAGAAGCGGAGCTATTCCAGCTTCACCGATGTCGCACAGCCAGAGCCGCTTGTATCCGACGTGGTGCCGCTTGGCGGCACTCCCGGATCGGGAGATTGCTACCTTGACGTCAACGACAACGACATGTGGGACGATGACATGGGCACGGATGGCCTCGGCGGTTCCGAGGACATCATCTACTACGGCGTCTCGGTGACCTATCCGGTTCTGTTCGGCCTGACGTCATCGATCATCAACGGTGGCCGTGACCACATGCGCATCGAGGCGAATGCCGTCATCAAGAATGAGCCGTTCGGCAATGCCGATACGCCGACTCCAGACACGAAATGCATCGCGTGATGACAAGGTGGTTTCGCAATTGGCTGCTGCCACTGCGCCGCGACGAGTCCGGCGTCGCGTTCATGGAGTTTGCCTACGCGCTGCCGTTCATGATGGTGACCTTGCTCGGCGGACTCGAACTAGTGCACCTGGCGCTGACGCACCAGCAGCTGTCGCGTATTGCCACGTCGACCGCCGACCTCGCCGCACGCTTCCGCTCGAGCATCGACGAGACGGACGTGAACACGCTGTTTCTGGGCGCCAGGCTGTCGGCCACCATCGATGATTTCGACGACAACGGCCGCATCATCCTCAGCTCGGTCACCCGTAACCCGGCTGACAACGGCCACTGGATTCGCTGGCAGCGATGCGAAGGCAACGCCAGTGTTGCCGACAGCGCCATTGGCGCGGCGGGCGAAGGCGAACTCGATACGTCGATCCCAGACGTCAACGGCATGGTCATCACGTCGCCGAACAATGTCCTCGTCGCCGAGGTGACCTATTCGTACACGCCGTGGTTCTTCCCGATCACGTCACCCATTCTGGCCAAGATCGCGCCGGTTTTCGTGCCGCGCGACATCAGCTACACGTCCGCGTTCATCGCACGCGAACTGACGCTCAACAGCATTACCAATACGACAGGTCTTGGCAGCAGCGACATCGCGACCTGCTGAACGCCAGTCGGTAACCGGGCAGTTTACCGGGTCAGCTTGCGGTACGTCACGCGGTGCGGGCGATCAGCCTCGTCACCGAGGCGGCGGCGTTTGTCCTCCTCGTAGGCCTCGAAGTTGCCTTCGAACCATTCGACGTGGCTGTCGCCCTCAAACGCCAGGATGTGCGTCGCCAGCCGGTCGAGGAAGAAGCGGTCGTGGCTGATGACGACGGCACAGCCGGCGAAGTTCTCCAGCGCCTCCTCAAGCGCGCGCAGCGTTTCGACATCAAGGTCGTTGGTCGGCTCGTCGAGCAGCAGCACGTTGCCGCCCTTTTGCAGCATCTTTGCCATGTGTACACGGTTGCGTTCGCCGCCGGAAAGCTGACCGACCTTCTTCTGCTGGTCGGTGCCCTTGAAGTTGAACGCCCCGACATAGGCGCGCGTCGAAATGTCGTGTTTGCCGAAGTAGAATCGCTCGTTGCCGCCTGACACTTCCTCCCAGACGGTCTTGTTCGGGTCGAGCGCATCGCGGCTCTGGTCGACGTAGCCGAGCTTCACCGTTTCGCCGATCCTGATCGAGCCGCTGTCGGGCTGCTCCTGCCCGGTGATGATCTTGAACAGCGTCGACTTGCCGGCGCCATTCGCGCCGATGACACCCACGATGCCGCCTGGCGGCAGCGTAAAATTGAGGTTATCGAACAGCAGCTTGTCGCCGTACGCCTTGGTGAGACCCTTTACCTCAATGACAGTGCCGCCGAGCCGCTCGGGGATCTGGATCAGAATCTGCGCGGCGCCGGGGCGTCGATCGTTCTGCTTCTCGACGAGCTCGTCGAACGCCTTGATGCGCGCCTTCGACTTTGACTGGCGCGCCTTCGGACTGCGCCGGATCCACTCGAGCTCCTCCTTGATCGCCTTCTGCCGGCCCTCCTCCTCGCGCTCTTCCTGCTCCATGCGCTTGGCCTTAGCCTCGAGCCACTTCGAGTAGTTGCCCTCGAACGGGATGCCGCGGCCACGGTCGAGCTCGAGTACCCAGCCGACGACATTGTCGAGGAAGTAGCGGTCGTGGGTGACGAGGATAACGTTCCCCGGATAGTCGATGAGGTGCTTCTCCAGCCACTGCACGCTCTCGGCGTCGAGGTGGTTGGTCGGCTCGTCGAGCAGCAAGATGTCGGGCTTCTCGAGCAGCAGCCGGCAGAGCGCGACGCGCCGTTTCTCGCCGCCCGACAGGTTGGTGACCGGGCTGTCGCCGGGCGGGCAGCGGAGCGCGTCCATGGCAATCTCGAGCTGGTTGTCGAGCGTCCAGCCGTCGACCGCGTCGATCTTTTCCTGCAGCTCGCCCATCTCGGTCATCAGCGCGTCGAAGTCGGTGCCGTCCTTCGGGTCGCCCATTTCGGCCGAGATGGCGTTGAAGCGGTCGACCATGTCGGCGATGTGCCGCACGCCATCCTTGACGTTCTCGATGACGGTCTTGTTCGGATCGAGCTGCGGCTCCTGCTCGAGATAGCCGACACGGACACCCTCTGCCGCCCACGCCTCGCCCTGGAAGTCCTTGTCGATGCCGGCCATGATCTTCATCAGCGTCGACTTGCCCGAGCCGTTGACGCCAATGATGGCGATCTTGGCGCCGGGCAGGAACTGCAGGTGGATGTTGTTGAGCACCGGTCTCGGCGCGCCCGGGAAGGTCTTGGTCAGACCCTTCATCACAAAGCTGTACTGATAGGCGGCCATGATCGCGCGTCCCCGAAGATCGAATGTCAGGATTTGCCCGCGGCTCTAGCGCAGGCGCTCGCCAATGTCGAGCGCACCGGAAAGATAGGCGTCGATGCTGGTTTCCGAAACGGTGCGACCGTCGAGAAACC
>CAYVVV010000081.1:0-4084 GCA_964455325.1 uncultured Sphingosinicella sp. | reverse complement strand
ACCGCCGGAGACGGTATGGATTTGTACCCGGAGCGTTGAGGCCTTCGGCAACCAGCGTCGCCGACTTGATGCCAGCGGCTGCCAGAATGGCCTCGCCGCGCTCGTCATAGCCGCCCGACGGGTAGCAGAAATGGTCGCTTGGCCGCTCGCCGCCGAGGATACGCGCCAATGCCGCGCGGTTGTCGGCGAGTTCCTGCGGCAGCTGGTCGACATAGCGATGCAGGCCCTTGTGGCGGTGCGTGTGCAGCTGCACGTCGATGCCGCGCCGCTCGGCGTCACGAAGCTCGTCCGGGCGCATCAAGTGGAACTGCCGACCGCTCCACCACGGCTCGATGCCGACGCCGAGCCGCTCCGCCAGCGCGGACAGCGCCGCCATGCGCGGCACGAAGCCGACCGCGTCGACGGCGTTACGCAAGCGGTCACCGGCATGATCTCTGCTGGCGCGGTCGTCAATGACCAGCGGCGTCTCCAGTCCCGGCAACAGTCCAGCAAGATCGTAGGTGCCCGCCGGCGCGCGC
This sequence comes from uncultured Sphingosinicella sp., assembly GCA_964455325.1. Classification (GTDB taxonomy): domain Bacteria; phylum Pseudomonadota; class Alphaproteobacteria; order Sphingomonadales; family Sphingomonadaceae; genus Sphingosinicella. The sequence goes on along the minus strand of CAYVVV010000081.1, from coordinate 3,566 downwards.
TCGGCCAGGAAATTGGCGACGACATTGGCGACGGGCCCTTGGTTCTCGACGTAATAGGTCGACACATAGACCGTCGCCGGCAGACGCAGCGCCTCAAGAACCGGCAGCATATGCGTATGGGTCGACGCCCAGCCGTCGTCGACGGTGATCACGGTCGCGCCCCTTGGCAACCGGTCGTCGGCTAGCATGTCGACCGCTTCGCCAAGCGGCAGTACCGGATAGGGGGACCGGGCGAGCCACCGCATGCGCTCGGCGAACTGGCGGTGCGGCATGAACAAGCGGTTGCCGAACGGCGCGACGCCGACGAGCGTCCATAGGCCATGATAGCAAAGGATGCGGAGCTTGCGCGCCGTCAACGCCCGGGCAAGCGCGAAACCGCCCACGGCGCGGAAACCGTCGAGGATGAGCCGCTTGGACACCGGGTGTCGATAGCGGATCGGCTGGTATCCGCAAGGCCTTGCGCCGCGCGTGGCTGGGGCGCCAGGATTCGAACCTGGGAATGGCGGTACCAAAAACCGCTGCCTTACCGCTTGGCTACGCCCCAGTACTGCGCAGGCGAGCGTCCTTATCGCGCTGCTTGTGCTTTGCAAAGGCCCGCTAGGTCGAGAAGCCTTCGCGGAACGTGCCGCGCCGCGCCGCCGTCCGCAGTGTGACGCCATAGAGCAGCACCCCAAGCCCGAGCCAGGCGAGGCTGTGTTCAGGCGCGACCACCGCCAGCAGGTTCGGTGTCGCCACCAGAAGCGCATAAATGGCCAGGCCGACCGGCCAGCCCCAGCGCGCGTGCAGGTAGTGATGCAAATGGTTGCGATCGCCTGCGAACGGCGAACGGCCGTACCGCAGCCGCCAGGTCATCAGGCGGATGGTGTCGAGCACCGGGATCAGGAACATGATGGCGACCTGTTCAGCACCGAAGCTCGCTAAGCCATGGTTATAGGCATAGATCGAGAGCAGGCCATAGATCGCCGAAATGCCGTAGCTGCCGCAATCACCGAGGAAAAGCGCGCCGCGCATGTTGAAAACCAGCAGCATCAGCAGCGCGGCCGCTGCAGCCGACAGCAGCGGATCAAACGTGTAGGGGTTGCGTGCAAAAAGAATCGCCGTCCAGATCAGCGCGAGCGTGATCACGAGGCCGTTCTTGCCGTCTGCCATGTTGACCGCGTTGAGCAGCCCGATGAGACAAACAAGGGTAAATAGCATCGCCCCCCAGGCTGGGAGGACGATCAACTCGCCAACGCCAGTGAAGCGAAGGAAATCGACCCGGAAGTCGGGTACATAGATCACCGTCACGCCGAGAATGATTGTCGTGACTGAGAGGCGTAACGAGGGCGAAAGGCCCAGCCGATCATCGGCAAGGCCAATGAGCGCCATGCCGAGCACGGCGCCGCCGATCCAGCCGAGCTGCCAGTCGAGCGTCGGCGAATCATGGTCGAACAGCATGGATGTCAACAGCACCGCGGCTTCGAACGCCAGCACGACGGCAATGCCGCCGACCAAGGGGGTTACGCGCCGATGCCGCTTGCGGCCGCCGAAAGGGTCGGGAAAGTCTAGCAGACCGAGGCGATGACCGATCGCATTCGCATAGCGGCCGACCGTGAACGCAATGGCCAGCGCGATCACCGCCGTTAGCGCGCTAAGACCGAACGCCATCACCGATATAGTCCCCGATTTCCGTTTTTAGCGTGCGGCCCGGTTGCGACCGCCGTGCCGGTCCGCTAACTGCGCCAACGCACGAGCGCAATATAATCCTTCGTCTGTATGCGAGATTAATCGATGACCTTCCTTGTCACCGGTGCCGCCGGATTCATCGGCTTCCATCTCGCGGACCGTCTACTGGCGCGCGGCGAGGAGGTGATCGGCCTCGACAACGTCAACGACTACTACAGCCCGAAACTAAAACGCGATCGTGTCGCCGACCTGCAACGGCGCCACAATGGGTTCCGCTTCATAGAGCAGGACTTTGCCGATTTCGACGGGCTGACGCAGGCGCTGTCGCCGTACCGGGTGTCGCGCATCGCGCATCTCGGCGCGCAGGCGGGTGTCCGCTATTCGATCATCAATCCGCATGCCTATGTGCAGTCGAATCTCGTCGGGCATCTCAACCTGATGGAATATGCCCGTCATTCCGATGCGTGCGAGCACTTTGTCTATGCCTCGTCGTCGTCGGTCTACGGCAAGAACGAGACATTGCCGTTCGCGGTCGAGGACCGTGTCGACCAGCCGATCTCGCTCTATGCGGCGACCAAGAAGGCCGACGAGCTGATGAGCGAGACATACAGCCACCTCTATCGCCTGCCGCAGACGGGCCTGCGCTTCTTCACCGTCTATGGCCCGTGGGGACGGCCCGACATGGCGATGTGGCTGTTCACCGATGCCATCATCAAGGGCGAGCCGATCAAGGTGTTCAACCACGGCGACATGCGTCGCGACTTCACCTATATCGACGATATCGTCAGCGGCATTGTCGCCTGTCTCGACAACCCGCCGCCCGATGACAATCAGGTCAAGGCTGGCGGCTCGGTCAGCCCACACCGCATCTACAACATCGGCAACAACCGTTCCGAAGAGCTGATGCACATGATCGACGTGCTCGAGCGCGCGATCGGCAAGCCGGCGATCAAGCAGTTCGAACCGATGCAGGCGGGCGACGTCAAGGACACGTTCGCCGACATTGCCGCGATCCAGCGCGATCTTGGCTTCCATCCCACGACAACGATCAATGACGGTATCCCGCGGTTTGTCGACTGGTTCCGCCGCTATCACGGGGTCTAGGTGAACTACGCCCTGTGGCATCTGCTGGGACCGGTAACCTGGCCGCTGTGGCTGGTCCTGGTCGCAGCGATGGCAGCCCTTGCAAGGCGCTGGCGGCTGACGCGCTGGGCTGCGCTGCTCGCCGCCGCCGGCATTCTGCTGTTCGGCGCCATGCCCACGGGCGCATGGCTCATGCGTTGGCTTGAGGCGAGATATCCGCAACCGGCGTCGCCGCCTACGGACGTCGCGCATATCGTCGTGCTTGCCGGCGCCGAGCGGTTGGCGGCATCGGCGGCAAGCGGTAGGCTCGAGTTCAACGGTCACGGCGAACGGATCAGCGAGCCGCTCGCGCTCGCACGACAGCTTCCGGCGGCAAAGCTCTGGATCGTTGGTGGCGTCAGCACGGGATCCGGCCGGCGCGACGTCGACTGGACGGCCGACTACTGGCGGCGTGCCGGCGTGCCTGCCCCGCGAATCAGGGTCATCGCAGGTACTCACGATACCTGCGACAATGCAAATGGCATTGCACGGTCGCTGCCTGGAGCTCGCGTGCTCCTCGTCACCTCGGCGTTCCACATGCCGCGCGCCATGGCGTGCATGGCGGCGGCGAACGTTGACGCAATTCCGTATGCCGTCGACCGGCAGATTGGTCTGCGCGAGGGAATATCGCTCGATCTGCTCGACAATCTACGCACAAGCGATCTTGTGCTGCACGAGCTTGTCGGGCTGATCTACTACCGCCTCGCGGGAAGGATCACGCGCTTCTAGGTCACCGACTCATAAATCGCATCCAGATTTTTGAGGCGGCGAGTTTGACG
>CAYVVV010000080.1:0-10919 GCA_964455325.1 uncultured Sphingosinicella sp. | reverse complement strand
GATCAGGCGGACGATCACCGGCAAGCCGTCCATAGCGCGGAAGAGACCGTCGAAGTCGGCGCGCTGGAACGGCAGCAGCTGCGCCAGACAGTCGTCGACCATCGCCGGGTCGTCCTTGCCGAGGATCAGCCGCTGCACGATCGGCAGCCGCTCCGGCTCGAAGAACATGTGCTCGGTGCGGCAGAGCCCGATCCCCTGCGCGCCGTAGTCGCGGGCGCGGCGGGCGTCGGCCGGATAGTCGGCGTTCGCCCACACTTGCAGACGGCGGGCGGCATCGGCCCACGCGAGGAGCTTCGACAGGTACGGATCGCGGATGTCGGGAACGACGGTGTCGAGGCGCCCGGCGTAGACGTGGCCGGTGGTCCCGTCGATCGACATCCAGTCGCCCTCGCGCAGCGTGCGGCCGCCGATCGTCGCGCTGCGCGCTTCGAGATCGATCTCGAGCGCCGCGACGCCGACGACGGCCGGCTTGCCGAACTGCCGCGCCACCAGCGCGGCGTGCGAGGTGCGCCCCCCACGCGAGGTCAGGATCCCTCTCGCCGCCAGCATGCCGTGGACGTCGTCCGGCTTGGTCTCCGGGCGCAGCATCAGCACGGCGCGCCCTTCGCCCTTCGCCCACGCCTCGGCGGTGTCGGCGTCGAGCGCGATCTGGCCGACGGCGGCTCCCGGCGAGACGTTGAGGCCGGTGGCGAGGCGCTCGCCGGCGGCGACGGCGCGCCGCACCGACTCGGCGTCGAACTGCGGATGGAGGAAGAAGTCAACTTGGTCGGGCGTGACGCGCAGCACCGCCTGTTCGCGCGAGATCAGTCCCTCCTCGGCGAAGTCGACGGCGATCCGCACCGCCGCCTGCGCCGTGCGCTTGCCGTTGCGCGTCTGCAGCATCCAGAGCTTGCCGCGCTCGACGGTGAACTCGATGTCCTGCATGTCGCGATAGTGCGCCTCAAGCCGGTCGAAGACCCGGCCGAGCTCGCCGAATACCTCCGGCATCGCTTCTTCCATCGACGCCGCCTTGGCGCCCGCCGCCTCGCGCGCCGCCTTCGTCAGATACTGCGGTGTCCTGATCCCGGCGACGACGTCCTCGCCCTGCGCGTTGATGAGATACTCGCCATACCAGGCGCGGGTGCCGACGGCGGGATCGCGGGTGAAGGCGACGCCGGTCGCCGAAGTCTCGCCCATGTTGCCGAACACCATCGCCTGCACGTTGACCGCGGTACCCCAGTCGGATGGAATATCGTTCAGGCGCCGGTAGACCTTCGCCCGTTCCGACTGCCACGAACCGAACACGGCGGCGATCGCGCCCCACAGCTGCTCGACGGGATCCTGTGAGAACGGACGGCCGAGTTCGTCGGCGACAATGCGCATGTAGGTGCCGACGAGGCGCTGCCAGTCGGTGGCATCAAGCTCGGTGTCGAGGCTGACGCCCTTGTCCTCCTTGGCGATCTCCAGCGCGTCCTCGAACAGGTAATGGTCGAGCCCGAGCACGACGTCCGAATACATCTGGATAAAGCGGCGGTAGCTGTCCCAGGCGAAGCGCGCGTCGCCCGACGAGGCGGCAAGACCCTCGACCGTCGCGTCGTTGAGGCCGAGGTTCAGGACCGTGTCCATCATCCCTGGCATCGACACGCGCGCGCCCGAACGGACCGAAACGAGGAGCGGATTGGCGGCATCGCCGAAGCGCTTTCCCGTTACCCCCTCGTTATGGGCGAGGCCAGCCGCCAGCTGGTCGCGCAGGTCGTCCGGGAATGCCTCGCCCGCCGCGTAATAGTGGCCGCACATTGCCGTCGAGATGGTAAACCCCGGCGGCACCGGCAGGCCGATCGCCGCCATTTCGGCAAGGTTTGCGCCCTTGCCGCCAAGCAGCGCCTTGTCGCCGCCGGGATTGCCCGTGACCCCGCCGTCCGAGACGCCACCGCCGAACCGGTATACCCACTGCGTCATCAGCCTTCCACCTTCGAGAAGTCCGCCACCCGATGCACGGCGCTGCGCACGCGCTCGAGCAGCGCCAGGCGGCAGGCGCGCTTTGTGGCGTCGGCGTCGTTCACCGTCACGCTGTCGAAAAAGCCATCGATCGGTGCGCGCAGGGATGCGAGCGCCGCCATCGCACCCTCGAAATCCTCCGCAGCGACCGCCGCCGCGGCGCGCGGTTCGGCAGCGTCGAGCGCGGCGATCAGCGCCATCTCCGCCGGTTCAGGTGCATAGGGCAACGCGGCAGGCGCCACTGGCAACGCGGCCTTCTTCGCCTCGGCGGCGAGGATGTTCGCCGCGCGCTTGTAGCCGGCGTGGAGGTTCTTGCCGTCTTCGGTACCGATGAAGGATTGCAGCGCCTTCACCCGCGCCAGCAGGCGGACGAGATCATCTTCTCCCCCGAGTGCAAACACCGCGTCGATGAGGTCGTGGCGGACCCCCGCCTCGCGCTGCTGCACCTTAAGGCGGTCGGCGAGGAAATCGCCGATAGAGCGTGTGAAGCTTTCCGGACCCGCGTCGAGGAATGAAGCGAGCGCCGAAAACAGCCGCGACGGCGATTCCTCATCGGCGCCAGGCTCCGCGTGCAACCGTTCGGTCATCGAAACTCCCGTTTCGATAAGCTGGCCAAGTGCCTCGGCGGCGAATTCGAACATCGGCATCCGCAGGCCGTTGTCGATGACGATGCGAATAAGCCCGAGCGCCGCTCGCCTGAGCGCGAAGGGATCCTTCGATCCGGTGGGGCGCTCGCCGATCGCGAAGAACGCTACGATGCTATCCAGCTTGTCCGCCAGCGCCACCGCCACCGTCACCGGCGCGGTCGGCACCGCGTCGCCCTGGCCGACCGGCTTGTAGTGGTCGCGGATGGCAGCAGCGACCGCGTCCGGCAGCCCTTCGGCGCGGGCATAGTGGCCGCCCATGATCCCCTGTAGCTCAGGGAACTCACCCACCATGCCGGTCGCGAGGTCGGCCTTGCAAAGACGCGCCGCCTGCTCGGCGAGGTCCGGATCGGCACCCGTGACAATACCCTCGTCAGCGAGCCAGCGCGCCAGCTTCGCGACGCGCTCGACCTTGTCGGCGACCGTCCCCAGCTTCTCGTGGAAGACGATGTCGCCGAGTTTCTTGGCATGCTCGGCGAGTGTTTTCTTGCGATCCTGCTCCCAGAAGAAGCGCGCGTCCGAAAGCCGCGCGGCGAGCACCTTGCGATTGCCTTCGATGATCGCCGCACCGCCATCAACGGCGTCGATGTTCGCGGTCAGCACGAAGGCGGGGGCGAGGCGGCCGTCACCATCCTTCAGCACGAAAAATTTCTGGTTCTTCGCCGCGGTCAGCTGGATGACCTCGGGCGGCACGTCGAGGAACACGGGATCGAAGGTGCCGATGAGCGGCACCGGCCATTCGGTAAGGCCGGCATTCTCGACCGCCAGCGCATCGTCCTCGACCAGTTCGAGTCCGGCCTCGGCGGCGAGCCTTCGCGCAGCTTCAGCGATGATCGCCTGTCGCTCCGCCGACGACACGATCACCTTGGCGGCGCGCAACTTCGCGGCATAGTCGTCGGCGCCGTCGATGACGATGTCGCCCGCGCTCATGAAGCGATGCCCGCGCGTGGTGTTGCCGGCCCGGATGCCAGCGACTTCGACCCGTACCACCGCACCATCGAACAGCGCGACGATGCCCGACAAGGGTCGCACCCAGCGCGGGCTTTCGGTCGACAGGCTCGCCGCGCCCCAGCGCATCGATTTGGGCCAGGGGAACGCTGCCACGATGTCGGCGACGATGCGGGCGAGCACGTCCGCCGTCGGTTGCCCCGGCTTGTCGATCAGCGCGAACCAGATGCCGTCGCGCTCGGTCAGCTGGTCCCTGGTCAGCCCCGTCTTCCTGAGGAAGCCGGCGAGCGCTGCATCCGGCGCCGACGTGCGCGGACCCTTCATCTCCTCTGAAACGGCCGCCGTTGCCGCAGGCAAGCCGCGCGCGACGAGCGCAAGGCGGCGCGGTGTCACGAACGTCTCGACGCTGGCTGCCCTGAGGCCCGTCGTCGCCAGCCCGGCGATGAACAGGCGTTCCAGATCGGCCGCTGCCTGCCGCTGCATGCGCGCCGGAATCTCCTCCGAGCGCAGTTCGAGGAGGAAGTCGGCCATCACGCCGCCCAGCCGTTGACCTGCATCCACGATGCGCAGGCGCCCTTGGCCAGGTCGCGCACGCGGCCGATGTAGGCTTGCCGTTCGGCAACCGAGATCACCCCGCGCGCGTTCAAGAGGTTGAAGATGTGGCTCGCCTCGATCGCCTGTTCATAGGCGGGGATGGGAAGATTGGCGGCCAGACAGTTCTCGCATTCCGCCGCCGCCTTCCTGAACAGGTCGAACAGGGTGTCGGTGTCGGCGACCTCGAAGTTCCATTTCGACATCTGCCGCTCGTTCTCGAGGAACACATCGCCATAGGTGAAGCGCAGCTGGCCGGGCGCGGCGGCGTTGAAGTCGAGATCGTAGACGCTGTCCTTGCCCTGGATGTACATGGCAAGCCGCTCCAGTCCGTAGGTCAGTTCGCCGGCGACGGGCAGGCAATCAAAGCCACCCATCTGCTGGAAGTAGGTGAACTGCGTCACCTCCATGCCGTCGCACCAGACCTCCCAGCCAAGGCCCCAGGCACCGAGCGTCGGGCTTTCCCAGTCGTCCTCGACGAAGCGGATGTCGTGCTTGCCGGTGTCGATGCCAATCGCATCCAGTGAACCAAGGTAGATATTCTGAAGATCGGGCGGCGATGGCTTCAGGATCACCTGGTACTGATAATAATGCTGCAACCGGTTCGGGTTCTCGCCATAGCGTCCGTCGGTCGGCCGCCGGCACGGCTGCACAAAGGCGGCGTTCCACGGATCGGGTCCCAGTGCGCGCAGCGTCGTTGCCGTGTGAAAGGTGCCCGCCCCCATGCGCATGTCATAGGGTTGCAGGATGAGACAGCCCTGCTGCGCCCAATAACGGTGCAGCGTCAGGATAATGTCCTGAAAACTTGCGGCCACGTCGCTTGCCTTCGCAGGTGCACAAAACTGCCGCGCGGTCTAACGACGCGCATGCGAATCGGCAAGGGCGGCTATTCCGCCGCCGCCACCAGCGGCACCGGTGCCACCACGACCGGCGTGCCGTTGAGGACGGCGTTCCCGGAAACCGGATCCAGCGCCTCGGGATCGGTCAGGTCGTTGAGGCTGACGCCCGGACGCGCACTGGCCACCGACAGCCGCACACCCTCGCGGCCATGACCGAAGCCATGCGGGATGGAAACGACGCCCGGCATCACTGCGTCGGTGACCTCGGCCGGCAGCACGACCTCGCCGACGCGGCTCCTCACTGCCACCTCCTGACCGTCCTCGACGAAGCGCGCGGCGGCATCGGCGGGGTGGATCATCAGCGTGCAGCGCTCCGGTCCCTTGATCAGCCGCGGGCTGTTGTGCAGCCAGCTGTTGTTGTTCCGAACATGCCGCCGGCCGATCAGGCGGAGCGTGTCGGCAGGCGCGCCGTGCAGCTCGGCGCGGAAGCGGTCGAGCTCGGCAAGGCAGGGCGGCGGCGCGCAGGCGATCAGCTTGTCCGGCGTGTTGAGACGTTCAGGAAGACGCGGCACGTGCGGCCCGAAGTCGATGCCGTGCGGGTTTTCCTCCAGCAGCGCGAGGCTGAGCCCCGGATAACTTGATGCCTTCAGCATCGCGTCCAGCGTCTCGCGCGGGCTGCGGATATTGGGCAGCGTCTCGCCGCGCGCCGCGGCGATGGCGCGCGCCAGTTCGGCGACGATCTCCCAGTCCGCCTTGGCGCCCGCCTCCATCGGCAAGGTCGGCGGCGAATAGCAGGCATAGTTCCTGACAGCGATCGGCCCCAGCACGAGCGGATAATGATCCTTCTGCAAAGGGCCGCAGGGCGGCAGGATATAATGCGCGTGGCGGCTGGTCTCGGTGACGTACATGTCGATCGCCACCATCGTGTCGAGCGTTGCAAGCGCCGCGTCGAGCCGCACCCCGCCCGGCGCCGAGAGGACCGGATTGCCGGCGACGGTAACGAGCGCGCGCACCTGCCCGTCGCCCGGCGTGGTGATCTCCTCGGCAAGCGTTGCCACCGGGAATTCCGACAGCACTTCCGGGTGATTGCCGATACGGCTGCGGAAGCGGCCGTAACTGCCCGCGCCGCTGGTGCCGGCAAGGTCGATCGCTGGCGACGAGAACATCGGCCCGCCTTCGCGGTCGAGATTGCCTGTGGCGATGTTGACCAGCTGGATGAGCCAGTGATTGAGCGTACCAAAGCCCTGCACCGACACGCCCATGCGGCCGTAAAGGCAGGCAGGACCAGCGGCGAGGTCGACGGCAAGCGCGCGGATGTCGGCTTCGGCGATACCGCAATGCGCGGCAAGCGCGGCAACATCGAAGCTGCGAATTGCATCCCATGCCTCGCCCCAGCCATCGTCCAGCATCGCCGCAAGACGGCCGGGGCGCACGAGCGCCGCCTCGTCGAGCGCGTTGAGGAGCGCGAGAAAGAATGCCGGGTCGGTGCCGGGCCGGATGAAGTGGTGCCGGTCGGCGATCGCCGCCGTTTCCGTGCGTCGGGGATCGACAACGACGAGCCGGCCGCCACGCGCCTGCAAGGCTTTCACCCGGTTGCGGAAATCCGGTACCGTCCAGACGCTGCCATTCGACGCCATCGGATTACCGCCCACGACGACCATCAGCCGCGTGCGGTCGATGTCCGGGATCGGGAACAGCGCGTTGTGCCCGTACATCCACATCTGCAGCAGCTGGTGCGGAATCTGGTCCAGCGTCGAGGCGGAATAGATCGCCCTGACGCCCAGCGCCTTCTTGAGGTGCTTGGTTTGCAGCGAGACGCCATAGTTGTGCGCGGTCGGATTACCGATGTAGAGCGCCGGACTTCCCTTCAGTGCGGCAAGGCGCTGGGCAATTTCGGCATAGGCCTGATCCCAGCCGATCGGCTGCCAGTCGCGGCCGACGCGCTTCACCGGCGTGCGCAGGCGGTCGGGATCCGCTTCCAGGTCGGCAAGCGCCGTCGCCTTGGGACAGATGTGACCGCGCGACAGGACATGGTCGGGATCGCCCTTAATGGAGACGACGCGGCGCCCGTCGACCTCGACGAGGATGCCGCAGTTCGCCTCGCAAATGTGGCACGTGCGCGCGTGAACGGTGGTCATGACCGGCCCTTTCTTCTGCCGGCAGAATGTCGGAATTTCTAACACTTGCCTAGCTGCGAAAATGATTCGCGGCCGCTCTAGTCGCTGATTTCAAGCGTTTTTTTAAATTCTGGCATGGACTATGCGTATCACTCCGGCGACGGAACGATCACGACGATCCTGACGAAGGGGGTGAACATGAAGAAGTTTATGATCCTCGTCACCGCGGCGGCGACGCTGCCATTCGCTGCGTCGGCGGCGGTGGTTTCGGTCGACGAGAGCGGCCTTGGCGCCGACGATTTCATTGATTGGGCGCAGCTTGGATCCAGTTTCACCGTGGTGGTCAGCGGCACTCCCGTTGTCTCGAACAATGGCGTTGGTGGCAGCGTCGCCAATTCGCTCGGCGGCAGCACGCTCGAGCGGCGTGACCAGGGCAGCGGCTGGTCGGGCAATTTCGCTCCTGGCGATGCGCTCATCTGGACGCGCAACACCAGCGGCGACCTCATCGTCAGCTTTGCGGTCGCGGTCGGCGGCGTCGGCGCCCAGATCCAGCGCGATACCTTCGGCGCGTTCACCGGCACAATCGAGGTCTATGACGCGGCCGATGCGCTGCTCGGCTCGTTCAGCCTGGGCGGCAACAGCAATCCAGCGGGCGACGACAGCGCCATCTTCCTCGGGCTCAAGAGCGATGCGCTCGACATCTGGAAGGTCGTCTTCCGCACCGGCGGTCAGGACTTCGCAATCAACCGCCTGCTCATCTCGGGCAGCGGCGTTCCGGTTCCCGAACCGGCGGCGATTGCACTGTTCGGGCTGGGCCTTGCCGGCATGGCCGCCGCGCGGCGCCGCAAGCGCTAAGCCGAAAGCGATCCGGATCGATGGGGGAGGAGGCCCGGCGCCTCCTCCCCTTTTTCATGCGCGCGCCCGTATTACTGGCAGGCTCCCCGCCGCTCGGGCGCGATGCTATGAGGCAGGCAACCGCGACGACCGGAGGACCGAACGCCCGTGCACCCTTTCCATTTCGCTGCCCAGGCCCCCGACCGGCCGGCAATCATCATGGCCGAAAGCGGCGAGACGATGAGCTATGGCGCGATGGAGGCACTGTCGAACCGCGTCGCGCAGCTGATCCGCGCCAACGGCCTTGTGCGCGGCGATTCGATCATCCTCTTCCTCGACAACTGCATCGAGTTCCTGCCGATCTGCTGGGGGGCGCAGCGCGCGGGCATCGTCTTCACGGCGATGTCGACCAAGCTCAGCCACGACGAGGCGCAGTACATCGTCAGCGATTCGGGTGCGAAGCTGCTGTTCGCCAGCGCCAGCCTCGCCCCCGTCGCGAGCCGGCTCGAACTGCCCGGCAAGCGTTACGCGCTCGGCGGGTCCATTGATCATTTCATCGACTTCGCCGAGGCGGTGGCCGCTATGCCGGCGGAACGCATTGCCGATGAAAGCCAGGGCCGCGACATGCTCTATTCATCGGGCACCACCGGCCGGCCGAAGGGCGTCACCGGCGCGCTGCCCGAAGGGCCGATCGACGAGATGAACCCGCTCGGCATGCTGACCAAGGTGCTCTACAAGTTCGACGAGACCATGGTGTACCTGTCGCCGGCGCCGCTCTACCACGCCGCGCCGCTGCGCTACTGCATGGCGGTGCATCGCTTTGGCGGCACCGTCATCGTCATGAGGAAGTTCGACCCGGAACGCTACCTTGAGCTGGTAGAGCGCTACAGGGTGACGCACTCGCAGCTGGTTCCGACCATGTTCGTGCGCATGCTGAAGCTGCCCGAGGAGACGCGCACGCGCTATGACGTGTCATCGATAAAGGTCGCCATCCACGCCGCCGCACCCTGCCCCGTCGAGGTCAAGCGTCGCATGATCGACTGGTGGGGCGAGGTCATCTACGAATATTATGCCTCGACCGAAGGCACCGGCTTCTGCGCCGTCAGCCCGCGGGAGTGGCTGGCAAAACCCGGCACCGTCGGCAAGGCGATCCTTGGCCAGATCCGCATACTGGACGACGACGACAACCTGCTGCCGGCGGGCCGCGAGGGCCGCATCTATTTCGCCGGCGGCGGCAGCTTCGAATACCACAACGACCCCGAGAAGACGCGAAGCGTGCACCATCCCGAGCACGGCGCCACCTTCGGCGACATTGGTTACGTCGACGAGGACGGTTACCTGTTCCTCACCGACCGCGCCGCCTACATGATCATCACCGGCGGCGTGAACGTCTATCCGCAGGAAACCGAGGACGTGCTCGTAATGCACCCCAAGGTCGCCGATGTCGCCGTCATCGGCGTGCCGCACGAGGAGATGGGCGAGGAGGTGAAGGCGGTCGTGCAGCCGAAGGACTGGGCCGACGCTGGCCCCGAGCTCGAAGCCGAACTGATCGCCTTCGCGCGCGAGCGGCTGAGCCACGTCAAGTGCCCGCGCTCGGTCGACTTTGAACGCGAACTGCCGCGCCACGACACCGGCAAGCTCTACAAGCGGCTGCTCAAGGACCGCTACCGGGCGATGGCCGGCGCCTGATCCTTTGCTGCTGGCTGCGAAGACGGGCCATCGATCAGGATCCCTCCACCGCGTTTCACGTGGTCGCCTTCCCCGCCGGACAGCGCGGAGTCTTGGCCGTGGACGTGGAACCCCGGCCTGCGTATGACGCTCGCATGCGTACCCTCATCGCCCTCGCCCTGCTTCTTCTCCCCGCCTGCGCCAATGACGCCCCCGACGCGCCCCAGCGCGAGCCGGCGGCGGCAGCCGCGACCACTGGCGACGGCCCCGCGCTCTGGGTCGTGCGCGACAGCGACACCACCATCTACCTGTTCGGCACCGTCCACATGCTGCCCGATGGCTTCGAGTGGCTGACGCCGGCCATCGAGAAGGCGTTCAACGGCGCCGACACGCTCGTTCTCGAAACCACCGGGGCGATGGATCCGGGCGAGGTACAGCCGGTGATCGCGCGGCTGGGCTTCGCGCCCGGCCAGCCGCCGCTTGGGCAGAGGGTTCCCGCCGATCAGCGCGACGCGCTCGACGCCGCCGTCCGCGATGCCGGCGTGCCGCCTGCCCTGCTCGACCGCATGGAAACCTGGCTCGCCACGATGACGCTGTCGAGCGCGCGCATCGTCAAGCTCGGCTATGGTCTCGACAGCGGCGTCGAGGTGCAGCTCGCTGCCCGCGCCCGCTCCGCCCGCAAGCGTGTCGAGGGGCTGGAGACGATCGAGGAGCAGCTGTCGTTCTTCGACACGCTGCCCGAGGCCGAGCAGCGCACGCTGCTTGTCGCTTCGCTCGACGACATGGACAATATCGGCAAGCTTGTCGACGCCGCGGTCACGCGCTGGGCGGCGGGCGACGTCGATGCCGTCGCCGCGATGCTCGAGGAGGACATCAACAGCTCGCCGCTGCTGGCCAAGCGCCTGCTCGCCGACCGCAACGAAGCCTGGGCCGAATGGATCGACAAACGCCTCGACACCACGCCCGGCACCGTCTTCGTCGCCGTCGGCACCGGCCACCTCGCCGGCAGGGATAGCGTGCAGGCGAAGCTGCGCGCGCGCGATCTGCACAGCGTGCGGCTGAACTGATCTCGTCTGTCGCCGCCGACGCCAGGCGCGCCGCCGCTGGCTCGCTCGCCTTGCTTTTCATCCGCCGACCGCCTATAGTGCCCGCTTCCCGCGCGTCTCGGTCATCCCTGGAGGCGGTCGCGCCGGGCAATGCATGGAGATGAGACAATGAGTGACGCGCTGAAGCTCGCGGCTGACGCGCGCGACCGGGCTGGCAAGGGAGCCTCCCGTGCAATCCGTCGCGAAGGCCGCGTT
>CAYVVV010000079.1:0-11383 GCA_964455325.1 uncultured Sphingosinicella sp. | reverse complement strand
TAAGCGACCCAGGTGAATCTCAAAAATGAACTCCTACCAACGTAGTGCTAGGGTCGAGGTTCAATCACGGCCAGAAGGCGACGGCGGTGGCGAGGTGTACGGCTGAGAGGAAGTTTCTGGCGAGCTTGTCGTAGCGGGTTGCGATTCTTCGGAAGTCCTTGAGGCGGCGAACATGGCCTCGGTGCGCCAGCGGTCCTTGCAGCGGCGCTCGTCGTACAGGATCGGGCGCTTGCGGTTGTGCGCTGGCCTGGGATGACCGGGATGGTGTCCTGGGCCTTCAGGGTCGCCCGCAGCTTGTTGGCGTCACAGCCGCGGTCGGCGATCATCCGCTTGATGCAAGAGGCGTCGGCAACGAGATGCTTCGCAAGGTATCGGCATATTTTGCGCAGGCGGAGCGAGCCAGAGAACCTTGGCGCCACGGCAGATGATGATGGCGTTCATTGACGCGCACCGGGAAGAACTGGGTATCGAGCCGATCTGCCGTGAACTGGCGATCGCCCGTGCCCGGCGCGACGACGAGATGTGCGAGGCGATCAAGGAGGCGATCAAGCGCGTCCATGATGCCAGCTTCGGCCTCTATGGGACGCGCAAGGTCTGGCACCAGTTGCGGCGCGAAGGCATCGCCATCGCCAAGTGCACCGTGGAACGGCTCATGGCCGCCATGGGGCTGGCAGGCGTGCGGCGGGGCAAGAAGACGGTCACGACCGTCAGCAACCCGAAGGCGCGGGGCCACTGGACAAGGTCAACCGCGAGTTCCGCATCAGCCGGCCCAACGCCCTGTGGGTGGTCGACTTCACCTAAGTCCATACCTGGGCCGGGTTCGTCTACGTGGCCTTTGTGATCGACGCCTATGCCCGCAGGATCGTAGGCTGGAAGGCCAGCACCTCGGCTACTGCCGGCTTCGTCTGGATGCTCTGGAGCAGGCGATCCATGCCCGCAGGCCAAGTGCCGAGGATGGCCTGATCCACCATAGCGACAGGGGCGTTCAATACCTCACCATGAACTATACACCCAGCGCCGAGGCGAACCTCGTACCGTCGGTCGGTAGCGTCGGCCGGTAAAGCCGCTCTGTCCCCGACTGCTTGCTTCCACCATTTCGCCGGCGGATTGATGCAACGTTAGCCGTGTTACTTGCAGCGTAAAGTCGTGACCGGCGTTGTCGCAAAATAGTCCCGCAGGCCGCACCAACAATAGTCGCGATCAACCCTCGCTCCGTGGCTCGCGCCCCGTTTCCCGCGTCCTGCGGCTGAGTGGGCTCAAGAGACAGGCGATGATGCGCCGCCACCCAGTCTTGATGTCGGCGGTCGCGGCAAGCTCCGGGGCAAGCGCGACGACGACCCCGCGCGCCTCGCCGACGTCGTCATCCCGTTCCTCGATGCCTCGGCACGACACGGTGGGCGGCGTGCGTGGCGGGGTTATCGCTTGGCGGCACCGGCGACATGGGTAAACATCTTCACCCATGACCGACGATTCCACGACATTGGACGCGATCATCGCGCGCCACGCTGGCCGCGAAGGGCCGCTGCTGCCGATCCTGATCGACGTCCGGGCGGCGTTCGGCCATGTCGGTGAGGATGCCATCCGCACCATCGCGCAAGCGCTCAACCTGACCCGCGCCGAGGTGTACGGCGTCGTCAGCTTCTACCATGATCTCGCCAGCGCCTCCGACCGGCGGCCGGTGCTGAAACTGTGCCGCGCGGAGGCATGCCAGGCGCGCGGCGTGGAGGCACTCGTCGCGGCGTTGCCGGGGGATGGGCGCGTGCGCGTCGAGCCGGTCTACTGCCTCGGCCTCTGCTCGGTCGGGCCGGCAGCGCTGGCGGGCGGCGAGGTGCATGCGCGGCTCGACGCGGCGGCGCTTGCGGCGCTGATGGAGCGGCTGTGAAGGTCCGCGTCGCCGACGACGCGGTGGCGCTCGCCTGCGGGGCGGACGCGGTCGCGGCGGCGTTCGCTGCGGCGGGCGCCGAGGTCGAACGCGTGTCGAGCTGGGGCATGCACTGGCTGGAGCCGCTCGTCGAGATCGACGGGCTCGGCTATGGGCCGGTCGGGGTGAATGATGTCGCCAACATCCTCTCCAGCAGGGGGAGGGGAACCGTGCGCAGCACGGTGGAGGGGTCGGGGGTGCTGCACGCCCCCTCCACCTCCTTCGGCGGTCCCCCTCCCCCTGCGGGAGAGGCTCTGTGCATCGGCCGCATTGCCGAACATCCGTTCATCGCGCGCCAGCAGCGGCTGACGTTCGCGCGCGCCGGGCGGACGCGGCCACTCAGCCTTGACGACTATGCCGCGACCGGCGGCTGGAGGGGGCTGGAGGCGGCGCGGGCGATGGGTCCGGCGGCGGTGGTCGAGGCGGTCGTCGCCTCGGGCCTGCGCGGGCGCGGCGGCGCGGGCTTCCCGGCTGGCATCAAGTGGCGGACGGTCGCCGCTGCACCGGGCGCGCGCAGATACATCGTCTGCAACGCCGACGAGGGCGACAGCGGCACCTTCGCCGACCGCATGCTGCTGGAGGGCGACCCGTTCGCGCTGATCGAAGGCATGGCGATCGCTGGGCTTGCGGTCGGCGCGGGCAAAGGCTTCGTCTACATCCGTTCCGAGTATCCGCACGCCATCGCCAAGATGCAGGCGGCGGCCGATCTGGCGGCGGGGATCATCGCACCGTTCGCGATCGATGTCCGCGTCGGCGCCGGCGCCTATGTCTGCGGCGAGGAGACGTCGCTGCTCAATTCGATCGAGGGCAGGCGCGGCGAGGTGCGGGCGAAGCCGCCGCTGCCGGCGCACGAAGGCCTGTTCGGCTGCCCTACCGTCGTCAACAACGTGCTGACGCTGGCGGCGGTGCCGTGGATCCTCGCGCACGGGGCGGAGGCCTATGCGGGCTTCGGCATGGGCCGCTCGCGCGGCACGATGCCGATCCAGCTTGCCGGCAACATCCGGCACGGCGGCCTCTACGAGACGGCGTTCGGTGTGACGCTCGGCGAGCTGGTGCACGACATCGGCGGCGGCACTGCGAGCGGCCGGCCGGTGAAGGCGGTGCAGGTTGGCGGGCCGCTCGGCGCCTATCACCCACCGGCCGAGTTTCACCTGCCCTTCGACTATGAGGCGTTCGCAGAGGCGGACGGGCTGATCGGCCACGGCGGCATCGTCGTGTTCGACGAGAGCGTCGACATGGCGCGGCAGGCGCGCTTCGCCATGCAGTTCTGCGCGGCGGAGAGCTGCGGCAAGTGCACCCCCTGCCGTCTGGGGTCGGTAAGGGGGGTGGAGACGCTGGAGCGGATTATCGCCCTTCGCGATTCTCCCCGGAACGGGGAGGGGGACCGTGCCCAGCACGGTGGAGGGGGCGTGGCGCTTCGACCGCCCCTCCACCAGGCTTCGCCTGGTTCCGCTCCCCCTGCAGGAGGGGATCTATTGGCGCTGGTCGCCGACCTCTGCGAAACCATGAAGTTCGGCTCGCTCTGCGCACTCGGCGGCTTCACGCCGTACCCGGTGATGAGCGCGATCCGTCACTTCCCGGAGGATTTTGTGGTTAGGGAATCGCCATGACCTTCCAACGGCAGGCCGATTTTGGGACGCCGGCGGCGCGCGGCGCGATGGTGACGCTCAGCATCGACGGGCGACAGGTGTCGGTGCCCGAAGGCAGCAGCGTGATGCGCGCCGCGGCCGAAATCGGGACGGCGATCCCGAAACTGTGTGCCACCGACAGCCTCAAGAGCTTTGGCTCCTGCCGGCTCTGCCTCGTTGAAATCGAGGGCCGCAAGGGAACGCCGGCGAGCTGCACGACACCAGTCGAGGCGGGCATGGTCGTGCACACGCAGACGCCGCTGCTGCAGAAGCTGCGCAAGGGGGTGATGGAGCTCTACATCTCCGACCATCCGCTCGACTGCCTGACCTGTGCGGCGAACGGCGACTGCGAGCTGCAGGACCAGGCGGGGGCGGTGGGGCTGCGCGACGTTCGCTACGCGCCCGGCGACTCGCACCTCAATCAGGCGAAGGACCATTCCAACCCCTACTTCGACTTCGATCCGTCGAAGTGCATCGTCTGCTCGCGCTGCGTGCGCGCCTGCGACGAGGTGCAGGGCACGCTGGCGCTGACCATCGAGGCGCGCGGCTGGGACTCGAAAGTGTCCGCCGGACTTGCTGGCGACGATTTCCTTAGTTCGGAATGCGTCTCGTGCGGCGCCTGCGTCGACGCGTGCCCGACTGCGACGCTGATCGAGAAGACGGTGGTCGAGATCGGCACGCCCGAACGCAGCGTCGTCACCACCTGCGCCTATTGCGGCGTCGGCTGCGCCTTCCGCGCCGAGTTGCGCGGTGAGCAGGTGGTGCGCATGGTGCCGTGGAAGGACGGCAAGGCCAATCGTGGCCACAGCTGCGTCAAGGGCCGCTTCGCCTGGGGCTATGCGCAGCACCGGGAACGCATCCTGAAGCCGATGATCCGCAAGACCATCGACGAGCCGTGGCGCGAGGTCGAATGGGATGAGGCCTTCGCCCATGCCGCCGCAGAGCTGAAGCGCATCGCCGCGCAATTCGGTCGCCACGCGCTTGGCGGCATCACCTCCTCGCGCTGCACCAACGAGGAGACGTTCCTTGTGCAGAAACTGGTGCGCGCCGGTTTCGGCAACAACAACGTCGATACGTGCGCGCGCGTCTGCCACTCGCCGACCGGCTATGGCCTCAAGACGACGTTCGGCACCTCGGCGGGGACGCAGGACTTTGATTCGGTCGAGGACAGCGACGTCATCCTCGTCATCGGTGCCAATCCGACGGACGGACACCCGGTGTTCGCCAGCCGCATGAAGCGGCGCTTGCGCGGCCAGGACAGGCGGCCGCCGGCGAAGCTCATCGTCGTCGATCCGCGCCGCATCGACCTTGTACGGACGCCGCATGTCGAGGCGGCGCATCACCTTGCGCTGCGCCCGGGCACCAACGTCGCCGTGCTGACGGCGATGGCGCATGTCATCGTTACCGAGGGACTCGCGGACGAGGTGTTCGTGCGCGACCGCTGCGACTGGGACGAGTACCGGCACTGGGCCGACTTCGTAAGCCAGCCGCGCAACAGCCCGGAGGCGCTGCAGCCGGTGACGCTCGTCGACCCCGCCGAACTCCGCGACGCGGCGCGGCTTTATGCGACCGGCGGCAACGCGGCGATCTACTACGGCCTTGGCGTTACCGAACACAGCCAGGGGTCATCGACCGTGATGGCGATCGCCAATCTGGCGATGGCAACGGGAAACATCGGTCGCCGCGGGGTCGGCGTGAATCCGTTGCGTGGCCAGAACAATGTGCAGGGCGCTTGCGACATGGGTAGCTTCCCGCACGAACTGTCGGGCTATCGGCACATCTCCGATGCCGCGACGCGGCGGCTGTTCGAGGATGACTGGGGCGTCAGCCTCGACCCCGAACCGGGGCTTCGCATCCCCAACATGCTCGACGCGGCGATCGACGGCGTGTTCAAGGCGATCTACATCCAGGGCGAGGACATATTGCAGTCCGACCCCAACACGCATCACGTCGCCGCCGGCCTCGCGGCGATGGAATGCGTCATCGTCCACGACCTGTTCCTCAACGAAACCGCGAACTACGCGCACGTGTTCCTGCCGGGTTCGACCTTCCTTGAAAAGAACGGCACCTTCACCAATGCCGAGCGGCGAATCCAGCCGGTCCGGAAGGTGATGACGCCGCGCAACGGTCTTGAGGACTGGCAGGTGACGCAGGGTCTCGCCAATGCGCTCGGACTCGGCTGGAACTACACGCACCCGTCGCAGATCATGGACGAGATCGCGCGGCTGACCCCAAGCTTTGCCGGCGTTTCGTTTGCGCGGCTAGATGAGTTCGGCTCGATCCAGTGGCCATGCAACGATGCGGCGCCCGAAGGCTCGCCGATCATGCACGTCGATGGCTTCGTGCGGGGCAGGGGCAAGTTCGTTGTCACCGACTATGTGCCGACCGACGAGAAGACCGGGCCGCGCTTTCCGCTGCTGTTGACGACCGGGCGCATCCTCAGCCAGTACAATGTCGGCGCGCAGACGCGGCGGACGGCGAACACCGTCTGGCATCCGGAGGACGTGCTTGAAATCCACCCGGTCGACGCCGAGGATCGCGGCATCGCATCGGGCGACTGGGTCAGGCTGGCGAGCCGGGCGGGCGAGACGACCTTGCGCGCGACCGTCACCGACCGCGTCGCACCGGGCGTCGTCTACACGACCTTCCACCACCCGGCGACACAGGCGAACGTGGTCACCACCGAATACAGCGACTGGGCTACCAACTGCCCCGAATACAAGGTGACCGCGGTGCAGGTGACCCCGTCGAACGGCCCCACCGGCTGGCAGCAGGATTACGCCAGGCTGACCGCGCGGTCGCGTCGCATCGCCGAGCCGGCCGAATGACCCCGGTCGACAAGCTTGTCATGATGGCGAACCAGATCGCGCGCAATTTCGCTGTCGAGGGTGACGTGGCCGCGGCCGAGGCCACCGCTGACCACCTCGCGCGATTCTGGGATCCGACGATGCGCGCGCGCTTGTCGGAGCATGCGGCACGCGGCGGCAATGGCCTGTCGCCGATCGCGCGTGCCGCGCTTGGACGGTTGCAGCATGCCGCATCCGGCGGCTGACGCGGCGCGGCTTCGGCGCGTCCGGCGGATCCGGCACGGTGCGGCGCCTGCGCACGAGGACCGACCGATTGCCGTCGAGCGCCCCATAGCCGTCGAGATCAATGGTGCCGGCTATGCCGTCATGATGATGACGCCTGCGGATCTCGACGACTTCGCCTACGGCTTCTGCCTTGCCGAACGTCTGGTCGACTCCGCTGCCGACATCGACGCGGTAGAGATCCACGCTGCCGGTACCGGCGACGTGCTGCGCGTGTTCCTGCGCCCAGCGCTTGCCGATCGCGTTGTCGAGCGCGTCCGCCACCGCGTGTCGGAGAGTGCGTGCGGGCTGTGCGGGGTCGAAAATCTGCACCAGGCGCTGCGGCCGCTGCCGCGGGTCACGGCGACCGCGACGGCCAGCGAGGCCGCGATCTTCGCTGCCCTAGCGGCGCTGCCCGCATTACAGCCGTTGAATGCGGCAACCGGGGCGGCGCATGCGGCGGCGTTGTGCGATGCCGACGGCGGTGTCCGGCTGGTGCGCGAGGATATCGGCCGGCATTGCGCGTTCGACAAGCTGATCGGTGCCATGTTCCGCGCCGGCATCGGCTGGCAGGGCGGCTTCGCCGTCCTGACCTCGCGCTGTTCCTACGAACTCGTCGAGAAGGCCGCGCTCGCCAACTGCCCGATGCTGGTGACACTGTCGCTCGCCACCACGCTTGCGATCGAGCGCGCGCAGGAAGCCGGCATACGGCTCATCGTGCTGGCACGCCCCGATGCAGCGCTGGAGCCGGATCCTCCCGGCACGTAAGGTGCCTGTCGGGCGTCAGGCGTCGTGGCTGGACGCGACCGGCTTCATCCGCCGCATCCGCTCGAGCTCGGCCTTGAAGCGCGCCAGTTCGCTCCCCGCAAGCTGCTCCTGCAGCGGCAACTTTGCCGAGCGCGGATTGACCGGGCGGCCGCCGACGTGCACCTCGTAATGCAGGTGCGGCCCTGTCGACAGGCCGGTCGAGCCAACGTAGCCGATCTTCTCGCCCGCCGCGACACGTTCGCCCACGCGCGCGGCAAAGCCGGACAGATGGCCGTAGGTGGTAACCATGCCGTTGTCGTGGCGGATCTGGACCTGATTGCCATAGCCGCCGTTGCGCCCCGCGAAAATGACCTTGCCCGGCGCCACTGACTGCACCGGCGTACCGTGCCGTGCCGCGAAATCGACGCCGGCATGCATGCGCGTGCGGCCCAGCAGCGGATGGAAACGCATGCCGAAACCCGATGAAAACCGCGCACCCTGGATCGGCGATCCGATCGCACCTTCGACCGCCGACTTGCCATCCGCGAGGAAAAACTTGGTCTTGCCGCCGTGAACCCAGCGCATCATCTCGACACTGCGCTTGCCGTCGAGGCGGGCGTAGATCAGATTGCCGGTCTCGGTCTCGCCGGTCTCGGCGCGACGGTGTTCGACCACCATGTGGAAACTGTCCGACGCGCCGACATCGCGCGCGAAATTGACCTTGGGGCTGATCGCCTTGATGTAGCTTGCAACGACGCGGCTGGGCAGTCCGAAGGCGCGCGCCGTGTGATAGAGGCTGCTGCCGACATCGCCCGAAATCACCAGCGGTGTGTTGTCGACGGCGATTTCGTCGCGCGTAACGACGAGATCGCCAGCCGTATTGCGCGTGACTTCGAGCCGAAGGTCGAACGCGGCGCGGAAGGCGAGGCTGTCAAGCGGCCGCGGCTGCGTCTTGTCGGCACGGCGGCCGAGCACAAGGTCGAAGGTCGTCCCCGGATTGAGCCGGCGAACGTCGGCATGTTCGGCGACCAGCCGCGCCACTGTCGCGACATCTGCCGCGCTGACGCCGGCGCGGCGCAGTGCACCGTTGAAGCTGTCGACTTCGCGCAGCCGCGCGGTCAACTCGATGCGGGGTCGTTCGGGCGGTTCGGCAAGAGCGGAGACGCGCACGCTCGGTTCGTAGCGCGCAACCGCGGGTGGCGTCGCGGCGAGCGGCTGCACGGCAACGGCGTCAAGTACGGCAAGCTGCGATGGTGCAAGTTGGGACTGGGCCGGCACGACGATCGGCGCGGGATTGATCGAAACGCCGAACGCGAACGCCAGCATCGCGCCCAGCGTTCCCATTCCCTGCCACCAGCGGCGCGAGCCGATGTCGGCACCCAGATCGACAACGAGATCAAGACGACGTGAATGGCGGCGACGCACGTCACTATCGCGAAACGCGGCCGAAGCCGGCAAGGGTGACGCAATTGCGAAGGCGGCGCCATCGAATGCGCCTGTGGTGGGTTGAAACACGAAACCCCCGCCCCATCCTGCGTGCCAGCACGCTGCCCCCAGCGCCGACACGACGACCGCATCTGGAAAACGACGCCGAACCGCCGCCATCCGCGAGGGGTAGACTGTCGTTCAGAACGATTAAAGTCAATTTAAGACGAGGTCTTAACGCGCGTTGCTGCGACGAGATGAGCGGTTTCGCCGGACGAGCCGTTCATCGCCGTCGCAACACGTTTTTCACTGTCCGGAGACTCTTGCGCGTCTGGTCATTCGATGCCACCATATCTTGTGTTCCGTTGTTCGGGAGCAGCGGTGGTCCGTAGCGCTCTGCACCTGCGATCATTCGACGTTCGAGGGGAACGTCACCGATGAGCGGCTTGTCCCGCTCGCGCGTCACCGCCGTCCTTGGCCCGACCAACACGGGCAAGACTCACCTCGCCGTGACGCGCATGTGCGGCCACACCAGCGGCATGATCGGGTTCCCGCTGCGCCTGCTTGCGCGAGAGGTCTACGACCGCGTCGTGCAGATGAAGGGTGAGAGCCAGACCGCGCTGATCACCGGCGAGGAGAAGATCGTGCCGCCGGGCGCGCGCTATTTCCTGTGCACGGCAGAATCGATGCCGCTCGACAAGGATCTGGCGTTCGTGGCGATCGACGAGGCGCAACTTGGCGCCGACGCTGAACGTGGCCATGTCTTTACCGGCCGGCTGCTCTGCGCGCGCGGCCGCGAGGAGACAATGATCCTCGGTTCGGACACGCTGCGCCCGCTGGTTCGCGCGCTGCTGCCCGACGCTGAAATCGTCAGCCGTCCGCGGTTCTCGACGCTTGCCTTTGCGGGTCCCCGAAAGTTGTCGCGGCTGCCCAAGCGCAGCGCCATCGTCGCGTTCAGTGCCGAGGACGTCTACGGCCTTGCCGAGATGATCCGGCGGCAAAAGGGCGGCGCCGCGGTGGTGATGGGGGGACTCAGCCCGCGCACGCGCAACGCCCAGGTCGCCATGTACCAGTCGGGCGAGGTCGACTATCTCGTCGCCACCGATGCCATCGGCATGGGCCTCAACATGGACATCGCACACGTCGCCTTCGCGGCGCTGTCGAAGTTCGACGGGCGGCGCTCGCGGCGGCTGCGACCCGCCGAGATGGGGCAGATTGCCGGCCGTGCTGGACGCTACCAGACCGACGGAACGTTTGGCACGCTTGCCTTCGGCGACGACGATGGACCCGGTTTTGACCCTGTCGAAGTCGAAGCGATCGAGGCGCATGCCTTTGAGCCGCTGCGTCAGCTGGTCTGGCGCAATCCCCGTCCCGACTTCCGCTCGCTTGGCGCGCTGATTGCATCGCTAGGCCAGCGGCCTGACCAGGAGCGCCTGATCCGCTCCGACGATGAGGTCGACTTCCAGGTGTTGAAGCGCATGGCGCGCGAACCATGGGTGATCGAACGCGCCACCAGTCCGGCGATGCTGCAGCGGCTGTGGGCGGCGTGCGGCCTGCCCGACTATCGCAAGACCGGGCCAGACCGGCACGCGCGGCTGATCGGCCGTGTCTATCGGCACCTGACCGAGGGCGACGGCCGTATTCCGACCGACTGGGTCGCCGCGGAGCTGGCGCGACTCGACGACGTGCAGGGCGACATCGACGCACTCGCCAACCGCATTGCGGCGGCGCGGACGTGGACGTTTGCGGCGCACCGGCCGGACTGGCTTGCCGACCCGGCGCACTGGGCCGAGCGCTCGCGCGCGATCGAGGATCGGCTGTCGGACGCGCTGCATCAGCGGTTGACCCAGCGCTTCGTCGACCGCCGCACATCGGTGCTGATGCGCGAGCTTGCGCTGCGCGGTGGCGGTGCGCTGCCGACCGAGATCGATGACGATGGCGCCGTCGTCGTCGGTGGCGAGGCGATCGGCCGGCTCGACGGCTTCCGCTTCCACGCCGACCCATCGGCGCGCGCCGGCGAGAAACGGCGGCTGCTTGCAGCTGCGGAACGGCGGCTGTCGGGCGAACTTGCCCGGCGCGCGCGGCAGCTGGCGTCGGCCGCCGACGACGCCTTTGCGCTGGAGTTCGATGGGCGCATGCCGCCGCGCCTGCTTTGGAATGGCGCACGCGTCGCTTACCTCGGCAGGGGCACTGACGCGCTCGGCCCACGCGTGCGTCTCGACCGCAGCCTGCTGGGTCTTGGCGAGGCCGACAAGGCGGCGGTGCGGATGCGGCTGGAGCGCTGGTTCGATGGCGCGATGGCTCGGCAGCTGCGGCCGCTGCGGCGGCTGAACGGAGCGATCGTCGACGGCGGCGCGTCGGCGACGGCGCGCGGCATCATCGTGCAGCTCGTCGAGAATCTCGGCTGCGTAGCGCGCGCGCCGCTGCAACCGCTGCTCGCCGCAATGGACGCTGAGGACCACGGCCTGCTCTACCGTGATGGCGTCCGCATCGGTGTTACCCATGTTTACAGTCCCGAGTTGTTGCGGCCCGAGCCGACGCGTTGGCGTCTGGCGCTCTGGGCCGTGGCTCGCGGACTCGACAGCGCGCCACCG
>CAYVVV010000078.1:0-11402 GCA_964455325.1 uncultured Sphingosinicella sp. | reverse complement strand
TGCCTCGATGCCCGGCCCCAGGTGGAAACGGATGTCGAACGCAACCGGCTTGCGCCGGCCGAGGCGACGCGCGCCGACCGGCTCGAGCCGATCCTCGCCGCGCAGGTCGCGGCCATCACCGGCAAGGAACAGGCGGCGGCGGTGAATGAGGCCGTACTTGCGCGCATAACCGTCATGCGTCGCTTCGAGCCAGTCGCCCTCGTCGCTTTCGTGCCGCGTCATGACGACCTCCTCGACGCCGCGGCCAAGCCCCTCGCCGCTGATCAAGCGGGTCGAATTGGTGTCGGCGACGACCAGCGTCGAGTGCGCCGCCGTCGTGCGCAGCAGCTCGCCTAGCTGCCGCGGCAGCTCCGCAAGCGCTCCGTGGCCGCCGCCACAATTGACGATCATGCGCGTGTCGCCATCTGACATCTCGAACGCCAGCGACCCGGCGTGCGCACCACGCGCGACCGCCGCGACCGGCGGCGGTCCGGCGTCGGCGACGACGACTGCATTGCCCGCCGACAGTCGCTGAAAACCCGACGCCGCGCCGTTGCGCGTCGGCCGCGCCGCGCTGCCGGCCAGCGACAGCACGTGCCGCACACGGCGCGCGTCGCAGACATTGCCGCCGTTGAGCGCGGCAAGCGCGCCGTCGCCGAGCTGCAGCCCCTTGAGTCCGGCCATCACCATGTCTAGCGTCTCGCCGACGGCTGGGGCGACCTCACTGCGCCGCGCGAGGTAGAGCGCGCGCAGCGTGATCAGCAACTCGGCGACATCAAGCACATCGGAGGGTCGCCGGCTGGCGACGCCGCCGCCGGGCAGCACGAAGGCGGCGAGCGCCTTCGCCAGCGCCGCCTCGGCGCGCACCGTCCGCGCCGCGCCCTCGGGCAGCATCAGCCCCGCCGCCAGCAGTCCGGCGGCGGCGGCGACGCGCGCCATGCCTTCCTCGGTCTTGTCGTGCGCGCGGTCGAGATGGCGCGCGCAGCGCGCGAGGTGGTTGAGTACCAGGCTTCGGTAGATCGGCTCGCTGCGCGACAGGATATAGGGTGCGTGCAGGATCCAGTTGAGCAGCCGCTGCCCGGCGAGGTCGGGACGCCAGGCAAGTTCGTCGTAGTCGCGGTGGCGCGCCAGCCAGGCTTCGACGACCACCTCGGCGACCATTGCGCCCTTCTTGCGGTCGGTAGCGGCGGCAAGGTCGCGCAGCCAGCCGAAACCGTGCAGCCATTCGCGCCAGGCGAGCGGCGCGTCCAGCCGCGCGAAGTTGAGCGTGCGCACGACTTCGACGTGGCCAGCGTGGGCAAGTCGTCCTGCAGCGATCTCGCGCCCGCGTTCGGCGCTGCCCAGGATCGGGTCGGTAGGAGTCGCCAGGATCTTGAGCGGTTGCCGGCCCTTGAGCTTGCGGTCGGCAAGCGGCGTCGCGTAGGCGATCAACGCCAGTCGCTCGCTGACCCGCTTGCCGAGCGGCCGCCGGTTGCCGCCCGGCCGCGTCAGCCGCTGGCCATCGCGCCCGTCGTTGCCGCCGGCGCCGGTCACGCCGCCGCTTCGCCCCTGAGCGCGCGGATGTTGGCGGCATAGGCGCCGGCGCCACCCTTGAAGCTCGCCGTTCCGGCAACAAGCACATCGGCGCCCGCGGCGATCGCGCGCGGCGCGGTCAGCGCGTCGATGCCGCCGTCGACCTCAAGATCGATTGCCTTGCCGATGGCGTCGATGCGCCGGCGGATCGCCTCGATCTTGGCGAGCTGGCCATCGATGAACGACTGGCCGCCGAAGCCCGGGTTGACGCTCATGACAAGCACGAGGTCGACATCCTCGAGCACATGATCGATCGCACTCAGCGGCGTCGCCGGATTGAGCACGACGCCGGCCTTCTTGCCGAGCGCCCGGATCGTCTGCAGCGTGCGGTGGAGATGCGGGCCGCTTTCGGGATGAACCGACAGGATGTCGGCGCCGGCCGCGGCGAACGCCTCCAGATAGGGGTCGGCGGGCGCGATCATCAGGTGCACGTCGAACGGCTTCGCCGAATGCGGGCGCAGCGCCTTCACCACCGCCGGGCCGATGGTGATGTTGGGGACGAAATGTCCGTCCATCACGTCGACATGGATATAGTCAGCGCCGGCCGCGTCGATCGCGCGCACCTCATCGCCGAGTCGCGCGAAATCGGCCGAAAGGATCGACGGGGCGATGCGGACGCGCTGCTGCATGCCGACAGCGTTTAGGTGGTGGCGCGACAAATGGAAAGCGCCTGCGGGTGTTCAGCCAGGCCGTTTCCGCAGTCTGGCGATGAAGAAGCCGTCGACACCGCCGACATCGACCAGATCGCCAGGGCCGGTCAGCAGCCAGCCGCGCTTGTCCGTGCACAGCCCGGCCGGAATCTCGTGCAGTGCGATCGGCAGGGTCGTCATGTCGTTGCGGCGGCGAAGCAGCGCGTGCACCTGCGCCTCGCCCTCGTCGCGCTCGAGCGAACAGACGCAGTAAACGAGCACCCCTCCCGGCCGCAGCAGCGTGCAGGCATGGTCGAGGAGGCGCGTCTGCTGCTCGGCAAGGCCGGCGATCTCGCGCTCCGCCTTGCCGTAGAGCACGTCCGGATGGCGGCGGAAGGTGCCGCTTGCCGAACATGGCGCGTCGAGCAGGATCGCGTCGGGCGCAGCGGCGGGGCGCCAGGCGAGCGCGTCGGCGACGACGATCTCGGCGGCAAGGCGGGTTCGCTCGAGGTTCTCGGCGATCCGCGCGGCGCGCTTCGGCGACCGCTCGACCGCGGTGACACGGGCGCGGGCGGCGGCGAACTGCATCGTCTTGCCGCCGGGCGCCGCACACAGATCGACGACATGGTCGCCTGCCGCCGCGCCGAGCAGCCGCGCCGGCAGCGACGCGGCAAGATCCTGCACCCACCAGGCGCCGTCGCCATATCCCGGCAGCTGCTCGACGCGGCCCTTGTGTGCCAGCCGCACATGCCCCGGCCACAACGAAGTGCCGCCCAGCGTCGCCGTCCAGTACGGCGTCGCGTCGGCGTCGCGCAGCGTCAGGTCGAGCGGCGATTCGCAGGCAAGCGCGCGCGCGGCATCGGCGGCGAGCGCCTCGCGCCAGCGCGCGCGCCAGCACGGCGGCAGCGTCGGCGGATCGGACAGCGCGACACCGCGCTTCAGCAGCGTCGACAACACGCCGTGCACCAGCCGCCGGGGGCCACCTTCGAGCAGCGCCAGTGTGGTCGCGATCACCGCGTGCGGCGGCGTCCGCAGCGCCAGCGCCTGCGCCAGCGCCATGCGCAGCACCATGCGTGCGCGGATGTTGTCGCCGAGCGGCCGCGCGGTGGCGCTGTCGATGAGCGTGTCGAGGTCGGGCAGGTGGCGCAGCACGGCGCCAACGATGGCGCGGGCGAGGCCGCGATCCTGCGCCAGCACGACATGCCGGAACGCGCGCTCGATCGCTGCGTCGAGCGGTTCGCCGCGCCAGAGCACCGCCTGCAGCAGCGCCAGCGCCGCCTGCCGCGCGGCGAGTCCCTGCGGCGCGCGGCTCAGACGCGCCGCTTCAGCGGATCGAGCGCGCTGACACGGCCGGCGGCGGCGCCGGCCGCCGAGGCATCGCCCATGTCGCGCGCGATCGCGCTCAGCGCCGCGATCCGGTTCGCGGGATCGGGATGCGTCGAGAACAGGTTGTCCATGCCGCCGCCGATGCGCGGTTCGACGATGTAGAGCTGCGCCGCCGCCGGGTTGCGCGCCGCATAGGGGTTGGGAATGCGTGCGGCGCCTGTCGCCAGCTTCTGCAGCGCCGCGGCGAGCTTCATCGGCTTGCCCGAAATCTCGGCACCGGCGCGGTCGGCACCGTATTCGCGGGTGCGGCTGATCGCCATCTGCACCAGCATGGCTGCGAGCGGCGCCACCACGATCGCCGCGATCAGCGCGAGCGGGTTCCTGTTCTCGCCGCCGCCGCTGAACAGCGCGAAGTTGCCGAGCATCGAGATGGCGCCGGCGAGCGTTGCCGTCACCGTCATCAACAGCGTGTCGCGGTTCTTCACATGGCCGAGCTCGTGCGCCATCACCGCTTCGATCTCGTCGCGGTCTAGCATCCGCAGCAGGCCCGTCGTCGCTGCGACCGCCGCGTTTTCGGGGTTGCGGCCGGTTGCGAAAGCATTCGGGGCGTCGATGTCGATCACATAGATCCTCGGCATCGGCAGCGCGGCGCGCGCGGCAAGCCGTTCGACGATGCCATACAGTTCGGGCGCCGTGCGTGCGTCGACCTCGCGTGCATTGTGCATGCGCAGCACCATCTTGTCGGCGTTCCAGATGGCGAACAGGTTCATCGCCGCCGAGATGGCGAGGGCAACCACCGCGCCGCCGCGACCGCCGAGCATGTAGCCAAGCCCCATGAACAGTGCGGTCAGCACCGCAAGCAGCATGATCGTCTTCATCTGGTTCATCGCCGCGAGGCTCCTTCAACCTCGTTGCGCAATCTTGGTATTCAGCGCGCCGGCTTCAAGCTCTGCGAGCTGCCGAGGAAGTTGCCGATGACCTTGAAGTAGCCCACTGGGAACAGCCGCGTCACCCAGTCGATGACGCGTGCATCGGGGCCGATCAGCACGCGATGCCGGCCCGCCTCCATGCCGCGGATGATCGTCTCGGCGGCAGCCTCGGGCGTGGTGCGCGCGTTCTTCTCGAACTCGTCGCCCGAATCGACGGCATTGGTGCTGCCGTCCATGCCCTTTATGAATTTGGCGTTGCGCGCGACGTTGGTCTTGATGCCGCCCGGATGCACGCGGATGACGCTGATGTGCGGGTCGGTTTCGCTGAGTTCGAGATGCATCGCCTCGGTGAGCCCGCGGATGGCGTACTTCGAGGCGTTGTACGCCGACTGCGTCGGATAGCCCATCATGCCGAACACCGACGAAATGTTGACGATCCAGCCGCGGTCGGATGTCCTGATGTGCGGAAGCGCATGGCGGCAGCCGTTGACGACGGCGCCGAAATTGACCGCCATCACCCGGTCGAAGTCCTCGGCCGGGCAGTCGGCGAACGGCGCCACCACCGACAGGCCGGCGTTGTTGATGATGCCGTCGAGCTTGCCGAATTCGGCCGCCGCCGCGTCGATCCAGCGCTTCAGCGCCGTCTCGTCGGCGACGTCGAGCGCCGCCGTGCTGTGCGGGTAGTTGCCGAGCATGCGACTGGTGTCGGCAAGGCCCGCCGCATCCTTGTCGCAGAGCGCGAGCTTCACGCCGCGCTTCGCCAGCGCGAGCGCGAGCGCGCGGCCGATGCCGCTGCCGGCCCCGGTAACGGCAATCGTGCGACCTTCGAGCACACCCATCGACGAACCCTCCCATTCTGGCGCATGGTGACGCGGCACTGGCCGCGACGCCAGCTATGACTATGCGTGAGGACTCCATGGCCAAACCCCGACCGGCTGGCAAGACGAAGCCGCCGCCGCCCCCGCCGCCGTCGTCGCCGGCGCGTGAGGCGGGCGGACCCGCCGGCCCCGACCCGGTGCGCTACGGCGACTGGGAGCGCAAGGGAATCGCCGTCGACTTCTGACGCGGCGCGTCAACGCTCGCTGCGCAGCGGGCGCGCCAGCATCTCGGCAATGATGTCGTCGACCGACCGGCTGCTGTCGAGCAGCGCGCCGACCGCGCGCGCGATTGGCATGTCGACGCCAAGCGCGTCGGCTGCGGCGAGCAGCACCGGCGCGGTGAACGCGCCCTCGGCCACGGTCACCCGGTCCGCCATCAGTGCCGCCGCCGTGCGGCCTTCGCCGAGGCCATGGCCGAGCGCGAAGTTGCGCGATTGCGTCGACGAGCAGGTCAGCACCAGGTCGCCAAGCCCCGACAGCCCCGACAGCGTCTCCGCGCGTGCGCCCTTGGCGACGCCGAAACGCAGCATCTCGGCGAAGCCGCGCGTGATCAGCGCGGCACGCGCGTTCTCGCCAAGGCGCCTGCCGGCAACGACGCCGCAGGCGATGGCAAGCACGTTCTTGACCGCACCACCGACCTCCGCGCCGATCACGTCATCGGTCCAGTACGGGCGGAACGCCGGCGCGGCGATACGCGCGATCAGCCGGTCGGCAAGCACGCGGTCGGCGCAGGCGAAGGTGATTGCGGTCGGCAAGCCGGCGGCCACCTCGCGGGCGAAGGTCGGTCCCGACAGCACCGCCAGTGGCGCGCCGGGCATGACGTCGGCGGCGACCTCGCCGACCAGCTTCATCGTTCCCGCCTCGATGCCCTTGGCGCAGAGGACGAGCGGCAGGTCGCGGCGCGGCAGCGCGCCGAGCACGCTGCGGACGTGCTGCGCCGGCGTGACCACCAGCAGCACGCCGCAGTCGGCGAGCGCGGCCAGCTCGTTTGTCGCCGTGATGCGCGGCGACAGCGGCACACCCGGCAGGAAGGTCGCGTTCTCGTGGCGGCCGTTGATCGCGTCGACGACCGCTTGCTCGCGCGCCCAGAGCAGCACGTCGCCACCCTTTGCCGCGACCTCGGCGAGTGCGGTACCCCAGGCGCCGCCGCCGATGACACCGACGCGCATGCTCACGCCTTGATTCCGGCGCCGCGCACGCGCTCGGCATCGGGGTCGAGCGGCCAGCGTGCCCGTGCCGGCACGTCGAGCGCGTCGGTCAGACCGGCGTCGAGTCGCTCGATCCCGGCCCAGCCGATCATGGCGGCGTTGTCGGTGCACAGCCGCGCCGGTGGCGCGGTGAAGCCGAGCCCGCTGCGCGCCGCGAGGGTCTCCAGCGCTGCGCGGATCGACCGGTTGGCGGCGACGCCGCCTGCCACCACCAGCCGCGTCGCTTCGGGCATCGCATCGATGGCGATGCGCGTGCGGTCGGCAAGGCAGTCGATCACCGCCTGCTGGAAACTCGCGGCGAGGTCGGCGACGCTCGCCGTCCCGACGGCGCGCAGCACTGCGCTCTTCAGCCCGGCGAACGAGAAATTGGCATCCGCCGAGCCGACCAGCGGCCGCGGCAGCGGCACCCGGCGCGGATCGCCGCGGGCGGCAGCGCGCTCGACAGCCGGCCCGCCGGGAAAGCCGAGGCCGAGGATCTTCGCCACCTTGTCGAACGCTTCGCCGGCGGCATCATCGATCGTCGTCGCCAGCCGGCGATAACGGCCGACTCCCTCGACGCCAAGCAACTGGCAATGCCCGCCCGACACCAGCAGCAGCAGATAGGGGAACGCCAGCGTCGGGTCGGCAAGCCGCGCCGACAGCGCGTGGCCTTCAAGATGGTTGACCGCAATCAGCGGCTTGCCGGCGGCGAGCGCCAGCGCCTTGCCGGTGACGAGGCCGACCATGACGCCGCCGATGAGTCCGGGGCCGGCGGTGGCGGCGATGCCGTCGATATCGGCGAAAACGAGTCGCGCCGCGTTCAGCAGCGCCTCGACCAGCGGCGCCAGCCGGTCGCTCTGGGCGCGTGCGGCGATCTCGGGGACGACGCCGCCATAGGGCCGATGCGCCTCGTCCTGGCTGGCAATACGCTCGGCGAGCACGCGCCGGTCGCCGGTGACGATCGCCGCGGCGGTCTCGTCGCAGCTCGATTCAAGGCCGAGGACGGTCAGCGGCATGTTGTCTCCGCGGGCACAAGTAGATAGGCCGCTCGTCATGCACAAGGCCGCACGACTGAGGCTGGGAACGCGCGGTTCGCCGCTGGCGCTGTGGCAGGCGCGCGCGGTCGCGGCGGCGCTGTGCCGCGTGCACGGCTGGACCGGGGATGCGGTTGCGATCGTCACCGTCACCACTACCGGCGATCGCGTGCAGGACCGGCCGCTCGCCGACATCGGCGGCAAGGCGCTGTGGACCAAGGAGCTCGACCGTGCGCTGCTCGCCGGCGCCATAGACATCGCCGTGCATTCGGCGAAGGACATCGAAAGCGTGCGGCCGCCAGCGATCGTTCTGGCGGCGACGTTGCCGCGCGCCGACGTGCGCGACCGGATCATCGGCATCGACGGCATCGAGCGGCTGGCGCCGGGCATGCGCGTCGGCACCGCGTCACCGCGCCGCGCCGCGCAGCTGCTGGCACGCGAACCTGCACTGACCATCGTACCGTTCCGCGGCAACGTTGCGACGCGCATCGATCGGGTTGCCCGCGGCGAGGCGGACGCGACGCTGCTTGCCGCCGCCGGTCTCGACCGGCTCGGCATCGACACGGGTGTGCCGCTGCCGACCGAACTGATGCTGCCGGCACCGGGCCAGGGCGCGATCGGCATCGAATGCCGCAGCGCCGATGCAGCGACGCGCGCAGCCGTCGCCGTGATCGACGCCGCCGCGACCACCGTCGCGGTCCGCGCCGAACGCGCCGTCGCGGAGGCGCTCGGCGGCAACTGCCACAGCCCGCTGGCGGCCTTCGCCGACACCGTGCCCGACGGCTTTCGCCTGCGCGCCGAAATCCTTGCCGCCGACGGCAGCGAGCGCGTCACCGGCGAACGCCGTTTCGCCGCATCCGAGGCGGAAGCCAGCGCGCGCGACCTCGCCCGGGCGTTGCTCGGCGACGCCAGTGCGGCGCTGCGCGCGCTGTTCGGGGGCTGATCGGTGCGGGTGCTCGTGACACGCCCCGCGGCCAGCGCTGCCGCGACGGCGGACCGATTGCGCGCGCTCGGCCACCAGCCGATCGTCGCGCCGCTGTTCGACTATGTCGCGCTCGCCTGGCAGCCGCCCGAGGGGGCGTTCGATGCGCTGATGCTGACCAGCGCGGCGGCGGTCCGCCTTGCCGGGCCGGGGCTGGACGCGCTGCGACAGCTTCGCTGCCATGTCGTTGGCGCAGCCACTGCAGCGGCCGCACGCCAGGCGGGGTTTGCGCTCATGTCGTCCGATGCCGGCGACGCCGCCGTGCTGCTTGCCCGGCTGGCGGCGACAGGCGCGCGCCGCGTGCTCCATCTCGCCGGCCGCGATGTCGTCGAAACGCCAACCCCGCCCTTCGAGCTTGTCCACTGCGCCGTCTATGCCGCCGACCGGCGCGACTGGAGCGCCGGCGAGGCAGCCGCGGCAGCGACAGCCGACGTTGCGCTCGCCTATTCGCCGCGCGCTGCCTTGGCGCTTGCCGAATCGCTGGACGCGGCCGCGCGCGCGCGCATCCGTCTCGCCGCGCTCAGCGCCGCCGTCGCCGCGGCCGCGGGCGGCGGCTGGGCAGCGTGCGACCTCGCCGCGACACCCGACGAGCAGGCGCTGTTTGCGGCGGCGGGGCTGCTGTGTCACTAATGCCGGCTCGAACCCGACAGGCGAAGAGGCGGGGATGATCGACGAGACCAACGGAGCCCAACACAACAGATCGCGCGCGATGGTGCCGTGGCTGCTCGTCACTGCACTGGCGATGCTTGTCGTCGGCATGCTGGCAAGCCCGTGGTTTGAACAGAACGTGCGCGCGCGACTGCCCGGCGTGCTGCAGCGGCCGGATGTCGGCGCGGTGTCGGCGAAGGTCGAGCAGCTGGCCGGGGCGCTTGCCGCGCTCGACACGCGCGTGACGGCGCTCGAGGCGCGGCCGGGCGAGACCGCGCCGGCGGCGGCCACGATCCCTGCGCTCAACGATCCCACGGCGGTCGCCGCGACCGCGCCGACGGCGGCGACGACGGTGGCGGCTGCGCTCGAGACGCGTGTCGAGGCGCTCGAGCGCGCGAGCGCGCGCGACGCCACGCGGCTCGACAATCTGTCGGCGGAGCTCGCCAGCCTCAACGTTCGTCTTGGTGCGCTCGGCGCCAGCGCCAGCAATTCGATCGCTGCCGCCGCTGACAGCGCCGAAAAGGCGCGCGGCGTGCTGCTCGTTGCCGCCGTCCGGCGAACGGTCGACGAAGGCCAGAGCCTTGCCGTGCTTGAACCGGCGCTGCGCCGCTATTTCGGTGGCGACAACGCGCAGGCGGTCGAACGGCTGCTGACGGCGTCGCGGACGGCACCGACGCTCGACACGCTGCGACGCCGCTTCGCGCAGCTGCGGCCGAGGTTGCTGGCGGACGAACCGTCGGGCGATGGCTGGTGGGACCGCTTTGTCGCGGGCATCGCCGACGTCGTCACCGTGCGGCGTTCGATCGGCGATGCCAACAGCCGCCGCGTCGCCGACATGGCGGCAAGGCTCGACCGCGGTGACGTTGCCGGCGCGCTGGTGCTGTTGCAGCGCATGCCGATAGCCAGCCAGCGCGCCGCGCGCGACTGGCGCATCGACGCCGACGCCTATGCCAGCGTGCGCGACGCGCTGCAGCAACTCGAGGCGGCGGTGCTGCTCGACGACGCCGACCTCAGGGTGACGCCGCCGGCACCGGCCGCGCCGGAAACGGCGCTTTAGCCGATATTCCCCGGCGTCGCCGGGTGCGCTGGCGCCCTCGAGAGGACTCGAACCTCCGACCTGCGGTTTAGGAAACCGTTGCTCTATCCGGCTGAGCTACGAGGGCACGCGTGCATCAGTGGCGGCAACGCCGCCGCAAATCAAGCGTCGCTGCGCTTGGCGACGGGAAACAGCAGCGGCATCGCCGGAATGCCCTCATCGCGCAGCGCTGCCGCCTCTGCCGCACTCGTCTCGCCATAAATGCCGCGTGTCTGCGTCTCGCCATAATGCATCGCGCGCGCCTCCTCGGCGAAGCGATGGCCGACATATTCGCTGCTGTCGGTCAGCGACTTCTGCAGCTCGGCAAGCCTGGCGAGTACGGCCTTCATCGCCGCCGGATCGCCCGCCGCCATCGGCGTTTCGGCATCGCGATTGCCCTTGACCGGGATTGCCGGCGCCATCACCGCCTTTGCAACCGCCGTGTCGGCGCAGATCGGACAGGCGATCAGGCCGCGTTCGGCCTGGCGTTCAAAATCGGTGGACGAGGCGAACCAAGCCTCGAACACGTGGGTGTTGCTGCACCTGAGGTCAAAGACGATCATGACAGTGTCACCTCGCGCCGGTGCATCAGCACGGGGATGCGGCGCCGCACGTCGTCGACACGCGCGAGGTCGATGTCGACGACGCCGACGCCCGGCGGCTCGGCCATGTCGAGCAGCACGTCGCCCCACGGGTCGACAACTAGCGAATGGCCGAAGGTCAGCCGGCCATCCTCGTGCTCGCCCGTCTGCGCGGCCGCGACCACGAACGCCGCCGATTCGATCGCGCGCGCCTTCAGCAGCGTGTGCCAGTGCGCGCGCCCGGTCGGCCGGGTGAATGCCGCCGGCACCGCGATCACGCGCGCGCCTGCGTCGGTCAGCACGTCATAGAGTCGCGCAAACCGCACATCGTAGCAGATCGACAGCCCCAAACGCCCCAGCGGCGTGTCGGCGACCGTCGCCGCCGCGCCAGCGACGAAGCTCGCCGATTCGCGGTAGGTCTCGCCCGGTGCCGCCTCGACGTCGAACAGGTGCATCTTGTCGTAGCGCGCCTGGATCCGCCCGTCGGCGTCGATGACGAAGCTGCGGTTGACGAGCCGCGTCGCATCAGCGCCAGGCTTCAGCGCCAGCGACCCCAGCGCCACCCAGATGCGGTGCCGTTGC
>CAYVVV010000077.1:0-11470 GCA_964455325.1 uncultured Sphingosinicella sp. | reverse complement strand
ATCCGTTGCTGGGGTAACAGACGGGCGGATAATGGCCGAGCATGTCGCGCGAGTTGTTTGCCGCCGCCGCCGAACGGTCACGCAGCGCGCGGCTGCGTTCGGACGAACGCTCGACCGCCGCCGCGATGCGCTGACGGAACTGCGATGCCTGCTCGCGCAGCCTCGTCTCGAAACGTTCGCGTTCGAGGTTGGCGAGTTCGGCGGTCAGCAGCTCGGCCTCGTAGGTCGCGACGCGTGTCAACGTCACCATCGCGCGCGCGAACGCGGGCATGTCGTCGCGGAAGATCTCGGCGAAGCGACGGATCATCGCCTCGTGGCTAGCCTGGTAGCTGGCGAGGATAACATGGTGCGGAACGCCGGTCGCGCTGATCGACGCCGCGCTCTCGCGCAGACGCGCCGTGAACGCGCTGCCGAACGGGTCGCGCAGCTTCTCACGCGAGTAAGCGCGCCCTTCCTCGATCGTCCGCGCGGCATCGTTGCGGCCACTGCTGAAGTGCGACGGCGCGCAGCGCGCGAAATGCTCCCAAAAGGCAGCGATGCACGTGTCGAGCGCCGGCTCGATGTGCGGCCAAAGTGCGGCAAGCTCCGCGCCCAGCGTGCCCTCGGGGTCAATGGCGCGGCGCCGGTCGACGACGTCGAAAACAGGTGTTGACGGCGCCGCGACGATGACTTCGGACCCGCCGCTCCTGGCCCAGTCGCGGATGCTGTTCATGACGTGTCGACGCTCCCCTCAAGCCACAAACCCGGAAGAGGCTTAGAGCGCAAAGGTTAACGGCGGCTTGATCCTGCGCCAGGAGCGCACTTCCGAACCCGGCGTTAACCATTATGCAAGGCCTGCCGGCCCATCCTGCCGCAGGTGAATCGGATTGCGGGGGACAGGTTCGTCAAATGAGCGACATGAGTGACGATTTTCTCGATCTCGCCGAACCGGAGTTCGAGGCGCCGCCCGTCTTCGCCGATCAGGACGAGCGCCGCATGCACGTGCGTGCCTACAACTACTGGGCGTCGCTGCTGCGCGGCCGCGAGTTTCCAAGCGTTACCGATCTGGAGCCCGAGAATCTCGATGACTTCGGCCCGCACAGCGTGCTGCTCGATTTCACCAAGGATCGCGAAAACCCGCGGCTGCGGTTCATCGGCAAGGCGCTGCGCGAGGAGTGCGGGCTCGACTCGACCGACCTCGCGCTCGACAAGGTGCCGAGCCGGTCGCTGATCTCGCGGCTGACCGACCATTTCTTCGAAATCATCGCCAATCGCGCGCCAATCGGCTTCGAGGCCGAGTTCGTGTCGCAGCGCGGCAACAACACGATGTACCGCGGCATCCTGATGCCGCTGTCGTCGGATGGCCGCGCCATCGACTATATCTACGGCGTCATCAACTGGAAGGAACTCGCCGACCCCGAGTTCGAGGCACAGCTGGCGCTGGAGGCGGAAACGCTGCCGCCGTTCGCACCGCCCGCCACGGCGTTCGGTGACGACGACGATGTCCCCGCGGCGATGCTAGATGCCGACGCCGGCCTCGCCGACCGGCTGGCGTTTGCTCGCGCCAATGCGGAGGCAGTCAAGACCGCCGACCAGCGCTCGCGCGCCGCGCTCTACCGTGCGCTCGGCGATGCGTACGACTTCCACCTCGCAGCCGCCGCCGATCCAGACGGATACCAGGAAATCCTCGCCGACGCGGGGCTGAAGGCGCAGGCACGCGCGCCAATGACACCGATCGTCAAGCTCGTCTTCGGTGTCGACTATGACAAGGCGCGCCTGACCGAATTCGCCGCCGCCCTGGCCTGCGCCGCGCGCGCCAAGGTCGGCGAGCGCGGCTTCGTCGCCTTCGTCGAGGCCGCCGACGGCGGTCTCAAGGGCCTTGTCCAGGCCGAACGTGCTGCGCGCCGTGCAGAAACGGCGACGCCCAAGGTCGACCGTGCCGCAGCTGCCCGCGCGCGGCTGCGCACGTCGCCGGCGCTCGCCAGCGTCTCCATCGGCGGCGATGAGGAGTTCGTGCTGCTGGTCGGCCGGCGCAATGTCGCCGGCGGGCTCGATGTCGTCGAGGCCGTGCCGCATGTGCAAACGCTGGTCGACGGCGCGCTGCGCAGGCTGTCGTTCGCCGACTGACCTGAATGCACTTGCCCGCCAACGGGCGAAATCGCATAAGCCGGAACCATTCGGCGGCCGTTGCCAGGGTCGCCTTACCAGTTCTGGAGCCCATCGATGGCGACCGCCGCGGCGCCCGCAGACGCGCCGAAAACCAAGACGCAGAAAGCCTTTGTCAAGCCGCTCGACGCGGCGCTGTTCGATCATGCGCTGCCCGGCGAAACCGACGGACTCGACGCCGCGGCGCGCGCGCGCATCGTTGCCGTCGCTGCTGCGCTCGCTGAAACGCGCGCGGCTGGAAGGCCGCGGATCGAGGTGGCCCCGCTGGAGGGCGAACCCGGGCAGCGGCGCACCTGCATCGCCATCATCAACGACGATATGCCGTTCCTCGTCGATTCGGTATCGGCAGCGCTGACGCAGCGCGGCATCGCCATCCACCGCCTGCTGCACCCGATCCTCGATGTCGAGCGCGACAAGGCCGGACGGCTGAAGACGGTGGCGCCGTCACGCTGCGCCGACGGCGCCGCGCGCGAGTCGCTGATCTACATCGAGGCCGATCGCGTCGGCGCGCGCGGGCGTATAGCGCTCGCCGAAGAGCTTGCGCGTGTCCTCGCCGAGGTGCGCGCGGCGGTCGAGGACTGGCGGCCGATGCTGGCGATGCTGACCGAGGCGGGCGTCGAGCTCGGCCAGGCCGCGATCCCGGTGCCTGCCGACGAGATCGTCGAGGCGAAGACCTTCCTCGACTGGCTGGCCAACGACCATTTCACGCTGCTCGGCGCCTGCGCATATG
Source organism: uncultured Sphingosinicella sp. (assembly GCA_964455325.1). Lineage (GTDB taxonomy): Bacteria > Pseudomonadota > Alphaproteobacteria > Sphingomonadales > Sphingomonadaceae > Sphingosinicella. The sequence continues at coordinate 8,595 of CAYVVV010000077.1, read as the reverse complement.
ATTTCGGGCGCGCGCTCACCGATTCGCGGGCGCAGCCGAAGGCCGGGCCGGGGCTTGGGCTGCTGCGTGACCCGGCGTTCCCGCTGCTGCGCGGCGCCAGCGGATACGAGATCCTGCCGTCGGCGCTGCGCCCGCACCTGGCGCGTCCGGCGCCGCTGCTGGTCACCAAGGCGAACACGATGGCGTCGGTGCACCGGCATGCCCATTACGACGTGGTCAGCGTCAAGCGCTACGACGCCAGGGGCCGCGTTGTCGGCGAGCGCCGCTTCATCGGGCTGTTGACCTCGTCGGCGCTGGCGGCCTCGCCGAAGTCGATCCCGATCGTCCGCCGCAAGGTGGGGCAGGTCGAGCTTGCGCTCGGCTTCGATCCCCGCAGCCACACCGGCAAGGCGCTCGCACACGTCATCGAGACGTTCCCGCGTGAGGACCTGTTCCTCGTCGATGCCGAGCGGCTGGCGCAGATGGCGCTCGGCATGCTGTCGCTGCTCGACCGGCCGCGGCCGAAGCTGTTCGCGCGCGTCGACCCGTTCGGCCGCTATGTGTCGGTGATCGTCTATGTGCCGCGCGACGTTTACAACCAGGGCGTCCGCCAGCGCATCGGCGCCATGCTGGAGGACGCGTTCCAGGCGCGGCTTGCGCGCTATGACGTCGAGCTGCGCGCCGAGGGCCTGGCGCGCGTGCATTATTATCTCGCGACCACCCCCGGCGAGGTGCCGCCGCTCGACGAGGCGGCGCTCGACGCGCGCCTCACCAATCTCGTGCGCGGCTGGGAGGAGGCGCTCGAAGCGGCGCTGTCCGAGCGCGCCGGGGCGACGCGCGCGGCGCGGCTGTCGCTGTCGCACGGCAGGAGCTTTTCCGCCTCGTACCGCGAACAGTTCGACGCCGCCGCGGCGGCCGAAGACATCATCCGGCTGACTCAGCTCGAAACAGCCGCCGACCGTACCGTTCACGTCTATCGCCGCGCCGACGACGCGCCGAACCGGCTGCGCATCAAGATCTATCGCCTCGCCGACATCATCCCGCTGTCCGACGTGGTGCCGGCGCTCGAGAACTTCGGCTTCCGCGTCATCGAGGAATATCCGTTCGATCTCGCCGGCGGCCGGCTCGGCTGGATCCACGATTTCCTCGTCGAAAGCGCGCGCGGTGAAGCGCTCGACATGGCATTCATGAAGACGAACGCGGAGCCGGCGCTGCGCGATGTGCTGACCGGCATCCACGAGAACGACGCCTTCAACGCGCTCGTCATCAGTGCCGGCCTGCCGATCGGCGAGATCCAGTGGCTGCGCGCCTATTTCCGCTATCTGCGGCAGACGGTGCTGTCCTACGGGCAGCAGACGGTGGTCGACGCGCTGCGCGCGCACGGGTCGCTAGCGAGGGCCCTGATCGACCTGTTCCGCGCCCGCTTCGACCCGGCGGTGAAGGCGCGCGACACGGCAATCGCAGCGGCGCTCTCTGCGATCGAAACCGGTCTTGGCGACGTTGCCGCGATCGACGAGGACCGCATCCTGCGCCTTTACCGAGACGTCATCGCCGCGACCTTGCGCACCAATGCGTTCGTCAGCGGTGGACCCGAAGCGCTTGCCTTCAAGCTCGATTCGAACGCCGTTCCGGGCCTGCCGGCGCCGGTGCCGTACCGGGAGATCTGGGTGTATTCGGCGCGCGTCGAGGGCATCCACCTGCGCGGCGGGCGCATCGCCCGCGGCGGCCTCAGGTGGTCCGACCGCCGCGACGATTTCCGCACCGAAGTGCTTGGCCTCGTCAAGGCGCAGATGGTGAAGAATGCGGTCATCGTGCCGACCGGCTCGAAGGGCGGCTTCTATCCCAAGCAGCTGCCGCCGGCGTCCGACCGCGAGGCATGGCTCGCCGAAGGTCAGGAGGCGTATCGTATCTACATCCGCGCGCTGTTATCGGTGACCGACAATATCGCCGGCGCCGACACGGTGCCGCCGGCGGGTGTCGTCTGCCACGACGACCCGGACCCCTATCTCGTCGTCGCCGCCGACAAGGGGACGGCGACGTTCTCAGACATCGCCAACGCGATCAGCGTCGACCAGGGTTTCTGGCTTGGCGACGCCTTCGCCAGCGGCGGCGCCAACGGCTATGACCACAAGGCAATGGGCATCACCGCCAGGGGCGCGTGGGTCTCGGTACAGCGCCATTTCCGCGAGCTGGGCGTCGATGTGCAGAACGACGTCATCCGCGTCATCGGCGTCGGCGACATGTCGGGCGACGTGTTTGGCAACGGCATGCTACTGTCGAAAACGCTGAAGCTCGTCGCCGCGTTCGACCATCGCCACATCTTCCTCGATCCCGATCCCGACCCGGCGAAGTCCTGGAAGGAGCGCGAGCGCATGTTCAAGCTGCCGCGCTCGTCGTGGGACGACTATGACCGCAAACTGATCTCGAAGGGCGGTGGCGTCTTTCCGCGCAGCCAGAAGGCGATCGAGTTGTCGCCCGAGGTGCGGGCTATGCTGGGCGTCGAGGCGAAGAGCCTGGCGCCGGCTGAGCTGATGCATGCCATACTGAAGTGCCCGGCCGATCTGTGCTGGTTCGGCGGCATCGGTACCTATGTGAAGGCGGCGAGCGAGTCGAACGCCGACGTCGGCGACCGCGCCAACGACGCCATTCGCGTCAATGCCGAGGAGCTGCGCGTGCGCGCGATCGGTGAAGGCGCCAACCTTGGCATCACGCAGCTTGGCCGCATTGCCTTCGCGCGCGCCGGCGGGCGCATCAACACCGACTTCATCGACAATTCGGCGGGCGTCGACTGCTCGGACCACGAGGTCAACATCAAGATCGCGCTTGCCCCCGCGGTCGCCGCCGGCAAGATGGACGAGGCGGCGCGCAACCGCCTGCTTGAATCGATGACCGACGACGTCGCGCAGATCGTGCTGCGCGACAACATCATGCAGACGCAGGCGATCTCGGTCGCCGAGCTTGGCGGTGCGTCGGCGCTGCCCGCCTATCAGCGCGTCATCCAGCTGCTCGAGGCGAGCGGCCGGCTTGACCGCACCGTCGAGAACCTGCCGTCCGACGACCAGCTGACGCAGCGGACGCTCGCAGGGCAAGGACTCGAACGCCCCGAGCTCGCAGTCCTGCTCGCCTATGCCAAGATGACGCTGTACGACGCCATCGTCGCCAGCGGCCTGCCCGACGATCCGCTGCTCGAGGAGGATCTTGAGATGGCGTTCCCGCCGGCGGTGCTGAAGGCCTACAAGGCGGGCGTCAGCGGCCATCGGCTGCGGCGCGAGCTGATCGCCACCAAGCTCGCCAACCAGATCGTCAACCGCGGTGGCATCACGCTTGCGTTCGAGCTGGCCGAGGAAGTCGGCGTGAGTCTTGCGCACGTCGCGGCGTCGTTTGTCATGGTGCGCGAACTGTTCGGCCTCAGGGCGCTGTGGCGGACCATCGATGCAGCACGCGTCGACGCGCGCACGCACATCGTGCTGCACGCGAATTCGATCCGTGGCCTCAGGGCGCAGATGAGCGACGCGCTGCGTGCCTCGGCCGCGGGCGACATGCCGTCGGCGTGTGTTGTGGCATGGAAGCCGGGCGTGCAGCGGCTGTCGAAACAGCTCGACAAGATCCTGCGGCCCGAGCCGCGCGCGCAGCTCGAACGCGTGCGCCAGCAACTGCTGCGCGACGGTGCGCCTGTCGAGATCGCCGAGCAGCTCGTCGCCATCGAGGGTCTCGACGGGTCGATCGGCACGGCGAAGCTTGCCGCCGCGATCGACGTCGGCGAACGCGCCATTGCCGATGCCTACACGCTGGTCGGCGAGGCGCTCGGCATCGACTGGGCGAAGGGCGTCGCTGGCCAGATCAACCCGTCGGACCCGTGGGAACGGCTGCTGATCGCCGGGCTGCTGAGGGATTTCGAGCAGCTTCGCATCGACCTCATCAAGCGCAAGACGGCGAAGGGCGGCGATCCGGTGAAGGCGATCGAGGCCTGGATCACCGCCAATCCCGAGATCGTGCAGCGCATGGCCGACGCCGCGTCGCGGGCGCGGCGATCGGGCGCTGTCACCACGGCGATGCTTGCACACCTGGGCGGCCAGGCGCGAGCGCTGCTCGCTGCGGCTTGATTTCTGTACGGGTTCAGCCACGGTTCACTGGTATCGTCGTGAGATGCGCGGCGAATTTGCGGGAGTGAAGCGATGCGTATCCTGATCCTGACGGCGGCACTCCTTGCCGCATCGCCCGCGGCGCTCGCACAGTCCGCGTCGGCGCCGGCGCCGACGCCGGGAACGACGGACAGCGGTGTGCTCCGCCGTGTTCCGCTAGATCAATGGCTGCCCGAACGCTGCCCCAATCCGGAGCGGCAGGGCGAGATCGTCGTCTGCGGCCGCCCCGAGGAGGAGCCGACGGTGCCGCCCGACGAGCCCGAACCGGGCGAGCGCGGCACCGACGTGCAGTCCGAGCGCGCGGCGCTGATCGCTCCCGAAAGCGCCGCGCCGTCGACGTCGTGCACGCCGGTCGGCGGCGCCGGCGAGTTCGGCTGCAACCGCGCCGCCATCGAGCAGTGGCGGCGCGAGCGCAAGCTGCAGAAGGCGCGCGACGAGGCCAAGCAGCCGCCCGAACGCTAGACCGCGATCGGGAAGCCGGCGTCGCCTCAGAAGCGCGTCCGCAGCGTCAGCCGCGCCGAGCGCGGCGCCCCCGTCGAGATGTTGTTGTCGTTGTGCGCGGTTGGGAAATAGGTCTCGCCGAGCAGGTTCTCGACGTTGAGCTGTGCTTCGAGGTTGTCGTTGATCTTGAAGAACGCCGCCGCATCGACGCGCGTATAGCTGGGCAGTACCACCGCGTTGCTGATCGAGGCAAAGCTTTTCGCCTGGTGATAGAGCCCGACGCCGACGCCGATCCGGTCGTCGAAGTCATAGTGGTTCCAGAGCGACAGCTGGTGCTTCGGCACCTGCGCGATGTCGCGTCCGGCGGGCGCGGCGGCGGTGGTGCGGCGAATCTCTGACTCCTGCAGCGCATAGCCGGCGCTTATCCGCCATGCCGGGGTCAGGCGACCGTTCAGACCGAGTTCGAGCCCCTTGCTGCGCTGCTCGCCCGTCAGCACGACCGTTCCCGGCGTCGCGCCCGGCGCGCGCGTGTTGCCGCGGTCGAGCTGGTAGACGGCGGCGGTGAAGCTCAAGTCCTCGCGCACGTCCCACTTGAAGCCGATCTCGTAGTTCTCGAACTTCTCCGGCTTCAGCGTTGCGGCAGTCAGGTCAAGCGACAGGAACTGGTCGCCTGACTGCGGCAGGTACGACCGGCTGTAGCTGGCGTAGGCCGACATCGCTTCGACCGGCTTCCAGACCAGGCCGAGGCGCGGCGACCACAGCTCGTCGCGGCGGTTGAACGATTGCCCGTTCAGCAGGTTCGTGACCTTGACGTCGAAACTGTCGAAGCGGATACCGGCAACGATTTCGAAATGCTTGCCGAACGCGACCTGGTCCTGCAGGTAGAAGGCCAGCACGTCGGCGTCGCTGTCTACCTCGCGGATCGACCGGAAGGTCGGCGTTGGAATTGCGATGGGATCGGTGAACGGCACGAACACGCGCGTCGCGGTGCCGAAGAAGCCGTTCAGCCGCGCATTCGTCGTGTCCTGGAAGCCGATCTCGTTGCCGATGAGGATGGTGTGTTCGATGCCGCCGGTCGCCGCCTTGACGACGAGGTCGGTCTGGCTGAACAGGTTCGAACGGTTGGTCGGGTCGACATAGGCCTCGATGCCGAGCGTGCCGTTCGTCTGCACCGGCGTAGCCGGGAAGACGTTGCTGTAGATCTTGTCGTAGTCGCCGTAGCTGAGCTTGTTCGACAGGCTGACGGCGTCGCTGAACCGGTGCGTCGTCGTCAGCTTGACGATATGCGCGTTGAAATCGGTTTCGTTCAGCCCCCGGATGCCGAAGAAGGCGTCGCGGAAGCCGCGCACGGGGCCTGCCGGGTCGGCGATGCTGCCGGCGCGTGCCGAGGGGACGCCGCGGTCGACGACGCGGTTGTCATCGACATACTCGTAACTGAACAGGAAGTATGTCCGCTCGCCGGCCTTGAACAGCACGGTCGGGTTGAAGGCGAAGCGGTCGCCGCCGAAGGCGTCGCGGTGGTTGTCGAGCCGCTCGTAGAAGGCATTGAGGCGCAGCGCGAGCGCGTCGCCGACGGGCGCGTTGACATCGCCCTCGACGAAGGCGCTGCCGAACGTATCGACCGACCCGGCAAACGCGTTGAAGGCAAGGTCGGCATTCGGCGCTTTCGTCACGCGGTTGATGACGCCGCCGCCGCCGCCGCGACCGAAGATCATCGCGTTCGGCCCCTTCAGCACCTCGACGCGGTCGACGTTGTAGAAGCTGCGGAAGTACTGGACGTCGTCGCGGACGCCGTCGACGAAGAAGTCGGCGGTGGTGTTCTGGCCGCGAATGGTGATCTGGTCGCGGTGGCCCTCGCCCTGTCCCGATGAAACGCCAGGCGTGAAGCGGACAAGGTCGGTCATCGAGCGGATGTTGAGGTCGTCGATCAGGTCGCGCGTCACCACCGTCACCGCCTGCGGCACGTCGACGAGCGGCGTTTCGGTCTTCGTCGCCGAGGTGATGCGGCCTTCGGCATACTCGGGTGCCAGCACGACGATAGGCCCGTCTTCCGCGGCAGCGTCGCCTGTCTGCGCCAGCGAAGGCACAGCGGCAACCGAACAGAGCAGGGCAAGCGAGAGACGCAGCATGGCGGGAACACTCCGGGCACTCAGTGGAACTCGCGCCCGCACTAGCGTTACTGAAATTCACTTGCAATAAAGAATTCGCGACTGCCTCGCATTAGTGACGGAAATGCCGCATCCCGGTGAACGCCATGACAAGTCCGCGCTCGTTTGCGGCAGCGATCACCTCGTCGTCGCGGATCGAACCGCCGGGCTGGATCACCGCAGTCGCACCGGCCTCCGCGGCGGCGACGAGTCCGTCGGCGAACGGGAAGAAGGCGTCCGACGCGACTGCCGAGCCCACCGTGCGCGGTACGGCCCACCCGGCGGCGGCGGCGGCATCCTTCGCCTTCCACGCCGCGATCCGCGCCGCGTCAAGCCGGCTCATCTGCCCGGCGCCGATGCCGGCGGTCGCGCCATCCTTCGCATAGACGATGGCGTTCGACTTGACGTGCTTGGCGACGCGCCAGGCGAACAGCATGTCGGCAAGCTCCGCGGCGGTCGGCTGCCGATCGGTGACGATGCGGAGATCGTCGGCGCCGACGATGCCGTTGTCGCGCGACTGCAGCAGAAAGCCGCCGGCGATGCTCTTGAGGCCGATCCCGGAGCGCGCTGGGTCGGGCAGCTCGCCGGTGAGCAGCAGCCGCAGGTTCTTCTTCGCCGCAAAAATCTCGAGCGCCGCTGCGTCGGCGTCGGGGGCAACGACGACCTCGGTGAAGATCGACGTGATCGCCGCAGCAGCAGCAGCGTCGAGTTTGCGGTTGACGGCGATGATGCCGCCGAACGCTGACACCGGATCGCAGGCAAGCGCGGCCGCATAGGCAGCGGCGAGGTCGTCGGCGACGGCAACGCCGCACGGGTTGGCGTGCTTGATGATGGCGACGGTCGGGCGGTCGCCGCAGAACTCGGCGATGAGTTCGAGTGCGCCGTCGGCATCATTGAGGTTGTTGTAGCTGAGCGCCTTGCCCTGCACCTGCCGCGCCTGGCCGATACCTGGCGTCCGCTGCATGCGCGGTACGTAGAAGGCCGCCCGCTGATGCGGGTTTTCTCCATAGCGCAGTTCGTTGCCGCCGGTCATCGCCAGGGTCAGTTCGGGCGGGAAGAACTGCTGCTGGTCGGCAAAGGCGAACCACGACGCGATCGCGCTGTCGTAGGCGGCGGTCGCAGCAAACGCCTTCGCGGCCAGCCGCCGGCGCGTCGCCAGCAACGAGGCGCCGCCATTGGCGGCAAGTTCCTCGATGAACGCCGCATAGTCGGCGGGGTCGGTCAGGATTGCCACGAACGCGTGGTTCTTCGCCGCCGAGCGCACCATCGACGGTCCGCCGATGTCAATGTTCTCGATGATCTCGTCGCGCCGCGCGCCCCCAGCGACCGTTGCCTCGAACGGGTAGAGGTTGACGACGACGACATCGATCGGGGCAATGTCGTGGTCACGCATCGCCGCCGCGTGCCCGGCGTCGTCGCGCAGCGCCAGCAGGCCGCCATGCACCTTCGGGTGCAGTGTCTTCACCCGCCCGTCCATCATTTCCGGAAAGCCGGTGTGCTCGGCGACATCCTTGACCGTAATGCCGGCGCCGCGCAGCGCCGCGGCAGTACCGCCGGTCGACAGAATCTCGACACCATGTGCGGCAAGCGCACGCGCCAGATCGACGACGCCGGTCTTGTCCGAGACCGATATGAGCGCGCGGCTGACACGCACCGGTTGATCCTGCATCGCTGTTGACCTCTCCTTGAGTTCAGCGGCTGGCGCGCTTGAACGACCATTTCACCACGGCGCCGCCGGCGTCGGTCTCACCGCTGACGACGATCTGCCGGATCGGCCGCGGCGTGCCGCTGGCATCGACGAACAGGCTGTCGTCGACGGTCAGGCGGCCGCCGCGCGCCTTGACCTGCCACACCGTGCCGCCGGGCAGCTTGACCAGTGCGCCGTG
>CAYVVV010000076.1:0-11668 GCA_964455325.1 uncultured Sphingosinicella sp. | reverse complement strand
GCGCAGCGCCGGCGCCATCTTGTTGCACAGCGTGCCGGCGACGATCATCACGTCGGACTGGCGTGGACTTGCCCGCGGTGCCACGCCGAAGCGCTCCATGTCGTAGCGCGGCATGTTGGTGTGCATCATCTCGACGGCGCAGCAGGCAAGGCCGAATGTCATCCACCACAGCGAGCCCGTGCGCGCCCACTGAAACAGATCCTCGGTCGTCGTGACGAGAAAGCCCTTGTTCGACATCGCGTCGTTGATGTCGTCGACAAATCCCTGATCGGGCATGTGGATCGCAGACTTGGGGGCCACATCTACTCCCATTCGAGCGCCCCCTTCTTCCATTCGTAAATGAAGCCGACGGTGAGGATGCCGAGGAACACCATCATCGAGACCCAGCCAAACACGCCCGTTTCACCGAGACTGACTGCCCAGGGAAACAGGAACGCGACCTCGAGATCGAAGATGATGAACAGGATCGACACCAGGTAGAAGCGCACGTCGAACTGTCGCCGCGCGTCGTCGAACGCCGGAAAGCCGCATTCATACTCGGCAAGCTTGTTGGCATCGGGCTTGTTGACGCCGGTCAGGTTCGAAACGAGCACCGGCAGACCGACGAAAACGCCCGACAGCGCGATCGCCACGCCAAGAAACAACAGGATCGGCAGATACTCCGCCGCGACCGACTGCATGACTCATTCCCCGTCGATTTCGCCGCGCTTTTAGGCGGCAGGCGGCGGCGGCGCAAGGCTAGACGGCGCTATGCCGCAGCGCCCAGCACGGCACCCGCCACCAGCTTGTGCAGGCGCGCCTGGACCGCGCCGTTCGACGCGATGATCTCCTTGCGCTCGATCGCACGTTCGCCGCCGCGAAAGTCGCTGACGAAGCCGCCCGCCTCGCGCACGAGAAGGATCCCGGCAGCGACGTCCCAGGCATTGAGGCCCGCCTCCCAGAAGCCGTCATAGCGCCCCGCCGCGACCCACGCGAGGTCGAGCGCCGCCGACCCGAAACGCCGGATTCCGGCGACGTTTGGGGCTACCGCCTGTAGAATCCGGTCGAACTGGCCGAAATCTCCATGGCCGCGGTAGGGAATGCCGGTGGCGATGAGGCAATCACCAAGATCCTTGCGCGCCGACACGCGCAGCCGCTGGTTGTGCAGCCACGCACCCCTTCCCGCCTCTGCCCAGAAGCTCTCGTCGGTCATCGGCTGGTAGACGAGGCCGGAGACGATCTGGCCCTTGTCCTCGACCGCGATGGCAACGGCGAAATGCGGCAGTCCATGCAGGAAGTTCGACGTGCCGTCGAGCGGATCGACGATCCAGCGCGGCTTGTCGGGGTCGCCCGCGATGTCGTCGCCTTCCTCGAGCACCAGCCCCCAGTCGGGGCGCGCCTGCTGCAGCACCTCGACGATCGTGCGCTCGGCGGCAAGGTCGGCGTTCGACACGAAGTCAGACGGACCCTTGCGCGACACCTGCAGCTGCGCGACCTCGCCAAAGTCGCGGCGCAGCCTCGGCGCAGCCTTGCGCGCCGCCTTCTCCATGATGGTGATGAGAGCCGAATGCGCCGGCATCAGGCCGAACCCTTGCGCTCGACGACCAGGATGCGCGCCTCGCCGACCGGATGCGCGACGTGCGCGTCGCCCGCCTCGGCGACGAACATGTCCCCGGCCGCAAGCATGACGCGATGTTCGTCGCCGGCAAGGCGATAGTGCATCTCGACGCGGCCGTCGATCACGCAAAATAGTTCGGCGTCATCGTTGACATGCCAGACGTAGGGTTTGTCGGTCCAGTGCAGGCGCGCCGTGACACCGTCGATTTCGACGAGGTCACGCGCGCCCCAGGCGCGGTCAGCGCGGAATGCGCGCGCGTCGCGGATCACTCGCGGCATCAGTCCGCGCGCCGCACGTAGGTCTGCTCGTAGACGTCGACGACGACGCGCGTACCCGCGGCGATGTGCGGCGGCACCATGATGCGGACGCCGTTGTCGAGTACCGCGGGCTTGTATGACGACGACGCGGTCTGGCCTTTGACGACTGCATCGGCCTCGACGATTGTCGCCTCGACCTGATCGGGCAACTGCACCGACAGCGGCTTTTCCTCGTGCAGCTCCATGATGACGTCCATGCCATCCTGAAGGAACGCGGCGGCATCGCCCAGAAGGTCGCGCGGCAGCGACACCTGTTCATAGGTTTCCTTGTCCATGAACGTCAGCATGTCGCCCTCGGCATACAGGAACTGGAAATCCTTGGTATCAAGGCGCACGCGCTCCACCGTCTCCGACGAGCGGAACCGAACGTTGGTCTTGCGCCCGTCGACAAGATTCTTGAGCTCGACCTGCATGTAGGCGCCACCCTTGCCGGGTTGCGTATGCTGGATCTTGACGGCGCGCCACAGCCCGCCCTCATACTCGATGATGTTGCCGGGACGGATGTCCACGCCGCTGATTTTCATGGGTTTGCCCGTTCGATCTGGAAGGGATTAGCGGCGGGCCATAGCAAAGCGGATCAAGGCGGGCAAGGCGAAGCACCCATGCCAATCATCGATTGCGCTCGGAAAGTTGAGTCATAGTTAAATCGCCGCTGAAACAAAATACGTCGATTCCGTACAATTTATTCAATGATTGAAGTGGTAATAAATGATCAATTAACGGCATGGTCATGCCAATATTTTGTTGCGTTTGTATAACGAACCTGCAGGTCGCCGCTTTACCACCAGCCGTGCGCGTTGCCGGCTGCTCGCCGGTGCGTGCCCAACCAATTTGGAAGGAGACGATCATGGCAGATGCAGTTGAGGGTGGCGGCAAGGAGTTCCAGGCGTTTCTGAAGTCCATGCCGACCATCGACGAGGCCTCGTCGGAGGATAGCGTCACCGTATCGGGTCTCGCCTTCCGCTCGACCGAAGGCAAGTTCGCGCTCACCACTGGCGAGGGCCAGACATACGACCTCGACCTTGCCGCCGTGCAGCGCTTCAAGGTCGTCGATAGCAGCGGCCTGACGCCGCTCGTCACTGTTCAGCTTGCGCGCGACGCGTTCAGCAAGGCGACCCTGCGCCCGATCAAGCCGATCATCAAGGATGTCATCAAGGACGTGATCAAGGACGTCATCCACGATCACAAGCTACCGTGGAAGGACATCATCAAGGATCCGATCCGCGACACGCTGAAGGAAATGCCCAAAGATCCGATCCGCGACACCTTCAAGGAGGTACCGAAGGACCCGATCCGCGACACCTTCAAGGAAATCCCCAAGGATCCGATTCGCGACACATGGTGGGAAACCAACAAGCAGCCCTTCGCTGATCCGATCGACCCGACCGGAACCGGCATCGCCGACACCGCCGTCGAACAGCCCGGCGCGTTCGATCCGGGCGGCGCCGTCGTCAACCCGGCCGCAGGCTACGGCCAGGATCTTGGCGCGATGGCGGCGATGGGCGGTGACATGACGCCGTTCATCATGGCGACGCCGCACCAGGCGCCCGACTTCCTGGTCAACCAGCAGATGGGCGCGCAGCCGGGCATGGCGGCGCAGGCCGCGCCAAACCTCAAGCCCGTCGCGTATGATACGGTGAAGGAGATCCAGTACGAAACGGTCTATCAGTTCGACCGGCCGAAGCACTTCATCGCCGACACGCGCAAGGAAATGATCTTCGACACGCGCAAGGAAATGATCTGGGACACCTGGGTCGAACAGGGACCGTTCACGCGTCAGGAAACCACGTTCGACCCCGGCAACATCGTGACCCAGCCGCCCGTCTGGGGCTTTCCCGGCCACATGATGTGACGGCGGACGGGGCGCCGTCCCCCGGCGGCGCCCCGAAATTTCCTCGATAATCAGACAAACAGGTGTCCGATGACGGTCCTCATCATTTCGGAGCCCGGCGACCTGCACGCGCAGATGGTGATGAAGGCGCTGGCGCGGCGCGGCGCCCGCGACGTCCGCATGCTCGACTTCGGCGACTTTCCGGCCCGTATCGTGCTCGACATGCGGTTGACGACCGGCGCGCCGGGCCGCTTCGTTATCCGCTTAGCCGACGCCATCGTCGACATGGACGACGTCGGCGCCGTCTGGTGGCGGCGGCCGCAGGCGTTCGGCATTCCCGAGCAGGGCATGCGACCCGAGGCGCGCCATTTCGCCATGGCAGAGGCGGCGACGGCATTCCAGGGCATGTGGCAGGCGAGTCGCGCGCTGTGGGTCAACGACACCAACCTCGACGCTGCGGCGAGCCACAAGCCCTGGCAGCTCGAGGTGGCGCGCGCGGTGGGGCTGACGATCCCCGACACGCTGATCAGCACCGATCCGCAGACCGTGCTGGCGTTCTGGCGTGCGAACGGCGGCGACGTCGTCTACAAGCCGTTTCTGCAGACGTGGCACGCCTGGCGCGAAACACGAATCCTGCGGCGGGAGGATCTCGGCAAGATTGCTTCGGTGCGCGTCGCACCAGTTATCTTCCAGCGGTTGGTGCCCGGCGCCGCCGACCTGCGGGTCACCATCATCGGCGACCGCGTTTTTGCGGCGGCGGTCGACCTCGCCAAGGTCGACTACAAGCTCGACGTCCGCCTCAACCAGCAGGCGTATGAGCGGCATGCGCTGCCCGACGACGTCGGGCGCAAACTGCTGGCGCTCATGGACCGGCTCGGCCTGGAATACGGCGCGATCGACCTCCGCCTGACGCCGGCCGGTGAATATGTGTTCTTCGAGGTCAACCCCGCCGGCCAGTTCCTTTTCGTCGAGCACGCTTGCGGCCTGCCAATCAGCGATGCCATGGCCGAGCACCTGGCATCCGGTCGACCAGCGCGCCGGCACTTGTCCGCGGCGGCATAGCAGCGGGTCATTCCCGGTCGAACTGCCGCACGAACGCGTCGACGGCCTTGCCGGGATCGGCGGCGTTCCACACCGCCCCCGACACGGCAAGGAAATCCGCGCCGGCGTCGACCAACGGGCCGGCGTTGGCGGGCGTGATGCCTCCGATGGCGACGCATGGAATTTCGCTGATCGTCGTCCACCACGACAGGATCGACGGGTCCGGCCGGTACGTCGTCACCTTGGTCTGCGTCGGATAGAAGGCGCCGAACGCGACATAGTCCGCGCCCGCTTCCCCCGCCTCCATGGCAAGGTGACGGCTGTCGTGGCAGGTGACGCCGATCTGTGGCCCCGATCCAAGTATCCGGCGCGCGTCGGCGATGCTGCCATCGCTTTGCCCGAGGTGCACGCCATCCGCGCCAAGCGCCCTCGCCAGATCGGCGCGGTCGTTGACGATGAGCGCGACGCCATAGGCATCGAGGATCGGCTTCAGCGCCGCGCCCGCGCGCAGCACCTCCGCATCGGCGACGCCCTTCAGCCGCAGCTGGAACGCCGCCACCGGTCCGCCGTCGAGCGCGGCTCTCAGTCGCTCCGGAAAGCCGGGATCATAGCGTTCGGGCGAGATCAGATAGAGCTGGCAGGGCGGCCGCGCTTCGCGCCCGAAACGCTCGGCAAAGCCGGCGAGTTCGCTCACTCGCGCCCCTTGTAGATGCGGATGATGCGGGCGAGCATGTCCATCGCCTCGGCGCGCGGGCGCTGGAAGGTGTTGCGGCCGATGATCGAGCCGTTGCCGCCGCCGTCGCGGATGTCGCGCGCGTCCTGATAGACGCTGTCGGCGCCCTTCTTGGCGCCGCCGGAGAAGACGACGATGCGGCGGCCGTTGAACGCCGATTGCACGACATGCGCGACGCGCTTCGCCTGGTTCGACCAGTCGACGCCGTCGTAGCTTTTCCTGGCGTCCTTCTGCTCGATATGGTCCGAAGGCAGCTTCACCTTGATGATGTGCGCGCCGGCAAGCGCGGCCATGTGCGCTGCATAGGCACCGACGTCGAGCGCCAGTTCGCCCTCCTTGGTCAGCTCGCCGCCGCGCGGATACGACCAGATCACCGTGGCGATGCCGACCGACTTCGCTTCGGCCGACAGTTCGCGGATCTCCTCGACCATGTCGAAGAAGCTGTCCGAGCCTGGATAGATGGTGAAGCCGATCGCCGAACAGCCGAGGCGCAGCGCATCATCGACCCCCGCCGTGACCGCCTGGTCCCTGGCCGTCGCCCAGCTGTTCGAACTGTTGACCTTGAGGATCGTCGGGATCTGCCCCGCGAACGTGTCGGCGCCCGCCTCCAGCATGCCCAATGGCGCGGCATAGGCGGACAGCCCCGCGTCGATGGCGAGTCGGTAGTGATAGTGCGGGTCATAGGCCGGCGGGTTGGGCGCGAAGCTCCGCGCCGGGCCATGCTCGAAGCCCTGGTCGACGGGCAGGATCAAAAGCTTGCCGGTGCCGCCAAGCGCGCCTTGCATGAGGATGCGGGCAAGGTTCGCCTTGGTGCCAGGGTTGTCGCTCTCATAGTTGGAAAGGATGGCCTTGACAGCCTTCGTCATTTTCATCGGGAAGCCTCGCTGAATCGATTTGCGAGCCTGATACCGGCTGGACCGTCACATCGCAATGACGCGGAAGGCGCGCCTAGTCGAGCGCGGCCAGCTGCATGCCGCCGTCGCGGCGGCCAAGCACCATCGTCCAGAAGCGCCCGTTCGACGGCGAGCAGGCATAGCCGACACCCACGTGGGTCACATCGGCAAGCAGCATGTTGGCGCGATGGCCCGGGCTGCGCTCCCATGCGAGCACGACCGCCTCTGCGCTTGGCAGGTTCCAGGCGACGTTTTCGGCGCGTGGCACACCGCTGAAGCGCGTGCGCTCGGTGCGCACGACGAAATTGCTGCCGTCGGAACCCTGATGCGACAGCCGGCCCCACGCCGCAAGATCGTCGGAGTGTGCCTGCGCGGCGCCGGCGAGTGCGTCGTCAACAACGACGAGCCGCAACCCGTGTTGCCGGCGAAGCGTGTTGAGCGCTGCGACCGCGGGCGCCGTGTCAAACGGTTTGGAAGCGCACCACGACGGCTTCGCCACCGCCACCGTGGTGAACCCGGCGGCGAGTGCCGGCGCTGTGCAGAGCAGTATGGCGGCAGTGACGCGCAACAACATGCCTCCCTGATGCGCCGGCAGCGTTTAAGCCGACGTAGCCGAGGGTGGTTAATGCGCGATTGGCACAAGCGCATCGACGCCCGGCAGCGGCTTGCCTTCCATCCATTCCAGGAAGGCACCGCCTGCCGTCGACACGAAACTGAAGCTGCTGGCGACGCCGGCGTGGTTCAGCGCTGCGACCGTGTCGCCGCCGCCCGCAACCGACGTCAGGCTGCCCGACTCGGTTAGCGCCGCCGACGTCCGTGCGAGCGCTACGGTAGCAGCGTCGAACGGTGTCAGCTCGAAGGCCCCGAGCGGCCCGTTCCAGACGAGCGTGCGACAGGTCTTGAGGACATCGCCGAGCGCTTCGACCGCCGCCGGTCCGACGTCGAGGATCATCTCGTCGGCGGCAACCTCGTGCACGTTGACCGTCCGGCTTTCGGCATTGGCGGCGAACTCCCGGGCGACGACGACGTCGTAAGGTAGATGCACCGTGCAGCGCGCCGCCTCCGCCCTGGCGAGGATCGCGAGCGCGGCCGGTTTGAGATCGTGCTCGGCAAGCGACTTGCCAACGTCGACGCCCTTCGCGGCGAGGAAGGTATTCGCCATGCCCCCGCCGATGATGAGATGGTCGACCTTGGCGACGAGATTGTTGAGAACATCGAGCTTCGACGACACCTTGGCACCGCCGACCACAGCGGCCACCGGGCGCTCTGGACTGCCGAGCGCCTTTTCGAGCGCGTCGAGTTCGGCCTGCATCGACCGGCCGGCGAACGCGGGCAGCAGGTGCGCGAGCGCCTCGGTCGATGCATGCGCACGGTGTGCAGCCGAAAAGGCGTCGTTGACGTAAATATCGCCGAGCCGCGCCATCGCCGCCGCGAGTTCGGGGTCGTTGCCGGTTTCCCCCGGCTCAAAGCGCGTGTTCTCGAGCACCGCGATCTCGCCGGGCGCCATCATTGCGACTGCTGCTTCGGCGCTGGTGCCGCGGCATTCGGTGATGAACGCGACGTCGCGGACAAGCACACGTTCAAGCGCGCTGGTCACCGTCGCCAGACTCTGTGACGGGTCTTTCCCCTTGGGACGGCCGAAATGCGACAGCACGAGCACGATCGCACCCTTGTCGGCGAGTTCGGCGAGCGTTGGTTGCGCTGCGCGCAGGCGCGTGTCGTCGCTGACCTTGCCCTCGTGCATCGGCACGTTGAGATCGGCGCGGACAAGCACGCGCTTGCCGCGCACGTCGCCGATATCGTCGAGCGTGCGGAACCTCGGCATGTCAGCCCAGCGCCGCCATCGCCTTGGCGGTATCGACCATCCGGTTCGAAAAGCCCCATTCGTTGTCGTACCAGCTGACGACGCGCACCAGCATGCCGTCGATCACCGCTGTTTCAAGGCTGTCGATCGTCGACGACGCCGGGTTGTGGTTGTAGTCGCACGACACCAGCGGCTCCTCGCTATAGGCCAGCACGCCCTTCAGTGGTCCGTCGGCCGCCGCCTTGAGCGCCGCATTGACCTCATCGCGGCTCGTTGCCCGGCCGGGCACGAAGGTCAGGTCGACGAGACTGACGTTCGGCGTCGGTACGCGGATCGCCGACCCGTCGAGCTTGCCCTTGAGCTCGGGCAGCACCTCGCCAACGGCGCGCGCCGCCCCGGTCGTGGTCGGGATCATCGACATCGCCGCGGCCCGGGCGCGACGCAGGTCGCCATGGATCTGGTCTAGGATCTTCTGGTCGTTGGTGTAGCTGTGGACCGTCGTCATGAGGCCGCGCTCGATCGTCAGCAGCTCATTCATGACCTTAGCGACGGGAGCCAAGCAGTTGGTAGTGCAGGATGCATTCGACACCATTGTGTCGCCGGCGGTCAGCGTATGGTGGTTGACGCCATAGACGATCGTCTTTTGCACATTCTTCGCCGGCGCCGAGATCAGCACCTTCTTCGCGCCGGCGTCGATGTGCGCCTTCGCCTGATTGCCGTCGGTGAAAAAACCCGTGCATTCCAGCGTAATGTCGACGCCCATCTCCCTGTGCGGCAACTTCGCCGGGTCGCGCTCGGCAGTGACGCGGACGCGCTTGCCGTCAATGACGATGTCGTTTCCGTCGGCCGCGACGCTGCCGGGGTAAAGGCCATGCACACTGTCGTGTTTGAACAGAAAGGCATTGGCTTTGGCGTCAGCAAGGTCGTTGATGTGCACAAGTTCGAGATCGTCGTCGCCGCGCTCGACTATCGCGCGCGCAACGAGGCGGCCGATGCGGCCGAATCCGTTCACCGAAACCCTGACAGCCATGTCGCTCAATCTCCTGTTATCAAACAATTTTTTTACGAACCGCGGCAGCGATTGCGTCGGCCGTGAAGCCGAACTCGGCGAACAGCTGCTCAGCTGGCGCCGATGCCCCGAAACGGTCGAGGCCGATGCGGATGCCGTCGCGGCCGGTGTAGCGCTCCCAGCCGAGCGTCGAGCCTGCCTCGACCGAAGCGACCAGCACGCCGTCGGGAATGACCTCGTCGCGATAGGCCTGCGGCTGCGCCTCGAACAGCTCCCAGCACGGCATCGAGACGACGTCGCAGCCGATGCCCTCGGCCTCGAGCAGATCCGCCGCGGCCAGCGCGACGTGCACCTCCGAACCCGTCGCGAGCAGCACCACCTGCCGCGCCGCCACTGCCGTGCGCAGGCGGTAGGCACCACTCGCGCAGTGGTTCTCCGACGCCTCGCGGCGGACCTGCGGCAGATTCTGGCGCGACAGCGCCATCAGCGACGGGCCGTCTCGACGTTGCAGCGCCAGCGCCCAGCATTCCGCCGTTTCGACCGCGTCGGCGGGTCGCATGACGAGTAGGTTCGGCATCGCGCGCAGGCTCATCATCTGTTCGACCGGCTGGTGTGTCGGACCGTCCTCACCAAGACCGATCGAATCATGCGTCATCACGTAGACGACATGGGCGTGCTGCAGCGCGCTCAGCCGGATCGCCGGGCGGCAGTAATCGGCGAACACGAGGAAGGTGCCGCCGTAGGGCAGCACACCGCCGTGCAGCGCCATGCCATTCATCGCCGCCGCCATTCCAAACTCGCGGATACCGTAGTGGATGTAGCGCCCACCATAGTTGTCGGCGGTCAGCAGCCCGAGATCCTTTGTCAGCGTATTGTTCGACCCGGTCAGGTCCGCCGAACCGCCGATTGTGATCGGAACGGCCGCATTGATCGCTGCGAGCGCCAGTTCGCTCGCCTTGCGTGTCGCCAGCGTCTGTGGCGCGGCGACAAGCTCGGCAATGTGCGCATCAAGCGCCGCGGCCGCTGGCGCCAGCGCCCGGCCATCGAATGCGGCGGCAAGCCCGGCGAATGCTGGCTGCTTCGCGGCGCGCGCCCGCCACGCACTGCTCACCTCGCCGCCGCGGGCCCCGATTTTGCGCCACGCGTCGAGGATATCCGAAGGAATTTCAAAAGGCTCGTGGTCCCAGCCCAACGTTTCGCGTGCTGCCTGCACCTCGGCGGCGCCAAGCGGCGACCCATGCGTTGCCGCCGTGCCCTGCTTGTTGGGTGCGCCATAGCCGATGATCGTCCGGCAGGCGATCAGCGACGGGCGCGGATCGCCCTTGGCGGCGGTGAGCGCGCGGTCGATGCTGTCCTCGTCGTGACCGTTGCAGCTGACCACATGCCAGCCGGCGGCAGCAAAGCGCGCTGCAATGTCCTCCGACGTCGACAGAGTAGTGGGTCCGTCGATGGTGATGCGGTTGTCGTCCCAGATCACGTTGAGGCGGCCCAGCCGCAAATGTCCGGCAAGCCCGATCGCCTCGTGGTTGATGCCTTCCATCAGGCAACCATCGCCTGCGATCACCCACGTCCGATGGTCCTGAAGCGCATCGCCGAAGCGCGCGTTGAGATGGCGTTCGGCGATCGCCATGCCGACCGCGGTCGCCAGTCCCTGACCAAGCGGCCCGGTGGTGGTTTCGACGCCGGCTAGTTCGGACGCCTCGGGATGACCGGCGCAGGGGCTGTGCAGCTGTCGGAACCGGCGGATGTCATCGAGCGTCGGCCGTCCATAGCCAGTCAGGTACAGCAGCGCGTAGAGCAGCATCGAGCCATGTCCGGCCGACAGCACGAAGCGGTCGCGGTCGGGCCATTCGGGCCACGCCGGATCGAACTTCAGATGGCGCGAGAACAGCACTGTCGCCAAATCGGCCATACCCATCGGCATGCCGGGGTGGCCGGAGTTGGCCGCCTGCACGGCATCCATCGCCAGCGCGCGAATTGCATTCGCGAGGTCGGCATGCGTGACTGTCATCGGGACTTTCCGGATACCTGACGGGTGGCGGGCACGAATCGGGGCGCACAATGGAGACGCCCCCTGCCCGCGTCAACTTCGCACCCAGCGCTGCGTCGGCATACCGGGCACTCTGCAAAAACGCCGAATACGTCGCGCGCGCTTGACGTCAATTCGGATTTGGTCTTATCTAAAATGTCCAAATTCCTGATTTAGAGAGCGTTTCGCATGGACCGCCCGACCAGTTTCCTGTCCGCGCTGAGTAGGCTGGAGACTGCGCTCGACCGGCTGGAAGCGGTCGCCGGCACCCTGCACGCGAACAGCGGCGACAACGCAGCGCTGGCGGCGCTGGAAGCCGAGCGCGACTTGCTGCGATTGCGGCATCGCCGCCTTGTGCAGTCAACCGAACGGGCGGTCGCCGATCTTGACGCCTTGATCGCCTCGCGGAGTTGA
>CAYVVV010000075.1:0-11692 GCA_964455325.1 uncultured Sphingosinicella sp. | reverse complement strand
GAGGCCATCGCACATGCGCTCGGCGTGCGCCATGACGTGCGTCGAGAACAGGATCGTCGCGCCGCGCGTGCGCTCGGCGCGGATCAGCGTTTCGAGATCCTGCTGGTTGACCGGGTCGAGCCCCGAGAACGGCTCGTCGAGGACGATGAGGTCGGGCGCATGCACGAACGTGCCGAGCAACTGCACCTTCTGCGCCATGCCCTTTGAAAAGGTACGGATCTTCGATTTCGCCTCGCGACCGAGACCGTGCTCGGCGAGCAGCGCCTCGGCGCGGTCGCGGGCGTGGCGGAGCGGCATGCCGCGCAACGCGCCCATGTAGGCGATCGCGTCGCGTGCGCTCATCGACGGATAGAGGCCGCGCTCCTCGGGCAGGTAGCCGATGCGCGGCGCCACCTCGAGCGGTGTTTGCGAGCCTAGCACACGGCGGCTGCCGGCATCGGGTTCGAGGATGCCGAGCAGCATCCTGAGCGTCGTCGTCTTGCCGGCACCGTTCTGGCCGAGAAAGCCGAAGATCGACCCCGCCGGCACATGGATGTCGACGCCGGCAACGGCGGTCTTGGCGCCGAAGCGCTTGACGAGGCCGGCGGCGTCGATCGCGAGCGGGGGTGGAGAATCCTTCATCGGCGGGCTCGGCATCCGCTATGACATAGGCGGTGGATACGAACAAAGTCTTGCTGGATCTGCGCGCCCGGGCCGCCGAGCTTGGCTTTTCCGCGCTCGGCGTGGCGAGCGCCGAGGCAGCGCCCGAGGCCGGCGAGCGACTGCGCCGATGGCTCGCCGACGGCTGCCAGGGCGACATGCTGTGGATGGCCGAAACGGCGGAGCGGCGGCAGAGCCCGCGCGCGCTGTGGCCCGACGTCGCCAGTATCATCATGCTCGGCACCAGCTACGCGCCGGCGCTCGACCCGATGCGCCACACCGGCCGGCCCAACATCGGCGTCGTGTCGGTCTACGCGCTTGGCCGCGACTATCACGACATCATCAAGGCGCGGCTGAAGGCCCTGGCGCGCTGGCTGCTCGCTGCCGCCGGCGGCGCGGTCAAGGTGTTCGTCGACACCGCGCCGGTGATGGAAAAGCCGCTTGCCGCCGCCGCCGGCATCGGCTGGCAGGGCAAGCACAGCAACCTCGTCAGCCGGCAGGACGGCAGCTGGCTGTTCCTCGGCGCGATCTACACGACGCTGACGCTGCCCGCCGGCCGCCCGCACGCCGACCGCTGCGGTTCGTGCGACGCCTGCCAGCGCGCCTGCCCGACCGATGCGTTTCCGGCGCCGTACCGGCTCGATGCGCGGCGCTGCATCTCGTACCTCACCATCGAGCACAAGGGGCCGATCCCGGTCGCGTTCCGCCGCGCCATCGGCAACCGCATCTACGGCTGCGACGACTGTCTTGCGGTGTGCCCGTGGAATAAGTTCGCGCGCGCGTCGGCAGAGATGGCGTTCGCGCCGCGCGCCGAACTGGTCGCGCCGCGGCTCGTCGAGCTCGCTGCGCTCGACGACGCCGGTTTCCGTGCCGTGTTCGCGGGGTCACCGGTCAAGCGCATCGGCCGCGACCGCTTCCAACGCAACGTCGCCATCGCGCTCGGCAACAGCGGCGACCCGGCGGCGCTGCCGGCGCTGCGCCGGCTGGCCGACGACGCGTCACCGCTCGTCGCCGACGCCGCGCGCTGGGCACTGCTAGAGCTGGCGGGCGCGGTGGAAGGTGTGCGTGGCGAGCGCGGCTGAAACGAGCGGCGCCACAAGGTTGGCGAACGGGACCAGGAACAGCGGCGCCGCGATGGCGCCAAGCGCCAGCCGCGCCGTCCGGTTCGCCGCGACGAAGCGCGCGGCGTCGGCGCGCGGCATGTGACGGATCGCGACCATCTCGATGAGGTCGCGGCCGAGCAGCCAGCCGTTCACGGCGACGAACAGCAGCAGCGGGCCGATCGCGGTGAACAGCAGCACGAGATACAGCGGCGACAGCGCGAGATTCCACAGGAGCAGCCGCAGCGCCGAGGCGAGCCCCATCAGCAGCGTCTCGCCGAACCCTGCCGCGCGGATGCCGGCGGCCGCCGGATAGTGGCGGTCTTCGACGGCATCGATGACGCTGTCGAGGAACAGGCTCATGACGCCGGTGGCGATGCCGGGGAACAGGAACCAGCCGGCGATGACGACGACGGGGAGCGCCGCCCAGTCGCTCACTGCCGCCCAGGCGCCGGCAACGAACGCCGGCAGCGGCGGAACGCCGATGCGGCCGAACAGCCAGTCGAGCGCCAGCCAGGCGGCGACGAGCAGCGCCAGCGTCAGCGTGATCGACAGCAGGAAAACGCGAACGAAGCGCGGGTCGCCAAGCTGGGCAATGCTCCTGCCGAGCGCGGCGATCACGGCACCGTCACCGCGCCGGCGGCGCCAAGCGTGACCGGGCCGAAGCGCTGTTCCATGCCGCCACGCTAGCAGTGGTTGCGGCCGGCTGCGAGAGCGGCTAGAGCCTGATCGATCGCGACGGCAGTGCCAGGCGTTTCCGTCTCGACCATGAACCAGTCTCTAATCGTGAACTTAGACAGCGATTTACGGTTCGGATTGAATCAATCGAAACCGGCCGCGGTCTAGGGCGGCACGTATTTCTCTCGACAGGCCCAGGATTTCCATGACCACCGCTCACGACATCGTCGTCATCGGCAACGCCATCGTCGACGTGCTGGCGCGCTGCGACGAGGCGTTCATCGTCCGTCACAAGCTGCCCAAGGGCAGCATGCGCCTCATCGACGCCGACGAGGCGACGGCGCTCTACGCGGCGATGGGACCGGCGCGCGAGATCTCGGGCGGCTCGGGCGCCAATGCGGCGGTTGGCGCCGCCGCGCTCGGCCGCCGCGTCAAGTTCATCGGCCGCGTCTCCAACGACCAGCTCGGCGAGGTGTTCGCGCACGACATCCGTGCCGCGGGCGTCGTCTATGAAACGCCGTTCGCGCAGGGACCGACGCCGACCGCGCGCTGCCTCATCCTCGTCACCCCCGACGCGCAGCGGACGATGAACACCTTCCTGGGATCGAGCCAGCACCTCAGCAACCTCGACGTCGACTATGACGCTGTCGCCGCCGCGCCGATCACTTACCTTGAAGGCTATCTGTGGGACGCGCCGGCACCGCGCGCAGCAATGATGAAGGCGCGCGACGTCGCCCGCGCGAACGGCCGGCGCACGGCGTTCACGCTGTCGGACGTGTTCTGCGTCGAGCGCCACCGCGATGATTTCCTCGCGCTCGCGCGCGGCGGCGCCGACATCGTGTTCGCCAACGAAAACGAACTGAAGGCGCTGTACCGCAGCGACGACTTCGACGCCGCCATCGCCGCGCAGCGCGGCGCCTGCGAGCTCAGCGTCGTCACCCGGTCGCAAAAGGGCGCGATTGTGCTGACGCGCGACGCGGTCGTCGAGGTGGCGGCCGAGCCGGTCGCCCAGGTCGTCGACACCACCGGCGCCGGCGACCTGTTCGCCGCCGGTTTCCTCGCCGGGCTCGGCGAGGGGCGCAGCCTGCACGACTGCGCGGTGATGGGCGCGGTCGCCGCCGCCGAGATCATCAGCCACTTCGGCGCGCGGCCCGAAACCGACCTCAAGGCGCTGGTCGGCAAGCGGCTCGGCTGACCGGCGCGGACGCCGCTCCGCGCTCCGCGCTCAGTGCTGCTGCTGGCGCACCACCTCGGGGTTCGGGAATTCGGGCAGGTCGGGCGCGTCGATCTCGTCGAGCCCCTGCGCCAGCCGGCTGTTGTGCATCCCGTAGAGGAAGTAGAGCGCGATGGCGCCGGCCATGAACCAGCCGAAGAAGACGAGCACGCGCGTCTCCACCGAGAAGATGAGGCCGAAGCAGGCGACGATGCCGAGCGCCGGCAGGAACGGATAGAACGGCACCCTGAAGCCGCGCGGCAGCTCGGGATGCGTCGTCCTCAGCCAGATGACGGTGAGACAGACGATGCCGAATGCGGCGAGCGTGCCGACCGAGGTCATGTCGCCCAATGTGTTGATGTCGAAGAAGCCCGCCGCGAGCGCGGTCAGCAGCCCGACGAGGATGGTGTTGATCCACGGCGTCTGGAAGCGCTTGTGCACCGTCGCGAAGACGCGCGGCAGCAGGCCGTCGCGCGCCATCGTGTAGAAGATGCGCGTCTGCCCGTACATGAGCACGAGCACCACCGAGGTGAGGCCGATGATCGCGCCGGCCTTGATGATCTTGGCGAACCATGACCATTCGGCGCCGAACGAATCGACGGCGACCGCCACCGGATCGGGGACGTTGAGATCCTTGTAGTTGACGACGAGCGTCAGCACGATTGAAACGAGGATGTAGAGGACCGTGCAGATGACGAGCGAGCCGATGATGCCGATCGGCATGTCCTTCTGCGGATTGCGCGCCTCCTGCCCCGCGGTCGATACCGCCTCGAAGCCGATATAGGCGAAGAACACGATCGACGCGGCGCGGAAGATGCCGCCCCAGCCGAACTCGCCCTTCGCGCCGGTCGGTTCGGGGATGAACGGATCCCAGTTCGCCGACAGCGTGTCCCAGTTCTGCATCACCATCCAGCCGCCAATGACGATGAAGGCGACGATCACGCCCGCCTTTACGGCGACGATGACGTTGTTGACCTTGGCCGACTCCGAGACGCCGACGACAAGAAGCGCCGCCAGCGTCACGCACACCAGGAACGCCGGCAGGTTGAACACCGTCACCACGTCGGTTCCGGCGAGCACGTGGCCATAGGGGCCGGTGAGCTCGGGTGGCACGGTGATGCCATAATCGGCAAGCAGGCTGACGACGTAGCCCGACCAGCCGACCGCGACCACCGACGCGGCAAGCCCATATTCGAGCAGCAGCAGCGCGCCCATGACCCATGCCGCGAACTCGCCCAACGTGGTGTAGCTGTAGGTGTAGGCCGAGCCCGAGACCGGCAGCGTCGACGACAGTTCAGCGTAGCACAGGCCGGCAAAGGCGCAGACTGCGCCGGCGATGACGAACGCCAGCAGCACGGCGGGTCCGGCGTGCAGCGCGGCGGCGTTGCCGGTGCGCACGAAGATGCCGGCGCCGATGATGCCGCCGACGCCGAGCAGCATCAGGTTCCAAGGGCCAAGCGTTCGCTTGAGCTCGCTGGTGCGCGTCTCGCGCTGGATCTGTTCGACCGACTTGCGCAGCATCATGCGCTGGCCGAGGCCCATTGTCGCCATGACTCGTTACTCTCCCCCGCCGGACACCCCGGCTTCTGACGATCCCCTGGCACGAGCCTTAGCCCGTCTCCGCCGCCGCGTGAAGCCGCCAATCACCGCATCAGCATCGGACCGAGCCTGCGCCCGGCGAAGATGTGGACATGGAGGTGCGGTACCTCCTGGTGCGAGTCGGGACCGGCGTTGGCGAGCAGGCGGTAGCCTGGCGCCTCCAGCCCGAGCGTACGGGCGACCGTGCCGACGGCGCGGACGAACCCCGCGATCTCGGCAACGTCGGCGTTGGCCGAGAAATCCGCCCAGCTTACATAGCGGCCCTTGGGGATGACGAGCACGTGTACCGGCGCCTGCGGGTTGATGTCGTGGAAGGCGAGCGCGTGCGCGTCCTCGTAGACCTTGCTGCATGGGATCTCGCCGCGCAGGATGCGGGCGAAGATGTTGTCGTCGTCATAGGGGCCGAGCGCGTCGACGGGCATGTCAGTCTCCGGTGCGTGAAGCCTTCTCGGCGATGCCCGAGACGCCCTCGCGGCGCGCCAGTTCGGCATCGATGTCGTCGAGGCCGATGCCGGCGTCGGCCCAGAGCACGCTGAGGTGGAACAGCAGATCGGCGCTTTCGGCGACGATCGCGGCGCGGTCGTCGAGCGTTGCGGCGATCACCGTCTCGGTCGCTTCCTCGCCGACCTTGGCGGCGATCTTGGCGCGGCCCGCGGCGAACAGCTTCGCCACGTAGCTTGCGGCGGGGTCGGCGCCGCGGCGCGAGGCGACGATCAGGGCAAGGCGGTCGAGCATCGCGGTCATGGCGCGACCGTGACGGCGGACGGCGCCGGCGTCAACGGTTCCTTACCGCGATGCCGGCGGCGCGCATCGCCGCGCGCGCCTCGCCGATCGTCACCTCGCCGAAGTGGAAGATCGACGCGGCGAGTACGGCCGAGGCATGGCCTTTGGTGATGCCGTCGACGAGGTGCCGCACGTTGCCGACGCCGCCCGAGGCAATCACCGGCACCGGCACCGCGTCGGCGATGGTGCGGGTGAGTACGAGGTCGAAGCCGGCACCGGTGCCGTCCCGGTCCATGCTGGTGAGCAGGATTTCGCCGGCGCCGCGCGCGACGACGTCGCGGGCGAAGCCAAGCGCATCGATACCGGTGGCGTTGCGGCCGCCGTGCGTGAAGATCTCCCAGCGGTCTGCGGCGACGCGCTTGGCGTCGATCGCCACGACGATGCACTGCGACCCGAAATGGTCAGCAAGGCGGCCGACCACCGCCGGGTCGGCGACCGCCGCTGAATTGACCGCGACCTTGTCGGCACCGGCGAGCAGCAGCGCGCGCGCGTCATCGACCGAGCGCACACCGCCGCCGACGGTCAACGGCACGAAGCACTGGTCGGCGGTGCGGCGGACGATGTCGACGAGCGTGCCGCGGCCTTCATGACTGGCCGCGATGTCAAGGAAGGCGATCTCGTCGGCACCGGCGTCGTCATACGCTTTCGCCGCCGCGACCGGGTCGCCGGCATCCCTCAGATCGACGAAGTTGACGCCCTTGACGACGCGGCCGCCGGCGACGTCGAGGCAGGGGATGATGCGGACCGCGGTCATCGATTGGGCCCACTAACCCCGCTCATTCCGAGCGAAGTCGAGGGATGAGCGGACTGGGGAAAGCACCCGGCATGAGGGGTTCTGGGGAATGTCATGCCGCAAGCCTGAGCGCGTCGGCAAGGTCGAGGCGGCCGTCGTAGAGCGCGCGGCCGCAGACGACCCCGGCGATGCCGTCGCCGGCAAGCCGAACCAGCGCGGCGATGTCGTCGATCGAGGCGACGCCGCCCGAGGCGATCACCGGCAGCGGCTGCGCCACGGCAAGCGCGTGTGTCGCCGCGACGTTGACGCCCTGCAGTAGCCCGTCGCGGCCGACGTCGGTGAACAGCAGCGCGGCGACGCCGGCGTCCGCGAAGCGGCGCGCAAGCTCGACAACCGGCATGGCGGAGGTTTCGGCCCAGCCTTCGGTCGCGACGAAGCCGCTCCGCGCGTCGACGCCGACGACGATACGGCCGGGAAAGGCACGCGCGGCGACGCGGACGAAATCGGGATCCTTGAGCGCGGCGGTTCCAATTACGGCGCGGGCGACACCGGCGCCGAACCAGGCTTCGAGCGCGGCCATGGTGCGGATGCCGCCGCCGAGCTGGACGTTGCCCGGGAAGGCGGCGACGATGGCGCGGACGACAGCGCCATTGACACTGCGTCCGGCGAAGGCGCCGTCAAGATCGACGACGTGCAGCCAATCGGCCCCCGCGGCAGCGAAGGTCCGCGCCTGCGCCGCCGGATCGCTGGCATAGATGGTGGCGCGCGCCATGTCGCCTTCGGCCAGCCGCACGACCTGGCCGGCCTTGACGTCGATCGCGGGGAATATCGTAAATGGCATCGCGCGGGGCCAATGCCCCAGCGCGGCTACGGCGTCCAGCCCAGAAACGCGGCGAGGAAGGCGAGACCGTAATGCTGGCTCTTTTCGGGATGGAACTGCGCGCCGAGGATATTGTTGCGGCCGATGATCGCGGTGATCGGGCCGCCGTAGTCGCAGGTCGCGAGCAGGTCGGAATGGTCGGCGCACTCGAAGTGGAAGCTGTGCACGAAATAGGCCTCGCCACCGTCCTCGAGCTTGCCGAGCGCGTCATGGTTGATGCCGGCAAGCTTCATCGACACGGGTGACCAGCCCATGTGCGGGATCTTGAGACTGGGATCGTGCGGGTCGAGCCTGACCACCTTGCCCGGAATCCAGCCGAGTCCCTGATGCAAGCCGCGCTCCTCGCCGCGCTTGGCTAGCAGTTGCATGCCGACGCAGATGCCAAGGAACGGCCGCTGCTTGACCATGGCGAACTCGTTGAGCGCGTCCTCCATGCCCGCGATCGCGCGGAGCGAGGTTGCGCACTGGCCGTAGGCGCCGACGCCCGGCAGCACGATGCGGTCGGCCTTCGCTGCGACCGACGGGCTTTCGGTGACGATGATCTGCGCATCGAGTCCAATCTGGCCGGCGGCCGCCTCAAGCGCCTTGGCGACCGAGCGCAGGTTGCCCGCGCCATAATCGATGACCGCAATCCGCTCCGCCATGCCCCGAGCCTTTCAGAGCATGCCCTTGGTGCTGGGCACGCTGCCGGCCTTGCGCGAATCGATCTCCGTCGCCTCGCGCAACGCCCTCGCCAGACCCTTAAAGCAGGATTCGATAATATGATGTGAATTTTCGCCGGCGAGCTGCTTGACGTGCAGCGTCATGCCGACCGCGCCGGCGAACGAATGGAACCAGTGCGCGAACAGCTCGCTGTCCATCGCGCCGAGGCGCGGCTGCGGGATCGCCACCGCCCACGAAAGGTGTGGGCGACCCGAAATGTCGAGCGCGACGCGCGTCAGCGCCTCGTCCATCGGTGACAGCGCGTCGCCATAGCGGCGGATGCCGCGCCTGTCGCCCAGCGCCTGATGGATCGCCTGGCCAAGCGCAATGCCGCAATCCTCGACGGTGTGGTGCTGGTCGATGTGAAGGTCGCCGTTGCAGCTGAGGCGGATGTCGATCAGTGAATGGCGCGACAGCTGTTCCAGCATGTGGTCGAGGAAACCGACGCCGGTGGCAATGCTGTAGGCACCCGTCCCGTCAAGATCGACCTCGACGGTGATGTCGGTCTCGCTGGTCTTGCGGTGGATTGCGGCGGCGCGGGTCATTGCGCCGCTGTAGCCGGTTTCGCCGCGCGGGCAAGCCCCGGGCCGCTCACCCGCCACACACGGTTGCCGACGTCGTCGGCGACGAGCAGTGCGCCGGTTCGGTCGAAGGCGACACCGACCGGCCGGCCGCGGGCGTCATCGCCGGCAAGGAAGCCGGTGAGCACGTCGCGCGGCTTGCCGGCGGGTCTGCCGTCCGCGAAGGGCACGAACACCACCTTGTAGCCCGAGCGCGGCCTGCGGTTCCACGACCCGTGCTGGCCCACATAGGCGCCCGAACCGTCGGGCGCGAAGGCAAGCCCGAGGCTGGCCGTGTGCGGCCCCAACGCATAGTCGGGGGAGCTGAACGTCGCGCGCGGCGGCTGTCCCGGCGCGCGCGCGTCGCGGTGGTCGCCGAAATAGACCCAAGGCCAGCCGAAATGTTCGCCGGCGCGGACGCGCGTCATATAGTCGGGGACGAGATCGGAGCCGAGCATGTCGCGCTCGTTGACCACGGTCCACAGTTCGCCGGTCACCGGGTTCCAGTCCATGCCGACCGGATTGCGGAGGCCCGCGGCGAACGGTCGCATCGCGCGGGCAGCAAGGTCGATGGCGTGAATAGCGGCTCGGTCTGCCTCGACCGCCATGCCATTCTCGCCGGCGTTCGACACCGAACCCACGGCGACATAGAGCGTCCGACCGTCGCGGCTGGCGAGCAGGTTGCGCGTCCAGTGGCCGGCCTTGTCGCCCTCGACCGGGAGGTCGACGACCTTGGTGCCCGCGCCGGCGATCGCCGTCGCGTCCGGCGTGTAGGCGTAGCGGCGCACCTCGCGAAAGTTGGCGACGTAGAAGTCGTCGCCGACGAGCGCCATGCCGAACGGCGAGGCGAGGCCCCGCGTCAGAAACGCCGAATGCGTGTCGACGACGCCGTCGCCATTGGCGTCGCGCAGCAGCGTGATGCGGTTGGCGCTGGGAACGCCCGCGCCCGCGCGCTCCATCACCTTGCCCTCGATCCAGCCCATGACGCCAGCGCCCGACATGCCGGCGGGCTTGTTGGTCTCGGCGACGAGCACGTCGCCGTTCGGCAGCCGGTAGAGCCAGCGCGGATGGTCGAGGTTCGCAGCGTAGACGCTGACCGAATAGCCCGCGGCAGCGACCGGCGTTTCCCCTTCGCCCCAGCCCGTCGCGCGGGCGATGTTGACGGTCGGCAGCAGCGTTCGGGCTGGCGCCGGCAGCCTAGGGTCGGTGCCGGTTCCCGCGTCGACCTGCAGGCTGGCGCTTTCGCCGCAGGCGGCGAGCGCGATCAATGCCAGTCCCGTCAGCCAGCGCATCCCGACCTCCTTGCCGCGGCAGGTTTGAACCTGCCCCGCCAGTTCCTATATGCGGCACAGATACAGGCCATCGTCGAAAGAAACACTCCCCAACATGGCAGAGACAGTGATGCACGGCACGACCATCCTCGCCGTGCGCAAGGACGGCAAGGTGGTGATCGCCGGCGACGGACAGGTCAGCCTTGGCAATACAGTGATGAAGGGCGACGCCAAGAAGGTGCGTCCGCTTGGCGACGGCAGCGTCATCGGTGGCTTTGCCGGCGCCACCGCCGACGCGTTCACGCTGTTTGAGCGGCTGGAGGCGAAGCTCGAGCGCTTTCCTGGCCAGCTCAAGCGCGCCGCGGTCGAGCTTGCGAAAGACTGGCGCACCGACCGATACCTGCGCCGGCTGGAGGCGATGATGATCGTCGCCGACGCCGAGGCGACGCTCGTTCTCACCGGCACCGGCGATGTGCTCGAACCCGAACACAATGTCACCGCGATCGGGTCGGGCGGCAACTTCGCGCTCGCCGCGGCGCGCGCGCTGATCGAGGTCGACGGGCTGTCGGCGGAGCAGGTGGCGCGCCGCGCGATGGGCATCGCTGCCGACATCTGCGTCTATACCAACACCAACCTCACCATCGAAACGCTGGACACGCGCGCATGAACGTCGAAACCCCCATCAAGTCCGCGAGCGCCGTCGCCGGCCTCACCCCGAAAGCCGTGGTCGCGGCGCTCGACCGCTACATCGTCGGCCAGACCGAGGCGAAGCGCGCGGTCGCGGTTGCGCTGCGCAACCGCTGGCGGCGGCAGCAGCTGCCCGAGGCGATGCGCGACGAGGTTTCCCCGAAGAACATCCTGATGATCGGGCCAACGGGCTGCGGCAAGACCGAGATCAGCCGGCGGCTGGCGAAGCTCGCCGAGGCGCCGTTCCTGAAGGTCGAGGCGACCAAGTTCACCGAGGTCGGCTATGTCGGCCGCGATGTCGACCAGATCGTCCGCGACCTCGTCGAAGAGGCGATCCGGCTGGTGCGCGAGGCCAAGCGCAAGGGTGTCCGCGACCAGGCCGAGGCCGCAGCCGAGGCGCGCGTGCTCGACGCGCTGGTCGGCAAGGACGCAAGCGGCGTCACCCGCGACCGCTTCCGCGAGAAGCTGATCGCCGGCGAGCTTTCCGACAAGGACATCGAGATCGAGGTTCCCGACACGCCGCAGATGCCGTTCGAGATTCCGGGCATGGCCGGCCAGGTCGGCATGATCGACCTTGGCGGCATGTTCGGCAAGCTGGGCCAGCGCACCAAGAAGCGCAAGCTGAAGGTGCGCGACGCGTGGGAGGTGCTCGTCAACGAGGAGTCGGACAAGCGCCTCGACCAGGACGAAGTGACCCGCGAGGCGATCCAGTCGGCCGAGCAGAACGGCATCGTCTTTCTCGACGAGATCGACAAGATCGCGGTCAGCGACATACGCGGCGGTTCGGTCAGCCGCGAGGGCGTGCAGCGCGACCTGCTGCCGCTGATCGAGGGCACCACCGTCGCCA
>CAYVVV010000074.1:5029-11806 GCA_964455325.1 uncultured Sphingosinicella sp. | reverse complement strand
GGCGTCAGCACGCGGACGTCATGGGCGGAGCTGCGCGAGCGCATGCGCCAGCCCGACGCGCGCCGCTCGACCTTGATCGCCGTCTCGCGACCGTCGATGACGGCGACGAACAGCGGTTCGCCCGGCGTCCATTCGGTGGTGACAAGATGGACATGGGCGGAACCATCGACGCTGTGCGTCACCCGCCAGTGGTCGTCAATCTCCTCGGCGGTGACGCTGAATGGCTGCCGGTCGACTTCGACCACCCAGTCGGCGCCGAACTGCGCGCCGTGTCCGTTGAGCTGCCCCTCGATGAGCTGCGCGCGCCCGACGCTGATCGCGTTGACGACCGCTGCCGCAACGACAAGCATGTCGCGCTTGTCGCTGTCGAAGGGCGCGCCGGCAAAGCCGTCCGGATACTCCTCGGCGATGAAGCCGGTGGTCAGCCGTCCGTCGCGGAAACGCGGGTGCTGCATGACCGCGGCGAGGAAATCGATGTTGTGGCCGATGCCCTCGATCCGGTAGCGGTCGAGCGCTTCGAGCTGAAGGTCCGCGGCGCCTTCGCGGGTCGGCGCGTGCGTGATCAGCTTGGCGATCATCGGATCGTAGAACATCGAGATCTCGCTGCCCTCGACGACGCCGGTATCGACGCGTGTGCCGCTGCCCTCCTCCGGCGGTGCGTAACGGACGAGGCGGCCGATCGAGGGCAGGAAATTGCGGTAGGGATCCTCCGCGTAGACGCGGCTTTCGATCGCCCAGCCGGATAGGGTGACGTCGTCCTGCGACAGCGTGAGCGGCTCGCCTGCGGCGATGCGGATCATCTGCTCGACGAGGTCGAGTCCGGTGACGCTTTCGGTGACGGGATGCTCGACTTGGAGCCGCGTGTTCATCTCGAGGAAGTAGAAACTGCGGTCGGCGCCAGCGATGAACTCGACCGTGCCCGCTGACGCATAGCCCACCGCCTTCGCCAGCGCCACCGCCTGCTCGCCCATTGCCGTGCGCATCTCGGGCGTGACGAACGGCGACGGCGCCTCCTCGATCACCTTCTGGTGGCGACGCTGGATCGAACATTCGCGCTCGCCGAGATGGATGCAGTTGCCGTGCGCATCGGCAAGCACCTGGATTTCGATGTGCCGCGGCTCGACCACAAACTTCTCGATGAACACGCGGTCGTCGCCGAAGCTCGCTTTCGCCTCGCGGCGAACGGCGTCGAACCCCTCGCGCACGTCCTGCTCGCTGAACGCAAGCCGCATGCCCTTGCCGCCGCCGCCGGCGGAGGCCTTCATCATCACCGGATAGCCGATGTCACTGGCGATGCGGACGGCATGCCCGGTGTCCGCGATCTCGCCGACGAAGCCTGGCACGACATTGACGCCGGCCGCCTTCGCCAGCTTCTTCGATTCGATCTTGTCGCCCATCGCAGCGATCGCCGCCGGCGGCGGGCCGATGAAGGCAATGCCCTCCTCGGCGAGGCGCCGGGCGAACCACTCGCGCTCGGACAGGAAGCCATAGCCGGGATGCACCGCCTCGGCGCCCGTTGTCTTGCAGGCGGCGATGATTGCCTCGCCAAGCAGGTACGATTCGGCGGCGGGCGGCGGCCCCAGCCGGACCGCCTCGTCGGCCATCTCGACGTGCAGCGCGTTCGCGTCGGCGTCGGAATAGACGGCGACCGTCGCGATCCCCATGCGCCGCGCCGTCCTGATGATGCGGCAGGCGATTTCGCCACGATTGGCGATGAGGATCTTGTTGAACATGTGTTGCGCGTCCGTCGTTGGCGAAGCGGCAACCCTTCAAGACCCCGTTGCCGGCATCGTCAAGTCCGCTTTGTGCTTGCCAGCTCGTCACCAAGTCGCTGCAATAGGACAGGTGGCGCCTCGTCGAGGGAAGTCGAATGTTGCGGACGCTTGCCAGCGAACTATGGGCCGAATATCGCCTTGGCGCGCTGCCGCGCATTGCAAAGTCGGTTGCCGGCGCGCGCATCGTCGGTTTTCCGCTGCGTCGCGTTCCGCAACTGCGCCTGCACGAACGACCACTGCCGCGGTGGCCGTATTTTGCGCCGACAACGCAAGTCGCGTCGGTCTTCCGCTTCGTCAACAACGACCGCGGTGGCGACTTCTTCAGGGACAAGGTGCGGTCTTTCGAACGCTGCCTGGAGCGCGGCGTGCCGATCCTGCCGCTGAGCGCGGTTGCGCTGCGCCGGCTGGACGGCATCGTGCGGCTGCGCGCGCTTGACGATGCGAAGGCGCTGCGGCGCTTCGTCGCCGGCGCGGAAATGCCCGATGACACCTTCATCAAACCCGCTGGCGGCCTTGGTGGTGCCGGCGCGTTTGCGGCGCGGCGCGCCGACGGCCATTGGCATGACGGCACCGAGCCGCTCGACCGCGACGGCCTTGTCGCGCGCATTGCAGCGATCGCCGACGACAAGGGCGTCATCATCCAGCCGCGCGCCGTTGCGCACGGCGCGATGTCGCTCGCCGGCGCGCGGTTCGGGCTGCCGACGCTGCGCGTGCAGACCGCGCTCACCGAGGATGGGCCGGAGGTCGTCTACGTCGTCCAGAAGATTCTGGGCGGCACGATACCGGTCGACAACTTCTCGCGCGGGACCAAGGGCAATCTGATTGCGGCCGTCGATCCGGCGACCGGTGTCTATGGCCCGGCCATCGGTCTTGCCGTCGGACGCAGCGCCGTCCTGTCGGCGTTCAGCCATCATCCCGCCACCGGCGAGCCGATCACCGGCGTGACGTTGCCGATGATCGCCGACATTGTCGCGGTCGCGTGCCAGGCCGCCGAAGCCTTTCCCGAATCGCCGCTGATCGGTTCGGATATCGCCGTCACCACCGATGGCATCAGGATCGTCGAGGTCAACAATTCGCCCGACCAGCTGCTCGGCCAGCTCGCCACTGGGCGCGGCGTCGGCGAGATCTTCCGCGACGTACTGCCGCGGCTCAGCATGCCGGCCGCCGACCGCGCCGAGGCGATGCGGATGTTCGCGGCTCGCATCAACAAGCGCTGGCGCTGCGTCCGCTTCGACTGATCAGCGGCGCTTCTGCTGGACGCCGGCGCCGATCTCGAGCGTCGGGTACCGGCGCCGGGTTTCGCCGAGGTCGGCGGGGAAGTTGCGGCGGAATTCGCGGTCGATCAGGCCTTGGCCGGTGGCCTGCAGCAAGGCGTAGCCGGCATAGGTGTTGAACTCGACGATCAGCGGTCCCGCCTCGGTGAAGGCCACGTCCCAACCGAGCAGCGGCAGCCCGAGCAGTGCCTGCTGGCCCAGCTTGACCATGTCGACGGCGCGCTGCCAGTGCGGCAGCTGATAGCCGAGCAGCAGCTTGCCGGTGTCGAGATGGCTGTCGATCTGTCGGCGCGACAGCCCGATCCCGGTGTAGAGCGCGGTCAGCGTCCCTGACGCGATGTCGATGCTGGCAAAGCCGTTGCCGCTGCTACCGAGATTGAAATTGTCGGTGAAGTTGGCGCCCACCGGAACGCGGTACACCGCGCGGTGGATGCGCGGCCCGTCATCGGTCCGCATCGTCAAGATGCGCGCCGTGGCGACGCGGTTGCCGATGCGCTCGACCAGATCGGGGTGGGGACGGATGACCTCCTGGAGGATCAGACCGCCGAGGTGCCGCCGCCAGTTGTTGCGTGCATAGTCCGGGATGCAGATGCGCTTGCCGCCGAACGCGATGATCGCATCCGCCTCCGCGTCGAGCTCGATCGCATAGGTGGCGTCGCGTCCCCAGAACCCGGCCGAGGGCTTGGCGAAGAAGGGGTAGTTGCCGGGATCGCGCAGCCATGTCTCGAAACGCTCCGGCGTGTCGAGCAGCGCAACGCCCGGATAGAAGCGGCTTTCATGATACACCGCCTTGACCGGCGGGGTGGCGATGCCGTTCG
The DNA here is from genome assembly GCA_964455325.1 of uncultured Sphingosinicella sp. GTDB lineage: Bacteria > Pseudomonadota > Alphaproteobacteria > Sphingomonadales > Sphingomonadaceae > Sphingosinicella. Next base: position 7,939 of record CAYVVV010000074.1, on the reverse strand, counting down.
CCTCGAGGAACAGGTAGCCGAGCAGCTTGTCATTGCCGAGCCCCGTCCACTGCGCGTCCTGCGCCTGGTAGACGTCGGCGCGCGCCCAGCGACCGACGAAGGTCGACCGCTCGTCGTCGGACAGCGCCGGCTCGAACAGGCGATAGTCGAAATATTCGCGCGCGGTCAGCTTGCCGGGGCCACTGCGCAGGCGCACGATATCGGCCAGCTGGCGGAGTATCGAACGGCCGCTCTGCGCCTTTGCCTGTCGCGCCGCGCTCAGGATTTCAGCGGCGGGCATGTCAAACATCATGGCGCGGTTCCGGCCTGAACTACAGTTTGCCGCCGGGATAAAGCCTGAGGAAGCGCGGGTTGGCAAGACCGATGCCGGGCGCCAGCTGTGCAAGGTTGATGTCGCCACGCACATTGTCCTCGACAATCAGTGGCCCCTTGTCGCTGAACGCGATGTCCCAGCCATGGATTTTCATCCCGGGCAGCGCGTGGCAGCCGGCCTTGACCAGCGCGACGGCGCGGTCCCAGTCGGGTATACGAAAGCCTTTCAGCATCGCGCCGGTATCGGGATGCGTGTCGACCTCACTCCAGTCGATCCCGAGCCCGCCGACGACGGTCGTGAGTTCGCCGCTCGCACAGTCGATGAACGCCATCAGGTTGCCCGACTTGCCGGCCTGAAAATTGTCGGTCATGCTGCGGCCACTCGGGATGCGCAGCCCGGCCGCGTAGATTTCGGGTTCTACGCCGTCGCTGATGGCGACGATCCGCGCAGTCGCGGCGCGGTTGCCGATCGCCGCGGCGAGCGCGGGGTGCGGACGAATGAGTTCCTGAATGAGCTGCACCGGCGCCGCCGGCGCGCCGTGCTTTATGGCGAACGCGGCTATGGCGATCCGATCGCCATTGCCGAGTACGAGATCGTCGCCGTCGCGACGCTCGACGAGCATCGATCCCCATCCATAAGTGCTTGCCGAGGGCTTGACGAAGAATGGGTACGGCGCCGCCTTGCGCAGCCAGGTGTCGATGGCTTCGGCCGACATCAGCGCCGCCACATCGGGCAGCATCGCATCGGCGTTCGTCGTCGCCAGCAGCCGCGGATAGGCCAGCCCGTGCGCGTCGAAATGCCGGTATGCCGTCAGCTTGTCGGCGGCGATCCGGGTCGTTTCGGGATCCTGGATGCGATAGATGCGCTTCTTGCGCCATGGTCCGATGTACGTGCGCTTGTCGCGCCACGGCATCGCCGGCTCGAACAGGCGATAGTTGAAGTAGAACTCGGGTGTCATGCCGCTGAGGCCGAAGCGCAGGCGCAGCATCTCGATACATTGCGCGACGACCGATCGACCTGTCTGTGCCTTGGCGATGCGGGCGTTGCGAAGGATTTCGCTGACCTGCATGAACTGCCCCCCTTGCGCAGCCATGAACGACAAAGCCGTCTAGCTGGTTCCGGTTGCCAGCGCGCTAACGCCGCCTTTCGACGCGACGGCCGCTCAGAGCGGGATATTGTCGTGCTTCTTCCATGGGTTCTCCAGGCTCTTGGTACGCAGTTTGCGCAGCCCGATGGCGATGCGGCGCCGCGTCGAATGCGGCATGATCACCTCGTCGATGAACCCCTTCGACGCTGCCACGAACGGATTGGCGAAGCGTGCCTCGTATTCGGCGGTGCGCGCGGCGATCTTGTCGGCGTCGCCGATATCCTTCCTGAAGATGATCTCGACGGCGCCCTTCGCTCCCATCACCGCGATCTCGGCGGTCGGCCAGGCGTAGTTGAGGTCGCCGCGCAGGTGCTTCGACGCCATGACGTCATAGGCGCCGCCATAGGCCTTGCGCGTGATGACGGTGATCTTGGGCACCGTCGCCTCGGCATAGGCGAACAGCAGCTTGGCGCCGTTCTTGATGATGCCGCCATGCTCCTGCGCGGTGCCAGGCAGGAAACCCGGCACGTCAACGAAGGTGACGATGGGAATCGAGAACGCATCGCAGAAGCGCACGAAGCGCCCCGCCTTCTTCGATGCGGCGATGTCGAGGCAGCCGGCAAGCACCATCGGCTGGTTGGCGACGATGCCGACGGTCGACCCTTCGATGCGCGCGAAGCCGACGATGATGTTGGCGGCATGCGCCGGCTGCAGCTCGAAGAAGTCGCCCTCGTCGGCGACCTTGCGGATGAGCTCGTGCATGTCATAGGGCTTGTTGGCGCTGTCGGGGATGAGCGTATCGAGGCTCATCTCGATGCGCTCGGGGTCGTCGTCGGTGGGCCGGAACGGCGTCCCGCTGCGGTTGTTGAGCGGCAGGAAGTCGAAGAAGTCGCGCGTCCGCAGCAGCGCCTCGACATCGTCCTCCATGGCGACGTCGGCAACGCCCGATTTCGTCGTGTGGGTGATCGCGCCGCCGAGTTCGTCCTGCGTCACGATCTCGTTGGTCACCGTCTTCACCACGTCGGGACCGGTGACGAACATGTACGACGAATCCTTCACCATGAAGATGAAGTCGGTCATCGCCGGCGAATAGACCGCACCGCCCGCGCACGGCCCCATGATGAGGCTGATCTGCGGGATGACGCCCGAGGCAAGGACGTTGCGCTGGAACACCTCGGCGTAGCCGCCAAGGCTGGCGACGCCTTCCTGGATGCGCGCACCGCCCGAATCGTTGAGGCCGATGACTGGCGCGCCGACCTTCATCGCCATGTCCATGACCTTGCAGATCTTCTGCGCATGCCGTTCAGACAGGGAGCCGCCAAAGACGGTGAAGTCCTGGCTGAACACGAAGACGAGACGGCCGTTGATGGTGCCCGATCCGGTGACGACGCCATCGCCCGGGATCACCGTTTCATGCATGTCGAAGTCGACGCAATTGTGCTCGACATACATGTCGAGCTCCTCGAAGCTGCCGGGATCGAGCAGGATCTCCAGCCGCTCGCGCGCGGTC
>CAYVVV010000074.1:0-5019 GCA_964455325.1 uncultured Sphingosinicella sp. | reverse complement strand
CTTGGCATGCTGCGCGTCGATGCGCGTCTGGCCGCCGCCCATTTTCGCTGCTTCCCGGCGCCGTTCGAGTTCGGCAAGAACCTTGTGCATGCGTCGTGCCCCCGCTTTGCGTCGTAGACACCTGCCGCTTAGCCATGCCGCACGGCGATGTCACCTGTGACGTATCTGTGCTAGGGTGCCCGCATGGCATGGCGGGGAGGCCATCGCCGGAGAAACATGGGGAGGGTCACATGGGTCGACTGGTGATCGGCAGCGTCGCCGCTGCCGTGGCGATGTTTCTGCTGGGTTTCGTTTTTTACGGTTCGCCGCTGTTCAACAGCGCGCGCGTCGACGTTCCTGCCGAAACGCAGCTGGCGGTTCACGAGGCGCTAAAAGCGTTGCCGCAGTCAGGCTTTTACGCGATTCCGTTCGCAGAGGGGGGCGATCCTGAACTCGTCGCCGCGCATGAGGCCGGGCCGATCGCCACCGTCAGCCTGACCAAGCCCGGCGGCCCAGTGATGGACCCGATGGTCATGGTCAAGGGTTTCCTGCACATGGTCGCGTCGGCATTCCTGATCGGTTACATCCTGTGGGCGATGCGCGGCCGTCTTGTCGATTTCGGCGGCCGCATGAAGTTGATCGGGATGATCGCGTTCGCGATGACGGTCTATTTCAACATCGGCAAGGCGGTGTGGTGGCCGGGTGGATGGACGTTCAATCTCTACGTGGCCGTCGCGGATTTCGTAACGCTGCTTGCCGCCGGCTTCGTCATCGCGCGCTGGTTCATGCCGAAGGCGGCGTCATAGCAGGCTGAGGAAACGGGCGGCGGCGTCAAGGTCGCGCTGGCGCGCGGCGCGCGCGGCGCGCGCCTCGTCGTTGTCGCCCCACTGCTCGACCTGATAGAGCTCGTCGAGCTGGCTGGCCGCGAACGCCGTTTCGCTGTCGATCGCGCGCTCGAGCAGGGCAAGGCCAATCGCCAGCGAGCCGGCGATGGTCACCACCGGCTGCAGCGCCGCAAGCCGGAACGGGTCGAGCGCGCGCAGCGCGGCGCCAAGGCGGTCGATGCTGGCTGCGGGCTGTGCAACGTGCGCGATGCCGGCGGTGACGCGAAGGTCGGCGTCGTAACGCCGGCGGATGAAGGCGACGATCGGATCCCATTCACGCGCCTGCCGCGCGGCAAGGTCGGCCGGACTGGCGGCGCGATAACAGACGAGGTCGCTTTCGGCATAGGCGGCGAGCGCGGTTGCGAACGCCGCCGGATCGGGCGCGACATGGTCGATCGCGGCATTGGCGATGCCGGTGAGCGGCATCGTGCGCGCGTCGATGCTGTCGCGCTGCGCCGACCATTCGCCGGCAATCGCGGTCGCCAGCCGTGCCGTCGGCAGCAGCAGCGCCGCGCGTTTCGGCGTCAGCACCGGCCGGCCGTCAAGCTCGATGGTCCAGTTGCCGGCGACCGGCACCGGCGCTGCCGTCGCGTAGAAGCGCTTCACCGATCGCCGTCGTCGGTGCTGCGCCACCTGCGCCGCAGCACGGCCGGGATGACGAGCGCCTCGAACAGGCCGGCGGAAAGGATCAGCTTGCCGACCGTTTCGTCCTGGAAGCCGGCCATCCCCTGCTTCCAGACAATGGCGCCGACGACCATAAGGATGACACCCGTCACGCGCAGCAGGTTGAGCACCATCCAGCGGTTCTGCGCGGGGTCGGGCTGGTTCATGCGATGCTCTCCAGGTGCTCGGTCAGCGCAGCGAAATCGGCGGCGACGTGCACGGCGCCGGCTGCCATCAGCTCTTCCGCCTCGTGGTAGCCCCAGTCGACGCCGATGCCGCGGACGCGCGCCGCGTTCGCCATCTCGATGTCGAACACGGTGTCGCCGATCATGACGGTGTCGCCGGGCCGTGCGCCGGTCTCGGCCATCGCCGTCGCCAGCATCGACGGGTGCGGCTTCGACGGATGCCGGTCGGCGGTCTGCAGGGTGACGAAGCGTCCGTGGATTTCGTGGTGCATCAGGGTCAGCGCCAGCCCCCGGTCCGACTTCCCCGTCGCGACGCCTAGCAGCCAGCCGGCGCGCTCCAGCCGCAACAGGCCGTCGCGGACGCCCGGGAACAGCGGCTCATCATGCAGGCCACCGTTCGAGCGCAACGTCCGGAACGCCTGCTTGTAGTCGGTGGCAAGAACGTCATGAAACGCCGGATCCGCATCGGGCAGAAGGGCCGCCATCGCCTCGCCGAGCGACAGCCCGACAATGCGGCGGACGGCGTTGCGGTCGGGCGCGGCAAGCCGGTGCCGCCCGAACGTATCCTCAATGGCACGGATGATGTTCGCTTGGCTGTCGACAAGCGTGCCGTCGCAGTCGAACACGGCGAGGCGGCAAGTCATGGCACGTCCCGCATCAGCGCGGCGAGGGAACGGTGGCCAGCGGTCTCGAGCGCGTCGGCGACCCGGTGACGGTCACGGTCGCTTTGCTTCTGGCCGAGCTTGGCTGTGGCGCGGATGTCGCTGACATCGATCGCGAAGCCCGCGATTGCCCGCAGCCGTTCCTCGAAGTGGCCTGCGGGCAGCTTGTCCCGTTTCCACACCGGCTTCGGCGCGAGACGCGCTTCATGCTCGTCGGAGAGCGCATCGAGCATGGCGACCAGCGTGGCGTCATCGAGCCGCCGGCAGCGGCCTTCGATCTCGACAGCAAGATAGTTCCACGTCGGCACATGGTCGACACCATCGTACCAGTCAGGGCTGATGTAGGCATCGGGACCGCTGACCAGCGCCAGCACGACAGCGCCGTCGATATGCCGCGTCAGGGCGTTGCCGCGCGCCAGGTGAAAGCGCAGCTGGTTCGGACCCGCCCAGACCAGCGGCGCGTGGGCGACGCGCGGACCGTCGGGGGTCGCCGCGAAGATGGCGGCGAAGCTGACGGCGCGGATGAAGTCGCGCACGGCGGCATCGTCGGTCCAGCGGAAGGCGGGGTTGGGGTGCATCAGCCTCGATACCGCATAATCACCGCTCATCCCGAGCGAAGTCACGTTCTGGTCTTTCCCGCCGCGCCGCGACCTGCGCCGCGCCGGCTGCGCCAGCTGTCGCGTCGTTCGCGGCGGGCGTCGCGCGCCTTGTGCCGCTGCCGCCGCGCTGCCGCGTCGGGATCGAAGCTCTCCTCCTCGAGCGGCAGGTCGCCGGCCGACGCATCGAACCCGATCGCCCCCAGCGTCTCGGCAAAGTGCGGTGCTGGCGGCGCCTTGACGTCGAGCAGCCCGCCCGACGGCAGTTCGATGACGAGACGCCGCGCGTGGAGGTGCATCTTGCGGCTGGTGCCACCGGTGAGGAACGCTTCCTTGCCGCCGTACTTGCCATCGCCGACGATGGGGTGGCCGATCGCCGCGGCGTGGACGCGCAACTGGTGCGTGCGGCCGGTCAGCGGCTGCATCTCGAGCCAGGCGGCGCGGTTGCCAGCGCGGTCGATCAGGCGGTAGCGGCTGACGGCGCGCTGGCCGGCCCTTTCATCGACATGCATCTTCTCGCCGCCGGTACCCGGCTGCTTGGCGATCGGCAGCTCGATCAGCCCGTCGCGGATCTCAGGCACGCCGACAACGACCGCCCAGTACAGTTTCCTTGCCGTCCGGCTTGAAAACGCCTTCGAGAAATGCGCCGCGGCGCGCGCCGAGCGGGCAAGCAGCAGCACGCCAGACGTGTCCTTGTCGAGCCGGTGGACGAGCTTTGGCCGTTCCGCCTTTTCGAAGGCGAGTGCGTCGAGCAGCCCGTCGACATGCGCCGTCGTCCGCGTGCCGCCCTGTGTCGCGAGTCCCGCCGGCTTGTTGATGACGATGGCGTCGGCGTCCTTGTGGATGACGAGGCTGCGCGCGAAGTCGATGGCATCGTCGGTGAGCGGCGGCCGCTGCGTCTTCACCGCCATCGTCGTCGGCGCCGCTGCGTCGGCGGGCGGCACGCGGATCACCTGACCCTCGGCAACGCGGTCGCCGGGGTCGGCGCGCCGGCCATCGAGCCGCAGCTGGCCGGTGCGCGCCCAGCGCGACACGGTGTTGAAGCTGGTGTCGGGCAAGTGCCGCTTGAACCAGCGGTCGAGCCTGATGCCATCGTCGTCGGCGCCGACGATAAACTGGCGCACGCTCATGCCAGTGCCTTGCCGACGTAGAGCGCGCCCACCGATGCGGCGACCGAGATGACGACGTAGGCGAGCGCCGTCGCGTGCGTGCCGCGCTCGATCATGTTGACGACCTCGAGCGAGAAGGCTGAGAAGGTGGTGAAGCCGCCGAGCGCGCCGACGCCAAGCAGCAACCTGAGGGTTTCGCTGCCGCCACGCCCGACCATGACGCCGACAAGGATACCCATCAGCAGCCCGCCGCCGACATTGACCGCCAGCGTGCCCCACGGGTAGCCCGGCCCGGACAGGCGCAGGCTGGCAAGGCCGACGCCGTGCCGCAGCATCGCGCCGAGCGCGCCGCCAACGCCGACAAGAATGAAGTGTTGGGTCATCGCCAGCGTCTCTTGGCCTAGACGACGCCGAACGTCCAGCCTTCGGTGCGGGCGATCGTCGCGGTGAGGCCGGCCGGCGACCAGTAGCGCGCGTCACCGGCGATGGCGCGAAGCCCGGCGGCGGCGGCGAGCGCGTCGGTCTGGTTATCGTCGAGCGGCTGGTCGCTTATCGGCCGCGAGCCGAGCGCCGCGAGCGCGGCGTTGAGCGCGTCGCTGCCGCGCAGCTTGCGACCGCGGCCGCCGGCAAGACGGATGAACGCACGACAGTAGATTTCAACAAGCAGGCAGCCATCGCCGGCGGGGTCGAACGGCCACACGCGCAGTGTGTCGCCAAGCCGGTGCAGCAGGCGCATGCCTGCAAAGCTGGCCTTGGCGACCTGCGCAGCGCCGATCGCGTCGTAGACGCTCGACGGCTTGCCGCCGCCGGTAGCATTGAACGCCACCTCGCAGGCGCGCAGGTGCATAAAGTCGGCCTTGCGACCGTCTGCAGCGCCGAAATAGAAGTGCCGGCGGTGCGTGCGTTCGAGAAACGATGCCGCGCCAAGGTCGGCATCGTCG
>CAYVVV010000073.1:0-11809 GCA_964455325.1 uncultured Sphingosinicella sp. | reverse complement strand
GATGGTGTCGCGCAGCCGCCAGAGGTCGGCGGCTTGCGCTCGGCTCGCCGCGACCGTCGCGTCGGCGACGATGCCGCGCCCCATCGCGTCGGCGAGCGCATTCTCGAGCGCACGCTGCAGCGTGTCACCCGCCGCCGCCGACGTCGCCTCGACAAGCACGTACCACGGCCACGCGTCGCGCAACGGATCGCGCGTTCCCGGGACATGCGCCGTCACCAGCTCGACTGCCTCGCGCGGGATCAGTTCGAACGAATCGAGACTGTCGCCGGTCGCCGCGCGGAGCCGCGCGAGCAGGTCGAGCGCCGCTTCGGGACTGGCAAGCCCGGCAAACGCCGTCGCGATCTCGCGCGGCGCCGGCACCAGCCGCAGCGCCGCCGCGGTGACGAAGCCGAGCGTGCCTTCGGCGCCGATCAGCAGCTGCTTGATGTCATAGCCGGTGTTGTCCTTCCGGAGCGGCCTTAGCTGATCAAGTACCGAGCCGTCGGGAAGCACCGCCTCAAGCCCCAGCAGGAGCGAGCGCATCGGGCCGTAGCGCAGCACCTGCGTGCCGCCGGCGTTGGTCGAAACCAGGCCGCCGACTGTCGCCGAGCCCTTGGCGCCGAGCGAAAGCGGGAACATCCGGTCGGCGGCGGCGACAGCATCGTGCAGCGTTTCAAGGACGACGCCGGCCTCGGCCACGACCGAGAAATCGCCGGCATCGATCGCGCGGATCCGGTTCATCCGTTCCATCGAGACGAGGATGGCGCGCCCGTCAGCCTCGGGCGTGGCACCGCCGACGAGGCCGGTGTTGCCGCCCTGCGGCACCAGCGGCGTGCGCGTTTCGGCGGCGACCCTGACGATCGCCGCGAGCGTGGCGGTATCGGCAGGAGTCAGCATCAGCGGTGCCGCACCCGTCTTCTGGCCGCGCCAGTCGACGAGCCGCGGCGCCAGCCGGGCGGCATCGTCGCTCCAGCCGCCATCCCCCGCGGCGGCGCGAAATCGGGCGAGGATTGATGCGTCGATCATGGCCGACGACATAAGCGAGTTGGTCGCCGGCGCCCACCAAAATCAATAGGAAAAATCGGCCAAAGCGTTGCAAAAAAGTAACGGTGAACGGCGACGTTACGCGCCAGACCTGTCGAAATCTACAAGACGTCAATGCTACGCTGGACATCACCCCGAAAGCGGGTTTGTATGCCATCCAAGCGGTATTGGGGGGATGTCGCCAGGCTGGCGAGGCCTCCCGCCGCCGTCCGAAGCGCGAGGCAGAACGCGCGCGGATGAACTGGTAACCTTGGGAGGACTTTCGATCATGCGATCACTTCACGCTTTCGCGCGGGCTGGTCTTGTTGGCAGCGCCTCTGCGCTCGCCGTGGTTGCCGCGACGCCGTCGCTGGCGCAGACCGAGCAGGAAACCGAGGTCGGTATCGAGGAAATCGTCGTCACCGCGCAGCGCCAGGCGGAATCGCTGCAGGACGTGCCGATCGCGGTCAGCGCCTTCTCCGCCGAGGCGCTTGAAAAGCAGCAGATCGAAAACGCCTCCGACCTGCAGCTGACGCTGCCCAACGTCACCTTCTCGAAAGGCAACTTCACCGGTTCCAGCTTCACCATCCGTGGCATCGGCGACCTTTGTGTCGGCGTGTCGTGCGATTCGGCGACGGCGATCCATGTCAACGGCTCGCCGCTGCTGGCGACGCGGCTGTTCGAAACCGAATATTTCGACCTTGAACGCATCGAGGTGCTGCGCGGCCCGCAGGGCACGCTGTTCGGCCGCAACGCGACGTCGGGCGTCGTCAACTTCGTCACCGCGAAGCCCGACCTCACCGGTTTCGCTGCATCGGGCGAGGCCGAGTACGGCAATTTCGACGCAATCAAGGTCAAGGGCATGGTCAACCTGCCCATCGGCGACAGCTTCGGTATCCGTCTTGCAGGCTTCTATTTGAAGCGCGACGGCTACACCGAAAACGTCTTCGACGGCAAGAGCAACGATGGCCGCGACATGTACGCGATCCGCGGCTCGCTCCGCTGGGAACCGACCGAGACCACGCGCGTCGACTTCTTCGGCTACTACTTCCGAGAGGACGACGACCGTGCGCGCATTCAGAAGCAGCTCTGCCAGCGCGACCCGACGGGCGTGCTCGGCTGCTTGCCGGCGCGCCGCGACTTCGGCACGCTCAATGCCAACTCGACCTTCGTCGGCGTGCTGACCTCGCGCGAGTTCCTGGCGTTCAACGGCATTCCGGCGGCATTCGGGCTCGGCAGCCTTTATGGCCCCGACGCCTACACCGGCTTCGTCAATCCCGCCGATGTCCGCAAGGTCAACACCGACTTCACGCCAGAATATTTCACCGACGAGCAGCAATACCAGTTGCGCGTCGAGCAGGAGCTCGGCGACAATTTCAGCCTGCAGGTGACCGGCCTCTACCACGAAGCCCGGGTCGATTCGCGGCAGGACTATAACCTGTCGGTGCAGAACCGCGCGCTGTACGCGCCGGGACTCGGAACGCTTGCCGCCGCGGCGGCCGGCCTGGTTCCCGGTCTTCCCGCCGCCTATTTCGCGCCGATCGCCTCGGCGCTGATCCCTGGCGGCCCGACCGGCGTGCTGTGCACGTCGGACACCGAGGAGACCGGCACCGGCGTCTATGGCGGCCACAGCGTCTGCGCGGCGACGCCGCTCGATTTCGACCGCTCGAACCAGAAGACCCGCGACTGGTCGGTCGAAGGCATCCTGACCAGCAGCTTCGACGGGCCGTTCAACTTCCTGCTCGGCGGCATCTATGTCGACGCCAAGCTCAGCGAAAACAGCTACTACGTCAATGCCTTTGGCATCGACTATGTGACCGGCCTGCTCGGTTCGTTCAACTCGCTGCCGCTTGCCGGCGCGGGCGTGCCGCCAAGCTATCTCGGCACGCCGTTCTTCCGCAACAACACCGACAGCTTCACACTCAAGTCGTTTGGCATCTTCGGCGAGGTCTATTACGAGTTCAGCGACGCGCTCAAACTGACGCTCGGCCTGCGCTACAACGACGACAAGAAAACGATCCGCGCGCGCTCGACGCTGGCGAGCTTCCTCGTTCCCTACGGCTCGACCAGCGCGTTCGGTTCGCCGTTCGTGACCACGTATGACGCCGACCCCGGCCGGCCGGGCAACCAGCTGTTCCAGGAGCGCGAGGTGTCGTTCAGCGAGTGGACCGGCCGCGCCGTACTTGACTGGAAGATTTCCGACGACAGCCTGATCTATGCATCCTATTCGCGCGGCTACAAGTCGGGCGGCATCAATCCGCCGCTGCAGCCGATCTTCGCGGTGCCCGAAGGTTTCGGCCCCGAGTTCGTCGACGCGTTCGAACTCGGCTCGAAGAACACCTTCCTCGACGGCAGCCTGCGGCTCAACCTCACGGCCTTCTACTACAAGTACAAGGCGCTGCAGCTGAGCCGCATCGTCGCGCGCACGTCGGTCAATGACAACGTCGACGCCGACATCTACGGCCTCGAGGCGGAAGCGATCGTGTCGCCGTCGCCGAACTGGCTGTTCAACCTCGGCTTCAGCTACCTGCACACCAAGGTCGCCGACGACAAGTTCCTTGGCGACCCGCGCGATCCGTCGGGTGGCCGCAGCGACGCCGTGATCATCAAGGACATCTCGAACGGCGCGAACTGCGCGGTGACCTCGAACGTCGGCAGCGCCACCGCCAGCAACACCTTCGTTTCGGTGGTCAACGGCGTCATCAACGCGATCGGCGCCAGCCGACCGGCGAACGGAGGCGTAAACCCGGCACCACTGCAGAACCCGACGCCGTTCCCGGCGGACAGCGGGCTGGCGGCAACAGGCGCGTTCAGCCTCTGCTCGATCCTGTCACTTGGCGCTGCGGGCGGGCTTGCCACACTCAATCCGGCGTTCGGCGGCGCGCAGGCGCTGATCAACACGCTCGGCGGCTTTACCATCCACAACGCCGGCGTCGAGGTGAACCTCAAGGGCAACAAGCTGCCGCAGGCGCCGAACTACAAGTTTTCGGTCGGCGCCCAGTATACGGCCGAGCTCGACAACGGCATGACCATCGTGCCGCGCATCGACTTCACCTATACCGGCGACAGCTTCGGCAACATCTTCAACGGGCCGATCAACCGTGTGAAGGGCTATAGCCAGGCGAACGCCCAGATCCAGATCAACGGCGTCGACGACAAGTGGTTCGTGCGCGGCTTCGTGCAGAACATCTTCGACAACAACTCGACGACCGGTCTTTATATCACCGACCAGTCGTCGGGACTGTTCACCAACATCTTCACGCTGGAACCGCGGCGTTACGGCATCGCCGCCGGCTTCAAGTTCTAGCCGGCCGGCCGACACTGTGAGGGGGCGGAGCCTTGGCTCCGCCCCTTGTTGTTGTAAAGACGACGTTCACCAGCGCGGGCGCATGACCCGCGCCGAAGCCAGGGATTGGAAGTCGGTGTGGACGGGCTGATAACGGCGAGCGGAGACGAGACGCGGCGGGCGCTGGCACGCGCACCGCTGTCGACAGGTCCGCTGCTCGTCGCGCTCGCGCATTTCGTCATCGCGCTTGTCAACATCGAACTCACCGCCTGGTCGGTTGGCATGGCGACGGTATGGGCGGCGAACGCGATCGTGCTCGCGGCACTGCTGGCGACGCCGTCGGCGCGCTGGCTTCCTTATGTCGTTGCGGTGTGGGTCGCCGGCTTCCTGGCCAATCTTATCGGCGGCTACCCGATCATCGCATCGGCGCCGTTCGCCGCGATCAATGTCGCCGAGGCGGCGCTGGCGGCGACGCTGACCCGCCAGTGGGTCGGCGGTGCTCCTGAGCTGGAGCGACCGCTCGACCTTGTAAAGTTCGTCGTTTCGGCGATCGTCGCGTCGGCGCTGTCGGCCTCGCTGAGCGCACCCTTCATGGCCTATGCGACCGACCACGATATCGGGCGCAGCTGGCTTTCCTGGTTCGCTTCCGACACGCTGGGGCTGCTTGTCGTCACGCCTGTCCTGTTCATCGCCTTCGCCATGTGGATGGCCAAGCGCTCGTTCCTGCAAGGACGTAGCGTCGCCGAGGCGACAGCGCTGTTCGCGATGGTCGCGGGGCTCAGCCTTGCCGTGTTCGCGCAGGACCGCTGGCCGCTGCTGTTCCTGCTGCTGCCGCCGGTCGTGCTGACCACGTTTCGGCTGCGCTCGGCAGGGGCGACCGTGGCGATCGTCATCATCGCGGTCATCGGGTCGTACTTCTCCACGCGGAGCAGCGGCCCCATTGCCCTGATGGAGGGCGATCTCGCCGATCGCATCTACTTCTTCCAGTTCTTCCTGGCGGCCACATTTCTGCCGGCGCTACCGGTGGCGTCGGTGCTCGACGAGCGCGACGCGCTTGCCGCAATCGCCGAGCGGCAGGCTGCAACCGACGAACTGACCGGGACGGCGTCACGACGCGCGTTCCTTGCCCGGCTCGACGGCGCCGCCGAAGCCGCACGAATCGACGGTCGCCCGCTTGCGGTCGCATTGTTCGACGTCGACCATTTCAAGGCGATCAACGATCGCCACGGCCATGACGTCGGCGACGAGGTGCTGCGCCGCGTCGGCGGACTGGCACTTGGCGTAGTGCGCCACGACGGCCTCGTCGGCCGCCTTGGCGGCGAGGAATTTGCGATCATCATGCCGGACACATCGCTCGCCGAGGCGCTGGCGGTCTGCGAGCGGTTGTGCACCGCCTGCCGCGCGCTTGGCATCGAGGCTGGTGCGTCGGTGACAATCAGCGTTGGCGTCGCCGTCGCCGACCCCGGCGCGACACCGCGCGATGTGCTGAAGGCCGCCGACGAGGCGATGTACCGGGCCAAGCGCAACGGCCGCAACCGCGTCGTCGCCGTCGACCAGACCGCGATTCTTGACTTTCGCGACCAATAAGGTGCAAGGGCTCGCCCGCGCGTTATTGCAGCAACAAGGCTAGCTGAATTGAGTTTTCACGCCCTCGGCCTGTCGGACGAGCTGTTGGCAGCCGTTGCCGACAGTGGCTATAGTGAACCGACGCCGATCCAGAAACAGGCGATCCCGCTGGTGCTGATGGGACGCGATCTCATCGGAATCGCGCAGACAGGCACCGGCAAGACCGCGTCGTTCGTGCTGCCGATGATCGACATCCTGGCGCAGGGACGGGCGCGGGCGCGGATGCCGCGATCGCTGATCCTCGCGCCGACGCGGGAGCTGGCTGACCAGGTCGCCGAGAATTTCAAGAAGTATGGCAGGAACCACAACCTGTCGATGGCGCTGCTGATCGGCGGGGTCAGCTTCGGCGATCAGGACCGGGCGCTTGAGCGCGGCGTCGACGTGCTCATTGCGACGCCAGGCCGCCTGCTCGACCAGTTCGAACGCGGCAAGATCCTGATGTCGGGCGTCTCGATCCTGGTGATCGACGAAGCCGACCGCATGCTCGACATGGGCTTTATCCCCGATGTCGAGCGCATCTGCTCGCTGCTTGGGCCCAATCGGCAGAGCCTGTTGTTCTCGGCGACGATGGCGCCGCCGATCAAGAAGCTCGCCGACCGCTTTCTCAACGATCCGAAGACCGTCGAGGTCGCGCGGCAGGCGACAGCCAACACCAACATCGCGCAGTCACTGGTGATGACCGAGGCGCGCAGCAAGCAAACGACGCTGCGTTGTCTGCTGCGCGATGCGGCGGTGACCAGCGCGATCGTGTTCTGCAATCGCAAGAAGGACGTCAAGACGCTCGCCGATGCGCTCAAGCGCGACGGCTTCCGCGCCGGGCAGATCCACGGTGACATGGAGCAGCGCGACCGCCTGGCAACGCTCGACGCCTTCAAGCGCGACGCCAATAACATCCTCGTCGCCTCCGACGTCGCCGCACGCGGGCTTGACATCAAGGGCGTCAGCCACGTCTTCAATTTCGACGTCCCGATCAATGCCGAGGACTATGTCCACCGCATCGGCCGCACCGGTCGTGCCGGCAAGACCGGCATCGCGATCACGCTGGCAACGCCGGCTGACGCCGAGCTTGTCGCCGACATCGAAAAGCTGATTGCGATGCCAATCGAACGGCGTGGCGCGGGCGACGGCGACACCGGCAAGACGGCGCGACGGACCGCCGAAAAACCATCTGAAAAGCCTGCCGGAAGGCGGGCAGAACGAACCGGCCGCGCGCGCGGCGAACCGCCGGCGCAACCGCATGAGGTGCCGCATGCGGCCGCCGAAGCCGTCGAGGATGACGGCTGGAACGGTCCAGTACCGAGCTTCCTGGGCGTTTCCGCGCGCAGCTGACGCCGGGTCGTTACGCCACCGCGCCTTTTCGCAAAATTAACGCTCGCATGTCACCATCGCCGTCGCGATCGGCGCCGCTTGTCCGGCGCCCGCGGGGATTTCGGAGCGACGGCCGGGTGCCAAGTTCGAGCCAGATATTCGATGCCATCCGCCAGCACATGGAGGCTGGCGGAATCGCGCCGACGCCGGCCAACTACGAGTTCTGGTATCGCTACGTGACGCGCGCCGATGCCGACCTTGTCGAAGCCGTCGACGCCGTCGTGCGAACCGTCGGCCGCGTGTCGACGCGCGCCATGCAGAACATCCGCCGCGAGATGTTCGGCGATGCGGTGCCGCCCGATATCGGCCAGCTCATCGACCAGACGCAGATACAGCTGAAGCGCATGGCGGTCTATGTCGAACAGGCCGACGGCGAGGCCAAGAGCTATAGCAGGACGCTGCGCGAGAGCTCGGACAATATCTCGGCGAGCGACGACATCGACGCGCAGCGCGCACTGCTTGCCGAAATGCTGAACGCAACCAGCGCGATGATTGAGAAGACCGAGAAGCTCGAGGCGCAGCTTGCCATGTCGGGCGAGGAGATCAGCGCGCTAAAGCAGGATCTTGAAACCGCGCGTAACGAAAGCCGCACCGATCCGCTGACCGGGCTGCCCAACCGCAAGGCGTTCACCGCCTATCTCGAGGCGCAGGCCGGCCGCGCGACGGCCGACCGCAAGCCGCTCTGCCTCGCCTTCTGCGATATCGACCATTTCAAGCGCTTCAACGACACCTGGGGCCACCGCATGGGTGACGAGGTGCTCCGCCTCGTCGGGCAGAGCCTCGAACAGCTGTCGCACGGCGTCGGCTATCCAGCCCGCTTCGGCGGCGAGGAGTTTGTCATCGTGCTGCCCGGCAAGGCGCTTGAAGCAGCGCACGACATCTGCGAGCAGATTCGCGACTATATCGCCTCGCGCAGCGTCCGCGCCAAGTCCACCAACAAGGAAGTCGGCCGCATCACGCTGTCGCTCGGCATCGCGCAATTGCGCTGGAACGACAGCATCGAAACGCTGATCGAGCGCGCCGACCAGGCGCTCTACAAGGCGAAGGAACTTGGCCGCAACCGCGTCGTCACCGAAGCCGAGCTCGACGCGAAGGCCAACGCCGCATAGATAAGTGCGTCCCTCGACTTCGCTCGGGATGAGCGAGGTTTTCCACTGACCCGCTCATTCCGAGCGAAGTCGAGGGATGCACCTAACCACCCCCCCTCAGCACAATTGAGTGGTACCGCAATCGCCGCCGCGCGCTATCAGCTTTCCGACAGCAGCCGGGAGACACCAACATGGCCTACGAACATATCCTGCTTGACGAAAAGGATGGCGTCGCGACGCTGACCATCAATCGGCCGCAGGTGCTGAACGGGCTGACGACCAGGACAATCGGCGAGATGATCCACGCCGTCGACGCGCTTCGCGACGGCGGCACCGCGCGCGTGCTGCTGCTGACGGGGGCCGGACGCGGCTTCTCCTCGGGTGCCGACCTGTCGGGCGGCGGTGCCGGCACCGAAGGCGGCGCGGACAAGCTGCCGTCGGGCCCACCCGACGCCGGCAAGGTGCTGGAGACGCATTTCAACCCCCTGCTCGAACGGCTGTTCGCGCTGCCCATTCCGTTCATCACCGCCGTCAACGGTCCAGCAGCGGGTGCCGGCTGCTCGTTCGCGCTGGCCGGCGACATCGTCATTGCCGCCCGCTCCGCCTATTTCCTGCAGGCCTTCGTCAACATTGGCCTGGTCCCCGATGTCGGCTCGACCTGGCTGCTGCCGCGCCTTGCCGGCCGCGCCCGCGCGCAGGCGATGATGATGCTCGGCGAGCGCATCCCCGCGGAAACCGCATATGACTGGGGCATGATCTACAAGGTCGTCGATGACGACCAGCTGATGACGGAAGCCAACGCGCTGGCCGCCAGGCTCGCCAAGGGACCAACGCGCGCCTATGCGCTGATCCGCCAGGGCATTCGCGACTGCATGGACAAGCCGCTCAGCGAAGCGCTGATGGTGGAACGCCGCAACCAGCTCGCTGCCGGCCGCACCGCGGATTTCGCCGAGGGCGTCGCCGCCTTCCTGCAAAAACGCCCGGCCAACTTCAGCGGGCAGTAACGCGGCAATCGGCGCACTCGCCCGTGCACTGGCGACCGTGTATAGCGGCGCCATGACATCACGAGTGACGGTCTGGTTCGATGGCGCGTGCCCGCTTTGCGTGCGCGAGATCGCGCTGATGCGGTGGCTTGATCGCCGCCGCGCGATCACCTTCATCGACGTAAGCGATGGCGTGGCGGCATGCCCCATCGACCGTGCGACGCTGATTGCCCGTTTCCATGCCGAAGAAGACGGCCGGCTGCTGTCCGGCGCCGCTGCGTTCGCGGCGATGTGGCGGGCAATCCCGCTACTGCGACCACTAGGGTTGGCAGCCCAAAGCCACACGGTGCTGCGCCTGCTCGAGCGGCTGTATCTCGGCTTCCTGAAGGTAAGACCGGCCCTGCAACGGCTGGCCGGTTCGGGGGGCGGCTAACGCGACCTCGCCGGTTCCGACGGACGGGGCGACGCTCAACCCGCCTGACCGCGACCACGCTCGAGCACAGCAAGGCGGCGGCGTTCGACATCCTCGGCGCTGACGGTGGCGTTCGCCCGGGCGCGTTGCTGTTCGATGGCGAGCCCCTCGCCAAGGCTGGCGGCAAAACCGTCGTCGATGAGCTTCAGGTAGGATTTCAGCATCGCCGGGTCGACCGACAGCATGTCCTCGGCAAGCTTGCGGCAGGTGGGCAGCAGCTCTTCGGCGGGTACGACGCGGTTGACGAGGCCCCAGGCTTCGGCCGTCCTTGCGTCGATGAAGTTGCCGGTCAGCGACAGCTCCTTTGCGCGCGAAATGCCGATAGCGCGCGACAGTTTCTGCGACAGGCCCCAGCCCGGCATGATGCCGACGCGTGCATGCGTGTCGGCAAAGCGCGCGTTCTCCGACGCAATGAGCACGTCGCAGGCGAGCGCCAGCTCGAAACCGCCGGTAATCGCGACGCCGTTGATGGCACCGATGATGGGGCCGCTGAACTGGCCAAGCGCCGTCACCGGATCCTCGCTGTCGACCGCATCGCCGACGGCCGCGGCGCCCGAGCCAAGCTCCTTGAGATCGAGCCCGGCAGTGAAGGCGCGCGTGCCGGCGCCGGTCAGGATGAGAACGCGGATCGCTGGATCGGCTTCGAGCGCCCGGACTGTCTGCGCAAGCTCGGTACGCAGTGCCGCCGACAGCGCGTTCATCGCCTCCAGTCGGTTGAGTGTGACAATGGCGTAGCCACCACAGCGTTCAACCTCAACAAGTGCCATCAACCTTCTCCTCGATAGCGGGCGACAAAGCCGCGCGCGAACGCATCAAGTCTCGCCTCGCTGATTGCCGCGCGCAGCTCCGCCATCAACTGCTGATAGAAAGAGAGGTTGTGCTCGGTCATCAGCATCGCGCCGAGGATTTCGCCAGCGCGCACGAGGTGGTGGACGTAGGCGCGGCTGAACGTGGCGCAGACGGCGCAGGCGCAATCGGGGTCGAGCGGACCTGTATCCTCGCCAAAGCATGAGTTTCTGATATTGATCGGACCGTCGTGCGTGAACGCCTGGCCGGTCCGGCCCGAGCGCGTCGGCAGCACGCAGTCGAACATGTCGATGCCGCGCTGCACCGCGCCGACGATGTCGTCGGGCTTGCCGACTCCCATCAGATAGCGCGGCCGGTCAGCCGGCAGCAGGCCGGGCGCATCGTCGAGGACGGCGAACATCTGATCCTGCCCCTCGCCGACGGCAAGGCCGCCGATGGCATAGCCGTCGAAGCCGATGTCGATCAGCCGCTCCGACGATTCGCGCCGCAAGTCCCCGAACATCGAGCCCTGCTGGATGCCAAACAGCGCGGCACGCGCAGCATGCTCGCCGCCCGCATCAAAGCCATCGCGCGACCGCTTCGCCCAGCGCATCGACATCTGCATCGACCGGGCAGCGCGATCCTTGTCGACCGGCCAGGGCGTGCACTCGTCGAACGCCATGACGATGTCGCTGCCCAGGTTGCGCTGGATTTCCATCGACCGTTCAGGGGTGATGAGGTGGCGCGAGCCATCCAGATGCGAGGCAAAGCTGACCCCCTCCTCGCTCAGCTTCGTCAGTGCCGACAGGCTCATCACCTGATAGCCGCCCGAATCGGTCAGGATCGGCCGCTGCCAGCCCATGAAGTTGTGAAGGCCGCCAAGCCGCGCGACGCGTTCATCGCCCGGCCGCAGCATCAGGTGATAGGTGTTGCCAAGAATGATGTCGGCACCGCTCGCGCGCACGCTGTCGGGCTTCATCGCCTTCACCGTTGCCGCCGTGCCGACCGGCATGAACGCCGGCGTGCGGATATCGCCACGCTGCATGGTAATGGTGCCAGTGCGGGCACGGCCATCGGCGGCATGGATGGCAAAGGCGAAGCGGGGCACGGTCATTGCGGGCGCTTTGGCATGCCGGCGGCTTGGTCGACAAGCACCGGAGTCTGCTAACGTCACCACGACTTGTTTTGCCCCGCTCAT
>CAYVVV010000072.1:0-11982 GCA_964455325.1 uncultured Sphingosinicella sp. | reverse complement strand
GGCCCGGCTACTCCAGCGGCTGGAACGCTTCGCCGCTGAGCGCTACCCCGACGGCAGCCTGAAGCGCATCCCGTGCCGCTGGGACTTCGCCCACCTCGAGGACAAGGACATGTCGCTGCCCGAGGTGCGCACCGCACGTTTCGCCGGCTACGTGTTCATCAACGAGGACGGAAAGGCGCCGCCGATCGAGGAGTATCTGCACCCGCTGCCCGAACATTTCGCGCGTTGGCGATTCGAAGAGTGCTTCACCGCGCTGTGGGTCGGCAAGGTCATCAGGGCAAACTGGAAGGCGGTGTCCGAGGCCTTCATGGAGGCGTGGCATTCGATCGTCACGCACCCGCAGATCCTCGCCTTCACTGGCGATGCGAACACGCGCTATTCGCTGTGGGGTGACCATGTGAACCTGGCGCTGACACCGTCGGGCGTGCTCTCCCCGCACATCGCCGACACGGCGAGCCAGCAGGACGTCATCGACGCGATCACCGCCGGCTTCCGCGGCGGCGAAGGCGCCGCGAACCTCAAGTTGAAGGAGGGCGAGATCGCGCGGCCGGTGCTTGCCGCGATCAACCGGCAGCGCGTGCTCGGCGACCTCGGCTACGATACCTCGGACGTGTTCGATGCGGAGGTCATCGACAACTGGACCTACAACGTCTTTCCGAATTTCGCGCCGTGGGGAAGCTTCATCGCCAACATCGTCTATCGCTGGCGGCCGTGGCCGGACGAGAACGCGACCTTGATGGAGGTGCGTCTGCTTGGCCGCAAGCCCAAGGACGGACCGATGCCGCCGGCGGCGGAGATGCGCTTTCTGGGCGAGGATGAACCGTGGACGACGGTGACCGAATGGGGTGCATTGGGCGCAGTGTTCGAACAGGACATGGCGAACCTTCCCTATGTGCAAGAGGGTCTGCATTCCTCGCCCAACGACCGCGTCGAACTCGGCAACTATCAGGAGAGCCGCATCCGGCACTTCCACACGACGCTCGACAAGTATCTCAGCGGCGAACTCTGACCGCGCCGACGCTCAAGCGGCAGGCGCCAGCGCCTTCGCCACTGCCGCCGTGTCGAAGTAATAGGGCCGGATCTCGGCGATCCTGCCGTTCTCAATGCGGAACATTTCAGCAATCGGGAAGCTGTGCCGCTGGCCGGTCCCCGGCGCGGTGACGGTGAGCGTCAGCAGGCCGACGGCATGGCCGTCACCAACGGTGAGCGCATGAATGTCGACTGCGGGATCGCGCCACGTGCCCATCACCAGCATGTAGACCTGGCGCAGCGCGTCCTTGCCGTGCCACGTACCGGCATAGGGCAGCCCCGCCGCCTCGCGGATGACGAAGTTGTCGGCCAGCAACGCTGCCACACCGTCCCAATCGCCGGCGCCGGCCGCCGCGTAGAGCCGCTCGACGATCGACCGCACCTCGGCATCGGTCATGCGCATCCTCCTGCCAATGCGATCAGTTTACGCGCTGCAAGCAGCACCACACACTGCCATGGGTGGCAGTTCGGAGGCAGGCCATGGCTGATCGCGATCCCGGCATCGACTGGGCCGCGCGGCGGTCGCGCGTTGCACGCGAAATGCAGCGGCGCATGGTTGCCAACGGCTCGACCGGGCGCACCGACCACGCCGACGGGCCGATGCCGAACGATCCCGCCGTCTATACCGATCCGGCACGCTTCGAAGCCGAGAAACGCATCCTGTTCCGACAATTTCCGCTGGTCGCCGGGCTCAGCGGCGACGTCCGCGCGCCGGGCGACAAGCTGCTGTTCGATGCGTCCGGCGTGCCCATTCTCGTCATGCGCGGCAAGGACGGCGTCGTCCGCGCCTTCCTCAACATGTGCACGCACCGCGGCGCGCGGCTGGTGTCAACGTGCGACGCGGCGAAACGTGTCACCTGCCCCTTCCATGCGTGGACGTTCGATCTTGAAGGCCGGCTGGTCGGACTGCCCGGCGCCGAAGGCTTCGAAGGCATCGACCGGGCGACGCGCAGCCTCGTACCAGTGCCGTGCGCGGAATGGCACGGCATCATCTTCGTCGTCCCCGATGCCAATGCCACGAGCATCGATGTCGATGCGCATCTCGGCGACTTCGCCCCCGAGCTGGCGCAGCTGGAACTGGCGCGCGCCGAACCGGTGAAAGCAGGACAGCTGGTCGCAAGCACCAACTGGAAGTTCGCGCTCGATACCTATGGCGAGGGCTATCATTTTTCGACCCTGCACGCATCGACGATCGGGCAGACGCACTATAACGACATCTGCGTCTACGACCGCTTCGGCCGGCACCACCGCATCAGCTTCCCCGACAAGTCGTATGGGCGGCTGGCGTCGATCCCCGAGAACGACTGGCCGACGCCCGAATATGGCGGTGTCCATTTCCTGTTCCCGAATACAGTGTTCTTCGTCGGCTCGATCGAGCCGGGCAAGGGCTATGTCCAGGTCTTCCGCCTGTTCCCCGGCAAGGACGTCGGCGAGCTGACGACCGAGTTTGCCGTCTATGCGCCGCGGGGCATCCATTCCGAGGCCTATCGCGCCGAATGCGAATTTGCCTACGATGCCACCGCAAAGGTCGTGCAGACGGAAGACTATTGGGTCGCTGCCGAAGGCTACAGGAACCTCGCGCACGTGCCGGATGGCTTCCGCATCGTCTATGGATCGAACGAGATCGCGCTGCAGCACCTGCACCGGTCGATCGCCGAGGCGATCGGCATGCCACTCTAGGCCAGCTTCAGCACCTGCTTGCCGCGGTTGGAGCCGTCAAACAGCCGCATCAGCGTGCGTGGCGCATTCTCGAATCCCTGCTGCTCGTCGATGCGGTATGCGAGCTGGCCGGTGCTGACGAAGCGCGCCAGCCGCTTCCTGATCGCGGGAAACTCGCTTGCCCAGTCGAGCACGATGAAGCCACGCATCGTCGCTCTGCGGAAGACGAGGTTGAAGTAGTTCTCGGGACCGGGGGGCATCTTGCCGACCTGATAGCGGCTGATGCCGCCGCAGATGACAATGCGTGCACCGGTGGCGATTACCGCCAGCATGTCGTTGAGGATGGAGCCGCCGACATTGTCAAAGACGACATTGATGCCGTCAGGGCAAAGCTCCTGCAGGCGCTGGCGGACGTTTTCCGCCTTGTAGTCGATGGCAGCATCGTAACCCGCCTCCTCGACCAGCCAGCGGCACTTGTCGTCGCCGCCGGCGATGCCGATCGCGCGGCAGCCCGACAGCTTGGCAAGCTGGCCGACGACCGAACCCGTCGCGCCGGCGGCGCCAGAGACGACGACAGTGTCGCCGGCGACCGGCTCGCCGAGCTTGAACAGGCCGCAGTAGGCGGTGAGGCCGGTCGTGCCGAGCACCGACAGCATCGCTGTCGGCGGCAGGTCGGGATGGCACTTTTCAAAGCCGACGCCGTCGCAGACGAGATATTCGGTCCAGCCGGTCAGCCCGGCGACCATGTCGCCGATCTTCAGCTTCGGATGGCGCGTTTCGATGACCTCGGCGATCCCGGAGCCGCGCATGACGTCGCCAAGCGCCATCGGCGCGACATAGTCGGCGACGTTCTCCATCCACCCCTTCTGCGCGGGATCGAAACCGAGCCAGCGTACCTTGAGCAGCACCTGTCCGTCGGCGAGCGGCGGCAGCTCGGTTTCGGCGAGGCGGAAATCGCTGTCCTCGAGCGGGCGGCCGTTGGGATGTGCGGCGAGCAGCCACTGGCGGGTTCTGGTCATCGTTGTCCTACCGTATCGAAGGCCGCGCGATAAAGTTCGCTGTCGGCGGAATAATAGCTGCAATGGAAGCCACCGGGCACGCGGAACGGGATCTTGATGCGCGCCAGCGGGCCGGCGGCGACATCGAGCGCGTCGAACACGGCAAGCTCGGTCTCGTTCGTTGCATAGTCGTAGACGAGGTTCATGGCGTAGCCGTCGCCCTCTGCCGTCGCGCCCAGCCGCGGCGCGAAGATGTGCTCGCCACAGGCGTGGCCCTTGCCGAAGTCGAAGACGTCCTCGCGGCCCGTGGCAAGGTCGATGTGCATGACGCCATCCATGCCTTCGGCGCGTGCCTCGCGGTTCCTGAGGTTGAGGTTGCACCAGCCGTGGCGCGTCGGCCGCGTCATCAGCCGGTCGTCGGGACGCGGGAACTGGATGTCGCGGTCGGTCACCGGATCTTCATGAACCTCGCCCGTATCGCGGGTCAAATCGAAGGTCCAGCGGGTGAGGCCGAAGCGCGTGTCGGCATGGCGGGGGATGCTGCCGTCCTCGCCCGGGAACAGCGGCGCTCGTTTCGATGCGGCAACAATCGCCACGATCTTGCCGTCCTCCTCCCAAGCGTTGAGTTCGTGAAACATGTGTCGCGGTGGCAGTTCGAACCAGCGGATGTCGGCGGCGCTACCAGTCCGCGGCATCACCGCGAAGCGGGCATTTCGTCCTTCAACCCACGCCGTCATCGGGCCGCCCTTCATCATCCGCTCGAGGCTGATGTCGAGGGGCATGACCGGAAACACCACCCAGTTTTCGGTGACGAGGAAGGTGTGCATCAGCGTGTGGTGAGGCACGTCGATGATCTCGGTCTGCGTGACGCCACCGGCGCGGTCGATGCGGTCATAGCGGATCTGTTTCGGCCCCATCGGTCCGTGGATCATCGACCCGAAATTGATCATCTCGCCCGTCGCCCAGTCGACCTTGGGGTGCGCCGAGAAGGTGGTGGTGATCAGCCCGCCGTAATGCTCCTCGCCCAGCGTCGCGAGGTCGCGCGGCCCCATGGCGACGGCGGGCGCGCCCTCCATCAGCGCGAGCAGCTTGCCGCCATGCAGGATGATGTTGGTGTTGCCGGTGTTGTAGCGTGTGCCGTGGCTTTCAGGGTCGGCGGTCATCGGGTTGCCGAACTGCCCGAACAGCTTCCGACGCGCCGCCTTTTCCTTCAGGAACTTGTCGGTCCTGACCCAGCGGTTCCGCATCGAGACGCGGCCGTCCTCGATGAAGAACGCAAACACCATGCCGTCGCCGTCGAACCAGTGATAGGTCGGCTCGCGCGGCGGATAGAGCGGGTCGGGTCCGTTGCGGTAGAAGACACCGGCAAGATCCCTCGGCAGCTCGCCCTCAACGATGAGGTCGGGCGCGTCCGCCTCGAAGCGGATCGGCGCGAGGTGGCCGGAAAGATAGGGATCGTTCGGAAATGCCCTTGCCACGCAGCCTCCCGGACAAAGTCATGGCGGGGCAGCCGAAGCAGCCCCGCCTCCCCGACTAACCTAGAACCTGACCGCGATCTCGCCGCCAAATTGCCGCGGCGGCCTGACGCCGGCAAAGGTGAACAGCCCCGCGACCGGCAATGCAGCCGAAATGCCGCGATCATCGAGCAGGTTGCGTCCGAAGACGCTGAACTTGACCTCGCCGCCACCGAAATCGACCGTGTAAGACATCGTCGAATCGAGGATTTCCCGGCTCTCCGACGTGCAGCGGCGATCGTTGGTGACGATGCCCTGCGCCAGCGCGATCGGATCGGCGACGATGCACGTCGTGTACTTGTCGACGAAGCGCAGGATCGTCGACCAGTCGAACCGGCCATCGCCAAGCTCGCGCGTGTAGTCGGCGCCGACCGAGAAGCTCCAGTCGGGCGCGCGACGCAGGTCGAGATCGGACACGTCATCGGGAATGAAGTCACCGTTGACGTCGCGCAGGAACCGCCGGTAGCTGGCATCGAGATACGATGCCGATGCGTTCACCGTCAGGCTGTCGGTCGGCACCGCCGTCAGTTCGAACTCGATGCCCTTGATGCGCGCGCCCGCCGCATTGGCGACGACGGTTTCCTGGGGGTTGATGAAGCTGAACGGCGGCGCCGTCGGCTGCACCGTTTCTTCCTGCTTGTCGTTGTAGTCGGTCTGGAACAGCGCGATGTTGGTGCGCAGACGCCGGTCGAGCCAGTCGGCCTTCAGGCCGATCTCGTAGGCGTCAACCGTTTCGGGCTGATACGGCCCGAGCGAGGTCGGCGTCGACGCACGACCGTTGAAGCCGCCCGAGCGGAAGCCCTTCGAGTAGGACGCATAGACGAGCTGGTCGCCGCCGATCTGATAGTCGAGGCTTGCCCGCCAGGTGAACTCGTCGAACTTGTCGCTGCCCTGGCACTGCGCGGCGGTGATGCCGAGGAAGGTCGGGCACGAGCCGTCGGGGCTGAGGCCATAGTTGGTGACCAGACTCTTCTTGTCCTCGGTGTAGCGGCCACCGACACCGAGCGTCAGGTCACCGAGCTTGACGCGCGCGTCGGCGAACGCCGCGTAGGATTCAGACTTGCCGGTCGAAAGCTGGAACAGCGCCGCACCAACAAAGCCGAGGTTGGTGTTCTGCCGGAGCGTATATTCGCTGTCGAAATAATAGCCGCCGAAGAGCAGGTTTAGCCACGGCGTCACGTCGCCCTCGATCCGAAGCTCCTGGGTGAACTGCTCGTAGTCTTGGACACGCAGCGTGTCGAAGAAATTGATCGAGGTCGAATCGAAATCCTGGCGGACGCTTTCCTCGTTCTTGCGCCAGCCGGTCACCGAGGTCAGCGTGAACTCGCCCAGTTCGACGTTGATCTCGCCAGTGATCGCATCGGTCTTGTTGTCGACCGGCGTGTCGATGTTCTGGAAGATGGTGTAGAGCGACTTGCCCTTGGCCGGCCGGTCGCACTGGTTGTCGGGTATGCCGAACGCCCTTATGAGGCCGATGCCGGGAACCGGCACCTGCAGACAGATGAGATCGGTGCCGGTCCGCGACAGTGCCGCGGTCGCCGTCTCGCCGTCCTCGTCCATGTGCTCGTAGGTGACCTGGATGTCGACGCCGTCGCTCGGCTCGATCAGCGCGGTGACGCCGCCAGTGATGATCCGGTAATCGAACTCCTTCTTGCCCTTGGTGACGTTCCTCAGGTAGCCGCCGGTGTCGTCGTAATAGAAAAATCCCTTCAGCGACAGCACGTTGCCGATCTTGGGCGTGTTGACGACAAGGCGGCCGCGCCAGGTGTCGAACTCGGCATAGCCGAGCGATGCCTTGACGCCGAGTTCGCCGGTGGGGCGGCTGCGACGAACGTTGATGACACCGCCGATCGTGTTGCGGCCGAACAGTGTGCCCTGCGGGCCGCGCAGCACCTCGATCGATTCAAGGTCGAAGGCGTCGAGCAGCTGGCCGGTGTTGGTGCCGATGAAGACGCCGTCGACAACGACGCCGACCGACGGGTCGAAGCTCTTCTCGATATCCTCGAAGCTGATGCCGCGGATCGAGATCGCCGCAGCGGAGGGACCGGCGTTGACCGGGTCGACGACAAGCCCTGGAACGCGTCCCGCGAAGTCGCGCAGGTCGTCGACCGCCGATTGCGACAACGCCCGCGCATCGAGCGCGGTCACCGCGACCGGCACGTCCTGGATCGATTCCGCACGCTTCTGCGCGGTGACAACGATCTCTCGGATACCGTACTCGTCGACCGCGCCCTCGGTCACCTGTTCCTGTGCCTGCGCCAAGTCCGCGGCCGTCATGACGAGCAGCGAAGAACCGAGAAGAGCATATTTCAGCGTCATCATTCCCTCCCCAAGCGATGCCGGATTGCCGGTCCTTGGGCGGCATGATGACGCAGCCCCCCCACGCATAAACCGATAAAACTGTCAGTCGCCCCGTGCCAGCGTGATGCGCATCGTTTTTGCTGTGTTTTTGCGCGAGGGAGTTGCCCCATGGCCACAGTCACCAGGCGCACCTTCTGCCGCTTCTGCCATGCCAACTGCGCGATGCTTGCCGACGTCGAGGACGGGCGCGTGACGGCAGTGCGTGGCGACCCTGATGATGTCATGTTCGGCGGCTATACCTGCATCAAGGGCCGCCAGCTCGCCGAGGCGCACAACCACGCGACGCGGCTGCGCGCGTGCCAGCGGCGCACGGCAAAAGGCTTCGAGCCGATCGCGACCGAAGCCGCGCTCGATGCCATTGCCGGCCGTCTGCGCGCGATCATCGACCGGCACGGGCCGAAGTCCGTCGCGGTCTACTGTGGCACCTACGCCTTCCAGAACTCGGCGGCGGTCGCCATTGCGGCGGGCTTCCTCAGCGGCATCGGCAGCCACCAGTTCTATACGTCGGTGACCTTGGACCAGCCGGCGAAGGTCTACACGACGCTGCGCATGGGCCAGTGGGGCGGCGGCGTGCAGAGCTTCGAGACCGCCGACGTGGCCATGTTCGTTGGCAACAACCCGCTCACCTCGCACTACGCGCCGCCGGGCGGGCTGCCGCCGTTCTCGCCGTCGCGGCGGCTGCGCGATGCACTGGATCGCGGCCTCAAGCTCGTCGTTATCGACCCCCGCGTCAGCGACGTCGCCCGCCTCGCCCACGTTCACCTGCAGGTCACGCCGGGCGAGGATGTGCCGCTGCTCGCGGCGATGCTCAACGTCATACTGTCGGAGGGGCTGGAGGACGGCGCCTTCGTGCAGGCGCATGTCGACGACATCGGCGCGTTCAGGGCAGCCGTCGCGCCGTTCTCGCCCGCCGCGGTCGCCGGCCGCTGCGGCGTTCCAGCGGCGCAGATCGTCGCGGCGGCGCGGCTGTTCGCGGGCGGCAATCGCGGCGCCGCGGTGACCGGCACCGGCCCCGAGATGTCGGGCAAGGGCACGCTCGTCGAATGGCTGGTGACGGCGATGAACATAGTCTGCGGCCGCTTCGCGCGCGAAGGCGAGCCGGTGCCGGTGCCGCGCGTGTTCACCGCCGCGCGCCCGCACAGGGCGGAGGTCAGTCCGCCGGCGCAGGCGTGGGGCGAAGGCTTCCCCGCCTCGCGCTTTCGCGGGCTCACCGCGCTGGGTCAGGAGATGCCGTGCAACGTGCTCGCCGACGAGATCCTCACCCCCGGCGAGGGGCAGCTGCGCGCGCTCATCAATGTCGGCGGCAACCCGGTCAACGCCTTTCCCAACCAGACGAAGATCTGCCGCGCGCTCGACGACCTTGATCTGTTCGTATCGATTGACGTGCGTCTGTCCAACTCGGCGCGGCGCTCGCATTTCGTGCTGGCGCCGTCGATGTGTCTCGAGCGCGACGACATCACCAACCTTTCCGAATGGTGGTACGATAAGCCCTATGCCCGCTACACACAGGCGCTCGTCGACCCGCCCGCCGGCCTTATCGACGAATGGGAGATGTTCTGGGAACTGGCACGGCGGCTGGGCACGCCGATCCCGACCGCCGGCGGGCCGTTGCCGATGCACGCGAAGCCGGGCAAGACGGAAGTGCTTGACATGATCTCGGCAGGGTGTCTCGTCGCGCCCAGCCGGGTCAAGGCGGATACTGCCGCCGATGGCGCGGCAAGGGTGTATGATGAGGTCATGCCGGTGGTCGGGCCAGGCGACGTGGAGGGCGCGCGGTTCTGCCTGTTGCCCGGCGAAACGGCAGCCGAGCTTGCGGCACTGGCCGAACCCGCCGCCGACGGCTTCGCATTCCGGCTGATCTCGCGGCGGACGAAGCACCGCTACAACTCAACGGGACACGACATCGCGGCGCTGAAGGCGCGGCGGACGACCAACTTCGCGAATATGCATCCGGCCGACATGGCGGCGCTGGCGATCGGCGAGGGTGATCTCGTCAGCATCCTCGGCGAGCACGGCAGTCTCGTCGGCGTCGCGCACGGCGATGTCGGCATCAAGCGCGGCGTGGTGTCGATGGCGCACGGCTATGGCGATCCCGATGCCGCGCCGGAGGATGCGCCGCACGTCGGCGCGTCGACCAACCGCCTGATCAATGAAGCGGCCGGCTACGACCCGATCACCGGCCAGTCGCAGCAGAGCGCGATCCCGGTCAACGTCAGCCGTTACGACAAAGCTGTCGCCGCCGCATAGTCGATGCCGCTCCGCAGAATGGCTGACTGACAATTTCGCGAGAAGCCTTCGCGGCACCGCCCCGGCACTTTGCACGCCAGCAAGGGAGGATGATGTGCAGCTGAGCCGCGAGCAACTCGTCGAAGCCTATCGCCGGATGAAGCGTATCCGGCTGTTCGAGGAACGCGTCGCGGTTGAATTTGCCGCCGGCAATATCCCCGGCTTCGTGCACCTTTACGCCGGCCAGGAAGCCTGCGGTGTCGGCATGTGCATGAACCTCACTGACGCCGATGTCATCGGCTCGACACACCGCGGCCATGGCCACTGCATCGCCAAGGATGTCGACGTCGAAGGCATGATGCACGAGATCATGGGCCGCCGCACCGGCGTCTGCGGCGGCAAGGGCGGCTCGATGCACATCGCCGACATGCACAAGGGCATGCTTGGTGCCAACGGTATCGTCGGCGGCAATCCGCCGCTCGCTGTCGGCGCCGCGCTGGCCGCGAAGGTCAAGGGCGACGGCAGCGTCGCGGTCAGCTTCGCCGGTGACGGCGCCTCCAACCAGGGCACCATGTTCGAGGCGATGAATCTGGCCGTCGTGCTGAAGCTGCCCGTTATCTTCGTCGTCGAAAACAACGGCTATGGCGAGGGTACTGGCGCCAGCTACGCGATCGGCACCAAGGATGTCGCCGGCCGCGCGCGGGGTTTTGGCATGCCCGCGGTCAGTGTCGACGGTACCGACTTCTTCGCCGTCCACGCAGCCAGCCGCGAAGCGGTCGAGCGCGCCCGCGCCGGCGAGGGGCCGAGCTTCATCGAGATGGTGGCGCTGCGCTATCATGGCCATTTCGAAGGCGATGCGCAGACCTATCGCGCCGCCGACGAGGTGGCGCAGGCGAAGGCAAGCCGCGATCCGCTCGCCATCTTCCGCGCCAGGGTGACCGCGGCGAGCCTGCTCGAACCCGCGCAGCTCGACGCCGTCGATGCCGAGGTCGCCGCCGAGATCGATGCGGCAGTGGCGAGCGCGAAGGCGGCGCCGGTGCCGACCGAAGCCGATCTGACCACCGACGTCTACGTGAGGTACTGATGCCCAGGAAGACCATCCGCGAGGCGATCAACGAGGCGCTGCGCGCCGAGATGCGGCGCGACGCCAACGTCATCATCATTGGCGAGGACGTCGCCGGCGGCCAGGGCGGCAGCGGGCAGATCGACGCTTATGGCGGCGTGATGGGCGTGACCAAAGGTTTGATCGGCGAGTTCGGCGCGGAGCGCGTCATCGACACGCCGATCACCGAAAGCGCCATCATGGGCGCAGCGGCGGGCGCGGCGCTGCGCGGTCTCAGGCCAGTCGCCGAGCTGATGTTCGTCGATTTCTTCGGGGTGTGCTTCGACCAGATCTACAACCAGGCGGCAAAGTTCCGCTACATGTTCGGCGGCAAGGCGACGACACCGCTGACCATCCGCACGATGATCGGCGCCGGCTTTTCGGCAGCCGCACAGCACAGCCAGGCGATCTACCCGATCTTCACGCACATCCCCGGTCTCAAGGTGGTGCTGCCGTCGAATGCCTATGACGCCAAGGGTCTGCTGATCCAGGCGATCCGCGACGACGACCCGGTCATTTTCTGCGAGCACAAACTCGCCTACGACCTTGCCTGCGAAGTCCCCGACGAAAGCTACACGATCCCCTTTGGCGAAGCGGCGGTACCGCGCGAGGGGCGCGATGCCACGATCGTCGCGTTCAGCCACATGGTGAACCACGCCATCGCCGTCGCCGATGAGCTGAAGGGCGAGGGAATTTCGGTCGAGGTGATCGACCCCCGGACGACGAGCCCGCTCGACGAGGACACTATCCTCGAATCGGTGGAAAAGACCGGCCGCCTCGTCGTCGTCGACGAAGCGTCGCCACGCTGCGGCATGGCCGCCGACATCGCTGCGCTCGTGGCCGCCAAGGGCTTCGACGATCTGAAGACGGGCGTAAAGCTGGTGACGCCGCCGCACACGCCGGTGCCGTTCGCGCCGAGCCTGGAGCAGCTCTACATCCCTTCCCCCGCCAAGATCGCCACGGCGGTACGCAGCGTCGTGAAGGGATGAGACCCATGGCTATTCCAATGTCTACCCCCCACCGCTCATCCCGAGCGAAGTCGAGGGACGCACGATGGGCACTGCGGGCCGCGGCTTCGCTCGGGGTGTGGGGG
>CAYVVV010000071.1:0-12144 GCA_964455325.1 uncultured Sphingosinicella sp. | reverse complement strand
GCCACGGGGGGGGTGGCCGGCAGGGGTCGGTAGCGCACCGGCGGGCCCGCCCGCTATGTGCGCATCGCCGAGACGGGGCAGCGCGTCGGCTTCATCACGCCGCTCACCCACAATTTCTGCGAAAGCTGCAACCGCGTGCGGCTGACCGCGACCGGCACGCTCTACATGTGCCTCGGCCAGAACGACTGCGCCGACCTGCGCGCCGCCGTGCGCCGCTGCGCCGACGACGATGCGCTCGACGCCGCCATCACCGAGGCGATCGCGCGCAAGCCCAGGGGGCATGACTTCGTCATCGGCCGCGGACAGCGCAACGTCGCCGTCCCCCGTCACATGAGCGTCACCGGCGGATGAGCCGCAGCCTGCCGGGCAAGGTCGCTCTTGCCGTCTCGCCGGCCGACGCAGCGCGCGAGGCCGCGGCAGTCATCGAACCGCTGTTCGACTGGGCGGACCTGGCCGAAGCGGACATGATCGTCGCACTGGGCGGCGACGGCTTCATGCTGCAGACGCTGCACGCCGTCCTGCACCGGCGGCGGCCGGTCAAGGTATTCGGCATGAACCGGGGCACGGTCGGTTTCCTGATGAACGAATACCAGCCGAACGGGCTTGCCGAGCGGCTCGCCAACGCCAAGGCGTTCCGGCTGCATCCGCTGCAGATGGACGCGCGCACGATCGGCGGCGAACGCATCGTCTCGCCGGCGATCAACGAGGTGTCGCTGCTGCGCGAAACGCGCCAGGCGGCGAAGATCGAGATCGCCATCGATGGCCGCGTGCGCATGTCCGAGCTGACCTGCGACGGTGTGCTGGTGGCGACACCGGCGGGGTCGACCGCCTACAACCTGTCGGCCAATGGTCCGATCCTGCCGTTGCAATCGGACCTGCTGGCGCTGACCCCGATCAGCCCGTTCCGGCCACGGCGCTGGCGCGGCGCGCTCATCCCCGACGCGTCGGTCGTCGAGTTCCGCATGCTCGAGGCGAGCAAGCGCCCGGTCAGCGCCGTCGCCGATCAGGTCGAGGTGCGCGACGTCGATCGGGTCCGCGTCACTACCGACCGCTCGATCACACTCGAACTGCTGTTCGACCCCGAATATGCGCTCGACGACCGCATCGCCATGGAACAGTTCCTGACCTGAACGCGAAGGCTTGGCAGCGCCGGCGTGCGCTGATATAGGCGCCGCCTCATTCCCCGGTAGCTCAGCGGTAGAGCATCCGACTGTTAATCGGACGGCCGCCTGTTCGAATCAGGCCCGGGGAGCCATTTCAAAGCGAAACTGCGAACGCCGTGCGTCGCCGTTTCCGCTCCATAGCCTCCTCCGGACGCCACGAGCGTCTGGAGGAGCGTTGGCTTCGAACCCTCAATCCGAATTTCGTCTGTTGCCGCGGTGACGAGCGGGACCAGCGCCTGCACGTGGCTTCGCCGGAAGCCCCCATCGCGTGCCCAGATCTTCCTGCTCCTTCAATATGGCGATGATCTGCTCTTTGCTGAACCTGCTGCGCTTCATTGTCGCCCGACCCGCTTGACGGGCCGGACTCTACCCAAATCTTGAGGATATTGCGGGGCCCAGACCAATGTCAGCCCCATTCGAAAATACGACCAAGGCCAGGCAGTTCCATTCCGATCAGAAGCCCCAGCGACGTGTTATTCAGCAGCCTGCTAAACAGGACAGACTCCAGTCGCTCGCGCGCAGGCGGCGGGCCTATCGGCCCACGAACCCGCCCGGCTCGTCCCATTCGCGCGGGCCGTTGACGCGCCAGATCTCGCGCCCGTCGGCGTCGTACAGCACCGTCAGCGGCAGTCCGCCCGCGCCGAGCGCGGCTGCCAGCTTTCCCTCGCGGTCGAGAACGATCGTCATCGTTCGCAGCCGCGCCTTCGCGACGAACGGCCGTACCCTGTCCCAGCCGTCGAGATCCTGGCTGACGCCGACGACGAGGAGGCTGTCACCCCGCGCCTGCGCCAGCCGGTCGAGTGCCGGCATTTCGGTCACGCAGGGCGCACACCACGTCGCCCACAGGTTGACGAGCGTCGGCATGCCGCGCCGCGCGCCGAGCCGGAACGGCGTGCCGTCGGCCGCTTCGAGGACAAGCGCGGGCGCCGGCGCGCCGGCTCGCGACGTGTCGAATTCGCCGGACTTCGCCGGCGCCGTCGGTTGCGGCGCAGCGGAGTCTGCTTTATCGCCTTGCTTCGCCTCGTCGCAGCCGGCGAGCGCGGCAGACAGAAGGATTGCAGCGATCACAACGCGCACGTCAAACTCCAATCCGATGTGGGGCGGTCGCTTCGCCGAAGGACCGTCCGCCGTCATGCGCGCGATAAATGTCTCGATCGGCGTCGACAAGCGGCTGTGGCGTGAAGACATCGCCGGCAGTCGCGCGCACGCCGCGATGCTCGCCGCGCGCGGGATCATATCGGACGCGGACGCCGAGGCGATCCTTGCCGGGCTTGACACAATCGCCGGCGAATATGCCGCCCGCGGCGTGCCCGAGGATCCGGCGCTCGAGGACATCCACATGCACGTCGAGGCACGGCTGCGGGAACTGATCGGGGATGCCGCCGGCCGCCTGCACACGGCGCGCTCGCGCAACGACCAGGTCGCGACCGACTTCCGGCTGTGGGTGCGCGGCGCCATCGACGCGATCGATGCCGGGCTGGCGGCGTTCCAGGACACACTGCTGACGCGTGCCGAACGGCATGCCGCTGACATCCTGCCCGGCTTCACGCATCTGCAGACGGCCCAGCCGGTGACGATCGGCCATCATCTGATGGCCTATTACGAGATGGCAAAGCGCGACCGTGGCCGCTTCGGCGACTGTCGCGCACGGCTCAACGAATGTCCGCTGGGCGCAGCGGCGCTGGCAGGAACGTCGTTCCCGATCGACCGCGACATGACCGCCAGCGCGCTCGGCTTCGACCGGCCGATGGCGAACAGCCTCGATGCCGTGTCCGACCGTGACTTCGCGCTCGAGTTCCTGTCGTGCTGCATGATGGCGGGGCTGCACCTGTCGCGGCTTGCCGAGGAGATCATCGTCTGGGCAAGCCAGCCATACGGTTTCGTGCGGCTGCCCGATGCCTTCTCGACCGGCTCGTCGATCATGCCGCAGAAGCGCAATCCCGACGCGGCGGAACTGGTCCGCGCCAAGGCTGGCCTGTTTGTCGCTGCGCTGCAGCGGCTCGCGGTCGTCATGAAGGGACTGCCGCTCGCCTATTCGAAGGACATGCAGGACGACAAGGTGCCGGTGTTCAACGCCTACGACGCGCTGGCGCTGTGCCTGACGGCGATGACAGGGATGATCGACACGATCGTCTTCGATACCGCGCGCATGGCAGCGGCAGCAGCAGCCGGACATGCGACCGCGACCGACCTTGCCGACTGGCTGGTGCGCGAGGCCGGCGTGCCGTTTCGCGAGGCGCACCACATCACCGGCCGGGCGGTCGCCGCGGCCGATGCGGCCGGCTGCCAGCTTGCCGAGCTGTCGCTGGACGCGTTGCGCGCCATCGACCCGCGCCTCACCGCGGGGGTGTTCGATGTGCTTGCAGTTGCTGCCTCGGTCGCCAGCCGCACCAGCTTTGGCGGCACCGCACCCGCCAATGTCCGTGCCGCAATCGCCGCAGCGCGGCGGGACCGAACCACATGAAGCGGCTCGCGCTTGCCGGCCTGCTTGTGCTCGCCGCGTGCGGCGCCAAGGGTCCGCTGCAGTGGCCCGAAGGCGGGCCGCCGTCGCCCCCGCCTGGCCTTGCCGCGCCGCTCAGCAGTGACGCGATGCTCGAAGTGCCGCCAGCGGCAGCGCCGGACCGCGTCGACGACCCCGTGCGCCGGTCGCAGGAGCGTGGCGACGACGCGTTCGACCTGCCGCCGACCGCGCGCTGATGGATCATTTCCAGCATCGGGGCGATCGCCTGTTCGCCGAGGACGTCGACATCGAACGGCTCGCGGACGCCGTTGGCACGCCGTTCTACTGCTATTCGGCGGCGACGATCGAGCGGCACTTCAAGGTCTTTTGCGATGCGCTGGCGTGGGCCGACAAACCGCTTGTCGCCTATGCGGTCAAGGCCAACCCCAACCAGGCGGTGATCACGACGCTGGCGCGCGCGGGCGCCGGCGCCGACGTCGTCTCGCTCGGCGAGATGCGCCGCGCGCTCGCCGCCGGCATTCCCGCCGACCGCATCGTCTTTTCCGGCGTCGGCAAGACCGAGGGCGAGATGGCCGAGGCGATTGCCGCCGGCGTCTACCAGATCAACCTTGAATCGCTGCCCGAGGCGGCGACGCTGTCGCGCGTCGCGGCCGCGCTCCGCCGTACTGTCGCCGTCGCCTTCCGCGTCAACCCCGATGTCGATGCAGGTACGCACGCCAAGATTTCGACCGGCCGCGCCGAGAACAAGTTCGGTATCCCGATCGACACGGCGATGGATGCCTTCGCGCAGGTAAAGGCGATGCCCGGACTCGATCCGGTCGGTGTCGCCGTTCACATCGGCAGCCAGCTGACCGATCTCGCGCCGCTCGAGCGTGCCTTCCGCGCCGTCGGCGCGCTGATCGAGCGGTTGCGCGCCGCCGGTTTCGCCATCGATCGCGCCGACCTCGGCGGCGGTCTTGGTGTCCCACATTCGCCGCACGTCCCCATCCCGCCGACGCCTGCCGACTATGGCGCAATGGTACGGCGGATCGCCGGAGCATGGGGCGTGCGGCTGATCTTCGAGCCCGGCAGACTCATCGTCGGCAACGCCGGCGTGCTGGTGTCGCGCGTCATCCGGATCAAGTCGGGCGCGGCGACCGACTTTGTCATCATCGACGCGGCCATGAATGACCTGCTGCGGCCGAGCCTGTACGACGCGTGGCACGATATCGACGCCGTGCGGCTGACCGGCGAGCGGATGACGGCAACAGTGGTCGGCCCGGTCTGCGAATCGGGCGACACTTTCGCCGAAGGCCGCGACATCCCGGCGGTCGCCCCCGGCGACCTCCTCGTCTTTCGTACCGCCGGCGCCTATGGCGCGACGATGGCATCGACGTACAACTCGCGGCTGCTGACGCCCGAGGTGCTGGTGCGCGGCTGCGACTGGGCGGTGGTGCGGCCGCGCGGCGATATCGAGGCGCTGATCGCGCTCGATCGGCTGCCGCCCTGGCTCGGCGGATGACGCCGGCATGACCAAGCCGGTGCCCCGCGACCGCTTCGACACGGCGATGCGGCGGCACTGCTTCCTCGCCGCAACGGCACTGTGGCTCGAACGGGCGCTGCCGCGTGAACTCGGCGTCGCCGTCACCATCTGGATGCTGTGGTTGGCGTTCGCGCTCTGGGGCGGAGCGGCCGCGATCGATGGCCAGGTTCGCGTCGCGCTGCTCGGCGCCCTCGTCGTCATCAGTGGCGGCCTGCTCGTGCGTGTCGCACGCCGCATCGGCGTGCCGTCGCGCGCGGCGTGCCTTGCCCGCCTCGAACGGGGCGCCGGCCTGCGCCGCGGCATACTGGCGCTGGCAGACGACACGCCGGCGGGCGGCGTCGACGCATTCGGGGAGCAGCTGTGGCAGCGCGCGCTTGCTGACGCGCGCAGCATGCGCCCGCGCCTCGGGCATGTTGAATGGCGACCCGACGACGCGACGCGCCACGGCCTCTGGCCACTGCTCGCAATCGCCGTCGGGCTGGGTCTGCTGATCGCAAAGGCCGACGCGCCGGCACGCATCGCAGCGGCATTGTCGCCCCATCCAACCAGCCTTGACGGCGTCCGCCTGACCGCGATCGTCGACCCGCCCGACTACACCGCGGCACCCGAGCGCCGCATCGTCATTTCCGGCGGCGCGACCCGCAGCGTCGACATCCTGGCCGGCAGCCGGCTGACGCTGCGGCTGTCGGGCATCGACGGCGACTGGCACCTGGAAACGCCGCAGGGCAAGCGCTGGCCGTCGAACGGCGTACTTCACGTCGCGGTGTTGCGCGGCGGCGACTACACGATCCGCATCGGTCACCGGCGCATCGCCACGCTCGATGTCATGCCCGCCGCCGACACAGCCCCGCAGATCCGCTTCGACGGCACGCCAGCGCAAACCCCGACAGGAGCACTGCGCATTGGCTATCGCCTGCGCGACGACCATGGTGCGGTGGCGCTGTCGCTGCGCCTCCGACGCGGCAATGATGTCCGCGACGTCGACCTCGATACGCGCGCGCCGAGCGGCCGCGGCCATGTGTTCGCCGACCTGACGCCGCATCCGCTCGCCGGACAGACGGTCGACCTCACCCTCGTCGCGATCGATGGCGGCGGCCAGTCGGGCGAATCGCGTGCAATCCGGATCACCCTGCCCGAACGCCGCTTCCGTCACCCCGTTGCGCGCGAGATCATCGCGGTTCGCAAGACGCTGCTCGCCGGCGGCGAGCGGCTGGCAGCGGTGCGCGCGATCGCCGGACTGGCGGCGCAAACCGGCCGCTACGACGACGATGCGGCCGTTTTCGCGGCACTGCGATCGGCAGGCTGGCGGCTTGTCCATGATCGCCGCGCTTCGGCGCGCGACAGCGTCGCGGCGCTGCTGTGGGACATTGCCACCGATCTTGACGATGGCGGCGCCAGCCGCGCGATGGATGACCTGCGCGCTGCCATCGAGCGCCTGCAGCGCGAAATGGGGTCGGGCGACGACCGGGCGCTCGCGGCCATGGCCGAGCGGCTCGAAGCGTCCATGAGCGAGTATCTGCGCCGCCAGATCGAAGCGGCGCTTGCCGAGGGCGGTGCAGCCACGCCCGATGGCAGCGGTGCCGTCGCCGTCGATCTCGGCTTTCTCGACAGGATGTTCGCCGATCTCAAGGATCGGCTTGCCGCCGGCGATGCCAGGGGGGCCGCTGCCGCGCTCGCCAACCTGCGGCAGCTGATGGAAACGATCCGCTTCGGCAACGCGGCGCCCGATCCGGACGCGGCGCGGCGCGCCGCCGATGCCGCCGCCGCCGTCGAGGCGCTGCGCGCGATCGAGCAGCAGCAGCAGGCGCTGCGCGACCGATCGATCGCCGGCATGATCGCGGATTCGTTCGGCGATGGCGAGACGGTGCGCGCGAACACCGGCGAGCAGGCCGAACTGGGCAGCGCGACGGCACGCCTCAAGCGGCGATTGCGCGAGGCCGGTGTCGAGCCACCGCCGACGCTTGATGCCGCCGTCGCGGCGATGCGCGACGCGGCTGACGCGCTCGCCCGCGGTCGCGCGGGCGATGCCATCCGCGCGCAGACGCGCGCGCTCAACGCGCTCGCGCAGGCGTCCGACGCCGCCGACGCGGCGGCGCAGCGCATGGCACAGGCCGCCGGACCCGGCGCGATGCAGCCCGGCGCGTCGGGTTCGGGGCTCGACCCGCTCGGCCGACCGGGACAGGGTTTCGGAGAGGGCGCGGTCCGGCTTCCCGACCAGTCGGAGGTGCGCCGGATCCAGGCGATAAGGAAAATTTTGGAGGAGCGTGCTAGCGATCCCTCGCGTTCCCCCGAGGAGCGCGGCTATTACCTGCGCTTGCTGAAACGGTTCTAAGGGTTGCCAATGAAGGTGATGACGGCAGTGTTCCCCGTCGGCGGCATGGGCACGCGCTTCCTGCCGGCGACGAAGGCGATGCCCAAGGAGATGCTGCCTGTCGTCGACCGGCCGCTGATCCAATATGCCGTCGACGAGGCGGTCGCCGCCGGCATCGAGCAGTTCATCT
Source organism: uncultured Sphingosinicella sp. (assembly GCA_964455325.1). GTDB lineage: Bacteria > Pseudomonadota > Alphaproteobacteria > Sphingomonadales > Sphingomonadaceae > Sphingosinicella. Next base: position 4,497 of record CAYVVV010000071.1, on the reverse strand, counting down.
TCGTCACCGGCCGCGGCAAGAACGCCATCGAGGACCATTTCGATCGCCACTTCGAGCTTGAGGCGACGCTCGTCGAGCGCGAACGCGACGACATCCTGCAGCTGCTCGACGGCACGCGTTTCGCCGCCGGGACGATCGCCTATGTCCGCCAGCGCGAGCCGCTTGGCCTCGGCCATGCCGTCTGGTGCGCGCGACACCTGATCGGCGACCATCCGTTCGCAGTGCTGCTGCCCGACGAACTGCTGTGGAACCCCGAACGGCCATGCCTGAAGGCGATGGTCGAGGCGCATGCCGAGGTCGGCGGCAACCTCATCGGCGTCATGGAGGTACCGCGCGCACATACGCAGCGCTACGGCATCGTCTCGCCGGGCGCGACGCGCGGCGGACTCACCGAAGTCATCGGCCTCGTCGAGAAGCCGAGGCCCGCCGAAGCCCCGTCGACGATGGCGGCAATCGGCCGTTACATCCTGGAACCGGCGGTTATGGACAGGCTGGAGGCGAGGAAGCGCGGCGCCGGGGGCGAGATCCAGCTGACCGACGCAATGGCCGAACTCATCGGCGGCGCACCGTTCCATGCGCTGACCTTCGAGGGCAGGCGCTACGACTGCGGCGACAAGGCCGGGTATGTGACCGCCAATATCGCGCTCGCGCTCGAACGGCCCGACATCGGCCCCGATGTCCGCGCCTGGCTCAAGGAGCACGTACGCTGACCGCCGCGCCGCCGCTCGGGCGCTTCGTGGGCGAGGTCCGGTCGGTGCCGGAATTCGTCCGCTTCGTCGCCAAGGATCGCACGTCGGGCCTGCCGCGCGGCGATGGGCACCCGGTGCTTGTCTTTCCGGGCTTCCTTGCCAGCGACGTGCTGACGGCACCGCTGCGCAGCCAGCTGACACGCCTGGGCTACTGGAACGCCGGCTGGCGCAACGGCACCAACCTGGGGCTGAAGCCCGGCATGCTGGCGCAGATGGTGCATTATGTGAAGTCGGTGCGCGCCGGGCAAAAGCGCAAGATCAGCCTGATCGGCTGGAGCCTGGGCGGCCTCTACGCGCGCGAGATCGCCAAGCGCATTCCCGACCACGTGCGCCTGATCGTGACGCTCGGCACGCCGGCGAGCGACATGCGCGCCAACAACGCCTGGAAACTCTATGAGCGGCTCAACGACCACAAGGTGACGGCGCCGCCGATCGACGGCGACCTGACCGCGCTGCCGCCGGTGCCGGTGACCGCGATCTGGACGCCCGACGACGGCATCGTCGCCGCAGCTAGCGCCGACATCGGCAATGGCCCGACCTGGGAAACGCTGCAGGTTGGCGGTACACACATCGGGCTTGCGTGGAACGCCGCCGTCGTCCGCATCATCGCCGACCGGCTGGCGCAGCCGGAGGGGACATGGCGCCCGTACCAACCGGCGCCAATCCAATGACCCGGCGCTACCGGCGGAAATAGGGGTCAGTTCGCGGCGGCGGCCTGCATCGCCTCGAACTTCACCACCAGCCGTTCGGCATGGTGGCGTTCGGCGTCGGTCCTGGCGAGCTTCACATCCTCGCGCGCATCGGCGAGGCGGCGGGCGACGTCCTCGACGCGAATCTCGCGGACCGGGACCGCGCTCTCGGCAAGGATGGTGAGTCCGGCGTCGTTCACCTCGGCGAAGCCGCCGTCGATAAAGATGCGCGTCGCGGGGCCGTTCGCCTCGTCATAGACGTCGATTGCGCCGGGGCGGATCGTCGACATGAACGGCGCATGGCCGGCAAGCACGCCAAAGTCGCCCTCGGCGCCCGGCACGACCACCATATGCACTTCCCCCGAGCGCAGCAGGCGTTCGGGGGAGACGAGTTCGAAGTGGAGCTTGTCGGCCATTTACGCCGCTTCCGCCGCCATCTTCTTGGCCTTCTCGACCGCCTCGTCGATGCCGCCGACCATGTAGAAAGCGGCTTCGGGAAGATGGTCGTATTCGCCGTCCACGACCGCCTTGAACGAACGGATGGTGTCTTCAAGCTGGACAAACTTGCCCGGGATGTTGGTGAACACCTCGGCGACGTGGAACGGCTGCGACAGGAAGCGCTGGATCTTGCGGGCGCGGGCGACGGTCAGCTTGTCCTCTTCGGAAAGCTCGTCCATGCCGAGGATGGCGATGATGTCCTGCAGCGACTTGTACTTCTGCAGGATCGCCTGCACCGCGCGCGCCGTCTCGTAATGCTCCTGCCCGACGATGCGCGGTTCGAGCACGCGCGACGTCGAGTCGAGCGGATCGACCGCGGGATAGATGCCAAGCTCGGAGATCGCGCGGCTGAGCACGGTCGTCGCGTCAAGGTGGGCAAAGCTCGTCGCCGGTGCCGGGTCGGTGAGGTCGTCGGCCGGCACGTAGATCGCCTGCACCGAGGTGATCGAGCCCTTGTTCGTTGAGGTAATGCGCTCCTGCAGCGCGCCCATGTCGGTGGCAAGCGTCGGCTGATAGCCCACCGCCGACGGAATGCGGCCAAGCAGCGCCGACACTTCCGAACCCGCCTGCGTGAAGCGGAAGATGTTGTCGACGAAGAACAGCACGTCCTGACCTTCCTGGTCGCGGAAATATTCGGCGATGGTAAGGCCCGACAGCGCGACGCGGGCGCGGGCGCCCGGCGGCTCGTTCATCTGGCCATAGACGAGCGCCACCTTGGAACCTTCGGAGATGGCGTTGCCGTCGGCATCCGACGCGATGACGCCGGCTTCCAGAAACTCGTGGTAAAGGTCGTTGCCTTCGCGCGTGCGTTCGCCGACGCCGGCGAACACCGAGGTGCCGCCATGGCCCTTGGCGATGTTGTTGATCAGCTCCTGGATGAGCACGGTCTTGCCGACGCCGGCGCCGCCAAAGAGGCCGATCTTGCCGCCCTTGGCATAAGGCGCGAGCAGGTCGATGACCTTGATGCCGGTGACGAGGATCGAGGTTTCGGTCGCCTGGTCGACGAACTCGGGCGCCGGCGCGTGGATCGGCGCGGTCGCCTTGTGGCCGATAGGGCCGCGCTCGTCGATCGGCTCGCCGACGACGTTCATGATGCGGCCGAGCGTTTCCGGGCCGACCGGCATGCGGATCTGCGAACCGGTGTCGACAACCTCCTGACCGCGCGTCAGACCTTCGGTCGCGTCCATGGCGATGGTGCGGACCATGTTCTCGCCAAGGTGCTGCGCAACCTCGAGCACCAGCCGGCGCTCGCCGATCCTCGTCTCCAGCGCCGACAGGATCGCCGGCAGCTTGGTGTCAAACTGCACGTCGACGACGGCGCCGATCACTTGCGCGATGCGGCCGATGTTGTTGGTGGTGGCCATGGCTTCGTTCCTTGCCTTACGGATGGGTCTAGAGCGCCTCGGCGCCCGAAATGATTTCAACGAGTTCGGTGGTGATCGCGGCCTGGCGCTGGCGGTTGTACTGGATCGACAGGCGGTTGATCATGTCGCCGGCGTTGCGTGTCGCGTTGTCCATCGCGGTCATGCGGCTGCCCTGCTCCGACGCGGCGTTCTCGAGGAGCGCACGGAACACCTGCACGGCGAGATTGCGGGGCAGCAGGTCGGCGAGGATGGCTTCCTCGTCCGGCTCGTACTCGGTCGCGCCCGAGACCGCGGCCGCGCCCGTCTCGGCGACGGCGACGGGAACGATCTGCTGCTCGGTCGGCTCCTGCACCAGCGCCGACTTGAACTTCGCATAATAGAGCAGCGCGACGTCGAACTCGCCCGCCGCGTAGCGCGCGGCAATGTCTTCGGCGATCGGCTGGGCATGCTCGAAACCGACCTGCTTGACGCCGGCGAATTCGGTCGCCGCGACAATCGTACCCGGGAACAGCCGGCGGATCGCTGCGCCGCCCTTCTTGCCGACAAGGTAGAACTTCACAGTCTTGCCCTCGGCAATCAGCGCCTGCGCGCGTGCCCGCGCCGCCTTGACAATGTTGGCGTTGAACGCGCCGGCAAGGCCGCGGTCCGACGTGCAGAGCACGAAAAGGTAGGTGTCGGCCTTGCCCGTTCCGGTCAGCAGCTTCGACGTCTGCGGACCCGGCGTGACGCGCGCGCCTAGCGAGGCAACGACCGCCTCGATGCGGCTTGCATAGGGTCGGCCGGCCTCGGCCGCCTCCTGCGCACGGCGCAGCTTCGCCGCGGCGACCATCTTCATCGCCTTGGTGATCTTCTGCGTCGACTTCACCGACGCGATCCGCAGCTTCAGGGCCTTGAGGCTAGCCATTATGCGAAGGTCCGCACGACTTCCCTGGCGACCTCGTGCAGCTTTGCCGTGGTCGCGTCCGAAAGCGCGCCCGACTCACGGATGTCCTTCAGCACGTCGCCGTGATTGGCGCGCAGCTCGCTGAGCAGCGCCGCCTCGAAGCGGGTGACCGTCGCCACCGGGATGCCGTCGAGGTAGCCGTTCACCCCGGCGAAGATCGAGCACACCTGCTCTTCCATCGGCATCGGGCTGAACTGCGGCTGCTTCAAGAGCTCGGTAAGCCGCGCGCCGCGATTGAGCAGCTTCTGCGTCGA
>CAYVVV010000070.1:0-12216 GCA_964455325.1 uncultured Sphingosinicella sp. | reverse complement strand
CGCGCCGAGGCGCTGCTGGTCAACGCCGCGCGCGCCGACCACGTCGCGCGGCTGATCCGGCCGGCGCTTGCTGCGGGGCGATGGGTGCTGTCCGACCGCTACGTCCATTCGACGCTCGCCTACCAGGGTGCTGGGCGCGGCCTCGACGAGGCCGAACTGCGCGCGCTGCACCGTTTCGCTACCGGCGACCTCTGGCCCGACCTGACACTGATCCTTGACGTCGAGCCCGCGACCGGACTTGACCGCGCTGCGACGCGCGGTGGCAGCGCGCGCTTCGAAGGCGAGTCGGCGGCCTTTCACGCGCGTGTCCGCGAACGCATGCGTGCATTTGCTGGTGATGGCGGCTGTGTTCTGATCGACGCCGGCGCACCCGTCGATGCGGTGGCCGAGGCCGTCTGGGCGGCCGTTGCGGCGCGGTTCGGGCTGTGACCCGGTGACGCTGGTCGGCCACGACGAGCCGGTGGCGGCATTTCTGGCGGCATGGCACAGTGGGCGCATGCATCACGCGTGGCTGCTGGCCGGGCCGAAGGGTGTCGGCAAGGCAAGCTTCGCCGCCGCCGCCGCACGTTATGTTCTCGCAGGCGGCGAAGGCGAACGGCTCGGCGGCCGCGCCGGGCATCCAGCGCTGGCGCTGCTCGCGGCGGGCAGCCACCCCGACTTCCGCCGGCTCGAGCGCACCGAGAATGACCGCGGCGCGCTGCGCGCCGAGATCGGCGTCGACGAGGTGCGCGCGCTGCTGCCGATGTTCGCGACGCCGCCCAGCCTCGACGGCTGGCGCGTCGTAATCGTCGACGCCGCCGACGATCTTGGTCGGGCGGCCGCCAATGCACTTCTTAAGACACTTGAAGAACCACCTGCCAGGACATTGTTTCTGCTGGTCAGTCACGGTCCTGGACGATTGTTACCGACGATCCGGTCGCGCTGCCGGACGCTGCGCTTCCAGCCGCTCGACGACGCTGCGGTGCGCACCGTCGTTCGTACCGAGCGACCCGGCATCGACGCCACAGAATTGGATGCGCTGGTCCGCATCGCCGCCGGCGCGCCGGGACGCGCGCTGCGCTTCGCCGGGCTCGACATCGGCGCGCTGACGGCGTCGCTCGAACGGCTGGCGGCGTCGGGGGCGACCGCCGACGTACTGGCGCTGGCGCGCTCGCTCGCCGGCAAGACCGCGCAGGCGCGTTACGAGGCGTTCGTCGAGCTGGTCCCCGGCTTCCTTGCCGAGCGGGCGCGAACCATGTCGGGGCCGGCGCTTGCGAAGGCGGTGCTGCTGTGGGAGAAGGCGCACGCGCTTGCCGGCGAGGCCGTGCCGCTCGCCTACGACCCGCAGGCGGTGGTGTTCGAGCTCGCCGGCCATGTCGCCGAACTTGCCCGAACCTCGAACGCCTGACACACGCATGACCGCTGAACGCTTCTACATTACCACCGCCATTTCCTATCCGAACGGGCGGCCGCACATGGGTCACGCCTATGAAGCGATTGCCGCCGATGCCATCGTACGCTTCCACCGCCTGTCGGGCCGCGACGCGTATCTCGTCACCGGCACTGACGAGCACGGTCTCAAGATGGCGCAGACGGCGCGCGCGGCGGGCCGTGCGACGATCGATCTTGCCGACGAAATGTCAGCCTATTTCCGTGAGATGGGGCAGAAACTCAACATATCCTTCGACCGCTTCGTGCGGACCAGCGACGCCCGTCACCACCGCGCTAGTCAGGAGATGTGGCGGCGCATGATGGCGAGCGGCGACCTCTACCTCGGCCGCTATGAAGGCTGGTACTCGGTGCGTGACGAGGCCTATTACGACGCCGCCGAGCTGGTCGAGGGGGAGGGCGGCGAAAAGCTGTCGCCGCAGGGCACGCCGGTCGAATGGACGGAGGAGGAGAGCTATTTCTTCCGCCTCTCCGCCTATCAGGACAAGCTGCTCGAACTGTACGAAAAACAGCCCGGGTTCATTGCACCGGCGAGCCGTCGCAACGAAATGGTGCAGTTCGTGCGAGGCGGCCTCAAGGATCTGTCGGTCTCGCGCACCAGCTTCGACTGGGGCGTCAGGGTGCCGGGTGACGAAAGCCATGTCATGTACGTCTGGCTCGATGCGCTGACCGCCTATGTTTCCGCGCTCGGCTTTCCCGACGACACGCCCGAATGGCGGCGCTACTGGCCGGCCGACATCCATCTGATCGGCAAGGACATCGTCCGCTTCCATACCGTTTACTGGCCAGCGTTCCTGATGTCGGCGGGGCTGCCGCTGCCGCGCCAGGTGTTCGGCCACGGCTTCGTGCTCAACAAGGGCGTCAAGATGTCGAAAAGCCTTGGCAATGTCGTCGATCCGATCGAGCTTGCCGACATCTATGGCGTCGACCAGCTCCGCTATTTCCTCATCCGCGACGTGCCGTTCGGGCAGGACGGCAGCTACAGCCACGACGCCATCGTCAACCGCACCAATGCCGACCTCGCGAACAGCTTCGGCAACCTCGCGCAGCGGACATTGTCACAGATTTACAGGAATCTGGACGGCTGCCTTCCGGCAGAATGCAGGAATGACGCGGATCATGCGCTGCGGCACGAGGTTGACGCGGCAATTGCCTGTTTCCGCGACGGGTTCGCCAAGCTCGACCTGTCCGGTGCGGTCGAGGCCTGGTTGCGCGGGGTCTTTGCCTGCAACCAGTACATTGATGCCGAGGCGCCCTGGGCGCTGAAAAAGACCGATCCGGAGCGGATGAAGGCGGTGCTGGCGACCTTGTTTGTCGCCATCCGCGACCTGGCGATTTGCATTTCTCCGGTAATGCCGCAGGCAACAAAAACCCTTCTGGATCAGATGGGTATAGCCGATAGCGAGCGCGACTTTGCAAGCATCGGGGATGCCGGCTGGTACGTGCGGCACGCCCGCTCTGGCTTTCGCCTTGCCCAGCCGCAAGGGGTCTTTCCGCGCTATGTGGACAGCGAGGTGGCCGGCTGATGCCCGTCGACAGCCATTGCCACCTCAACTACCCCGGCCTTGTCGAGGATCAGGCCGGCGTCATCGCCCGTGCGCGCGATGCAGGGGTTTCCGCCATGCTGGCGATTTCGACGCGTGCATCGGAATGGGATGACGTCATCGGCATCGCCGCGCGCGAGCCGGACATCTGGGCCTCGGTCGGAATCCACCCGCACGAGGCCGACAGCCATTCCGATGTCGAGACGGCGAAGCTGGTCGCCGCGGCGGCACACCCGCGCGTTGTCGGCATCGGCGAGACCGGCCTCGACTATCATTACGACAGGAGCGATCGCGCGCGGCAGCGCGACAGCTTCCGCCGCCACATCGCCGCCGCGCGCGATACCGGGCTTCCGCTCATCGTCCATACGCGCGACGCCGAGGCGGACACGCTCGACATTCTGGGCGAAGAGATGGGGAAGGGGGCCTTTTCGGCCGTCATCCATTGCTTCACCGCCAGCGCCGATTTCGGCCGGCAGGCGCTGGCCATGGGCTTCTACATCTCGCTGTCGGGCATTGTCACGTTCAAGAACGCCGCCGATCTCGCCGACTTTGCTACGGAAATACCGGATGAGCGGTTGCTCGTCGAAACCGACGCGCCGTTCCTGGCGCCGGTGCCGAAACGCGGCATGACCTGCGAGCCGGCGTTCGTCACATACACCACCGCCTTCATCGCCGACCGGCGCGGTACGGGCTACGCCGCGCTCGACCGGCTGACCACCGACAATTTCTATCGCCTGTTCGCCAGGGCGCGGCCGTGAAGGTGACCGTGCTTGGCTGCGGCACCTCGTCGGGCGTGCCGCGCATCGGCAACGACTGGGGACAGTGCGATCCGGCTGAACCGAAGAACCGCCGCCGGCGCGTTTCGGTGCTCGTCGAGGCCGATGGCCATTTCATCCTCATCGACACCTCGCCCGATCTCAGGGAACAGCTGCTCGACGCCAACGTCACGCGGCTCGACGCCGTGCTCTACAGCCACGACCACGCCGATCATTCGCACGGGCTCGACGATCTCAGACAGGTTTTCCACCTGATGAAACGGCAGGTCGACTGCTACGCGACGCCCGACACCTGGGCTGTGCTGAAGGCGCGCTTCGGCTATGCGTTCGAGGGCGGGCAGGGCTATCCGCCAAGCTGCACCGCGCATGTGCTGCCGGAGCGGCTCACGGTCGGGCCGATGACGGTAACACCGTTCGAGCAGATTCACGGGCCGATCCGCTCGACCGGCTTCCGCATCGACCACAACGGCCGGTCGATGGCTTATTCCACGGATATCAGTGACTTGACGCTTTCCGCTGACAATGCGGTGAAGGGTGTCGACCTGTGGATCGTTGATGCGCTGCGGCGCAAGCCGCACCCGACGCACACGCATCTCGACCGGACGCTCGCATGGATCTCGAAGCTGCGCCCGCGGCGCGCTATTCTGTCCCACATGGACAACACCATGGATTATGCGACGCTCGCGCGCACGCTGCCGGCCGGTGTCGAGCCGGGCTATGACATGCTGACGGTGGAGCTGTAGATGCTCGACGGGCTCGACACCGGCGAGAAAGGCGCGCTGGTGTCCTCGGTGGGCTTCGCCGTGCTCGTGCTGATGAGCCTCATTCCGCGGCTGCGCGGCATCGGCTTTGCCAGGTCGCTGCAGATGGCGCTCGGCTGGATTGTCATCTTCGGCGGGCTCATCCTGCTGGTGGCGCAATGGCCGGCGATCCGCGGCGCGGTCGATCCGGCGGCGCCGGTGTCGAGCGCCAGCGAGGTGCGCGTGACCGCGCGCGACGACGGCCATTTCTACGTGCGCGCCCGCGTCAATGGCGATGACGTGCTGTTCATGGTCGACACCGGGGCGACCGACATCGTGCTGACGCGGGCGACGGCGGCGCGGCTCGGCTTCACCGGTCTTGTCTACGACGGCGTTGCCGCGACCGCGAACGCCGACGTGCGCGTCGCCGGCGTGCGGCTCGACCGGCTCGATGTCGGCGGCATCCGCCTCGACAACGTGCCGGCCAGCGTCAATGCCGGCGCGCTGGGCGAGAACCTGCTCGGCATGCGTTTCCTCAATGCGCTGCCCGGTTGGCGCGTCGAGAACGGCACGCTGATCCTGTCCATGATTTAACATAATATATATTATCGACCTATGACCAACATCGACTCCGTGCCACCTTCGCCAACATCCGCCGCCCTCGCGCTTGACCGTCTTGCTGCCATCATGGCGCGGCTGCGCGCGCCCGACGGCGGCTGCCCGTGGGATCTTGAACAGACCTTCGCCAGCATCGCCCCGTACACGATCGAGGAAGCCTATGAGGTTGCCGACGCGATCGAGCGCGGTGCCATGGACGAGCTTAAGGGTGAACTCGGCGACCTGCTGCTGCAGGTCGTCTTCCACGCACAGATGGCAGCCGAGGCCGGGCATTTCGACCTCGCCGGCGTTGTCTCGGGCATTGCCGACAAGATGCTCGCGCGCCACCCGCACGTCTTCGGTGACGCTCGCGTCGACAGTGCCGCCGCACAGACCGAGGCGTGGGAAACAATGAAGGCCGCCGAGCGCAACGGCGGCACGCTTGATGGCGTCGCGCTCGGGCTGCCGGCGCTGATGCGCGCGCAGAAGCTGCAGCGGCGTGCCGCGCGCTTTGGTTTCGACTGGCCCGACGCATCGGGTCCGCGCGCCAAGATCGACGAGGAGCTCGCCGAGGTCGCTGCCGCCGATGACGCCGGACGCGCCGAGGAGATCGGCGACCTGCTGTTTGCCGTGGTCAATTATGCGCGCCATCATGGCGTCGATGCCGAGGCCGCGCTGCGGCGTGCCAACAGCAAGTTCGAACGCCGCTTTCGTGCCATCGAGACAATCGCCGACCGGCCGCTCAAAGACTATGATATCGCTGAGCTGGAGACGATGTGGCAGCGCATCAAGGCCGGCGCGTCAGCGTAGCGCGTCGAAGCGCGCCCGCTCCTCCGGGCTGAGGCGTACCTGAAGCTCCACCTGTTCGCCGCGCGTGCGGCGCTTCAGCACCAGCCCGTGCTGCTCGAGCCAGGCGATACGCCGGCCATCGGCGGCGGGCACGACGAATTGGGCCACGCGCGCATCGCGCAGCAACGTCTCGGCGATCAGGCGGCGAAGCGCGTCAACCCCCTCCCCGCTTGTCGCCGAGATGAGTGCGCTGCCGACCGGAACGTCGAGCACGGCGCGCGCGGCCGGATCAAGCAGATCAACCTTGTTGAGCGCCTCAATGATAGGTCTGCCGGCATTCGGCACGACCCCGAGTTCCTTCAGGACGTCATGCACGTCGCGCCGCTGCGCCTCGCTGTCGGGATGCGCGATGTCGCGGACATGGACGATGAGATCGGCCTCGACCACCTCCTCGAGTGTCGCGCGAAAGGCGGCGACGAGCATCGTCGGCAGTTCGGAGACGAACCCGACCGTGTCCGACAGTATCGCCTTGTCGATGCCCGGCAGTTCGATCGCGCGCATCGTCGGATCGAGCGTCGCGAACAGCAGGTCTGCTGCCATGACGTCAGCACCGGTCAGGCGGTTGAACAGCGTCGACTTGCCGGCATTGGTATAGCCGACCAGTGCAACCATCGGGTAAGGCGCCCGCTTGCGGCGGCGGCGCTGGATGTCGCGGGTCCGCGACACGTCCTCAAGCTCGCGCCGCAGCTTGGCGATGCGTTCGCGAATGAGCCGCCGGTCGGTCTCGATCTGCGTCTCGCCGGGACCACCCAGAAAGCCAAAGCCACCGCGCTGACGTTCAAGATGCGTCCATGATCGCACCAACCGGCCAGCCTGATAGCCGAGGTGTGCCAGCTCGACTTGCAGCGTGCCTTCGCGCGTCGCGGCACGCTCACCGAAGATCTCTAGGATGAGTCCGGTGCGGTCGATGACCTTGGCGCCCGTTGCGCTTTCAAGGTTGCGCTGTTGCAGCGGGCTTAAGGTGCCATCGATGACGACGAGGTCGGCGCCGCTATCGGCGACGCGCGCGGCAATGGTTTCGACCTGGCCGGCGCCGAACAATGTTGCCGGCTTCGGCGTGCGTACGCGCAACACGAGGGTGCCGACAATCTTGAGCGAGATCGCACTGGCGAGGCTGCACGCCTCGGCGAGCCGGGCATCGGGATCGCGCGCCGCCACGGCACCGCTGCGCCCGACAAGATCCGGCAGCACGACAAGCGCCGGCGTGCCCAGGATGACGCCGCGCCTATCGGCATGCGTGCCGAAACCATGCAGCGCCTTGCGCCGGCGGCTGCGCGGTTGCACGGCATCGCCGCGATCATCGGCTGTCAATCGTCGTCGCCGTCCTTGCCCGGTTCAAACAGCTGCACCGGGCTTGCCGGCATCACCGTTGAAATGGCGTGCTTGTAGACGAGCTGCGAATGCCCATCGCGTCGCAACAGTACAGAAAAATTGTCAAACCAGGTTATAACACCCTGAAGTTTCACGCCATTGACGAGGAACATCGTCACTGGCGTCTTTCCTTTCCGGACGGCGTTCAGGAACACGTCCTGAAGATTATTGGCCTTATCCGCCATGTCCCCCTCGTTTCGGTTCTGCCGCCGGATTGCCGCGACGGCGCAGCATTAATTGGGGTAGCGCAGCGCCACGTCAAGTCTCCGTCGCCCCATCCGTTTCCTCGCCGCGCGCCGGTTCGCTGAGGCCGAGCGCCTTCAGCTTGCGGTGGAGCGCCGAGCGCTCCATGCCGATAAAGACCGCGGTGCGCGAAATGTTCCCGGAAAATCGACGAATCTGCACCCTAAGATATTCGCGCTCGAACGACTCGCGCGCCTCGCGAAGCGGCGTTCCCATAATCGAGCGCACGGCTTCGTTCGGAATCAGTTTCGCCGGCTCGGCGGTGATCTCCGGCGGCAGCATGTCGACCTCGATGCTGCCGCTACGGTCGACCGGCATCAGGATCAGCGTGCGCTCGATGATGTTGCGTAGCTGGCGCACGTTGCCGGGCCAGTCATAGGCCTGCAACGCCGCCATCGCATCATCGTTGATCGTCGGCGTCGGGATACGCCGCTCGGCGGTGATCTTGGCGAGAAAGTCTTCGGCAAGTTGCCTGATGTCCTCGCGCCGCTCTTCAAGCGACGGCAGCTGCACTGGCACGACGCTCAGGCGATAGAACAGATCCTCGCGGAAACGTCCGGCGGCGATTTCGGCGCCAAGGTCGCGCGACGTGCCGCTGACGACGCGGATGTCGACCTTGACGCTGCGCGTGCCGCCGACGCGCTGAAACATCTGCTCGGTCAGCACGCGCAGGATCTTCGCCTGCGTTGGCGGCGGCATGTCGGCAACCTCGTCGAGGAACAGCGTGCCGCCGTGCGCCTGCTCGAACAGGCCGATGCGCACTGGCTGCCCATCCTCCTCGCGGCCGAACAGCTCCTCCTCGAAGCGGTCGGGGTGCAGGCGGGCGGCGGCGACGACGACGAAGGGGCCTTCGGCGCGCGGTGACCACTGGTGCAGCAGACGTGCGGCAACCTCCTTGCCCGAACCCGGCGGACCGGCGATGAGAACGCGGCTGCCAGTCACCGCAACGCGCTTCAGCGTCGCCCGCACGGCGCTGATCGGTGCCGATGAGCCGGTCAGTTCGGCGTCGATGCCGGCACGTCCGCGCAACTCCTCGTTCTCGCGCTTCAGCCGCTCGATTTCGGTTGCACGCTGGACGGCGAGGATCAGTTGGTCCGCCTGGAACGGTTTCTCGATGAAGTCGTAGGCACCGCGCTTGATCGCGGCCACCGCGGTCTCGATGTTGCCGTGGCCTGAAATGATGACGACGGGCAGATTGGGACTGCGCTGCTTGATGATCTCGAGCAGTTCGATGCCGTCGAGCCTCGATCCCTGCAGCCAGATGTCGAGCACGACGAGGCTTGGCCGTCGTTCGCTGATCGCGGCGAGCGCGCTGTCGCTGTCCGCTGCCGTGCGCGTCTCGTAGCCCTCGTCTTCGAGCACTCCTGCGATCAGCTCGCGAATGTCGGCCTCGTCATCGACGATCAGTATGTCAAGCGCCACACGCCACCCTCACCGTGAAGCGACCGCGACGCCGGCAACGACTGGAGCATCGTCGCTGGCGAGGCGCTCGCGCAAAGCCCGCAGATTGAAACAGATGGTGACGATTGCGCCGCCGCCGTCGGCGTTGGCGATCGCCAGGCTACCATCATGTTCCTCGATGATCTTCTTGACGATCGCAAGGCCGAGACCCGTGCCCCGAGCGCGCGTCGTGACGTAGGGTTCCGTCAGGCGATCGCCGAGTTCGGCGGGCAGGCCGATGCCGTTGTCGACGATCGACAGCTGCAAATGATCGTCGTCGCGAAGCGCCGCGTGCAGCCGAATGAGCCCGGCCGCCGGCTCGGACTGGCGCCGTGCCATGATCGATTCCGCGGCATTCTTCAGCAGGTTGGTCAATGCCTGCGCGATCTGCCGACGATCGCAGATGATTGCCGGCAAGCCCGGCGGCACGTCGAGTTCGAAGCGGATGTCGCTGTGCGCAACCTCTTGCAGGAACATCGCCTGGCGGGCGATCTCCTGTAGCGATTCGCGCCGGAAAACGGGCTTCGGCATACGCGCGAACGAGGAAAATTCGTCGACCATCTGCCGCAGATCGCCGACCTGGCGGACGATGGTTTCGGTCAGGCTGCGGAAGGTGTCACCGTCCTCGGCGATCTTGCTGCCATAACGGCGCTGCAGGCGTTCGGCCGACAGCTGGATCGGTGTTAGCGGATTCTTGATCTCGTGCGCGATGCGGCGAGCAACGTCGGCCCACGCCGCGCGCCGCTGGTCGGACAGCTGCTGGGTGATGTCATCGAACGTCAGCACATAGCCGCGGCGGTCACCCGACACGCGGCCCATGCGCACCAGCAGCGTCTGCACGTCGTGGCCGCGGACGATGCGCACCTGTCCCCTTGCCTGTCCGTGCAGCCGCGTCTCGTCGAGCAAGGCCGCAAATTCGGGTACGGCGACGGCGATCTGCGCGCCGATCAGATTGGCCTCGGCCATCTCGAGCAGCTCGGCGGCGGACCGGCTGGCAAGGCGGACCTTGCCGTCCTCGTCGATCGAGATCACGCCCGCCGAGACGCTCGACACGACCGCCTCGATGAACTGACGCCGGGCATCGAGCTGTTCGTTCGCGCGGAGCAACGCCTTCGTCTGCGTCTCAAGCTGCCGCGTCATGCGGTTGAAGGTACGCGCCAGCGCACCGAGCTCGTCGGGGCTGTCGCGGACGTTGACGCGCGCCGACAGATCACCGGCGCCAACGCGGTCGGCGGCGCGGACGAGGCGCCCGATCGGGGTGACCAGCCGGTTGGCGAGCCACAGTGCCGACAGGATCGCCGCGGCGAGAATGAGCAGCGCGACCACGAACAGCGCCAAGTTGAACTGCCACTGCAGGCTGCGCGACCGTTCGAGCAGCGCGCCATATTCGGCCATCGCGCCCTCCGCGCGCTGCGCCGACTGCAACACGGCGGGATCGACATTGCGACTGACATAGACGTATCGGTCGAGTTGCGGGTCGATCCGCACGACGGCTTCGACGCGGTCAGCGGCGCTGACGAGCACGCTGACCTCGCCCGACCGCGCCCGCGCGACGTCGGCCGGCAGGATACGCTGCGTCAGTGGCGGATCGGACATCGCCACAGCGGCATGGACCGCGTAGTCACCGCGCCCCACCGAAAAGACGCTTGCCTCGCTGAGGTTGCGCGCGGCCACCTGAAACGCAAGGCCATCGGCAAAGGATCGCGACTGAAGCCCATAGGTCGCCGCATATTCCCGCAGGTCGCTCGCCATCGCCTCGATGTCGGCGACGATCCGCTGCTTGTTTTCCTCGACATAGGACTGCGCCACCTGCTCGGCGTTTTCGAGCACCGTGCGGGCGCGCTCGGAAAACCAGAACTGCGTTCCGAACTGGAAGAACAGCGACGCGAAGACGACGACGAGCACCGTCGGCACCGCCGCGATCATCGAAAACAGCGCGACCAGCCGCACGTGCATGCGCGCCCCGGCAAGGCCGCGCTGACGATTGGCGTAGAGGATGACGAGGCGCCGACCGATGAGCACCAGCAGCGCCATCAGCGGCACGAGGTTGACGACGAGCAGCAGCGTGCGCCCCGACGGCGTATCGGCGCCGGGCAGCACGACGTCGGTCAGGGCGAGATAGCTGACAAGACCGATGGCCACCGCCGCAAGCGCCAGACCGATTTCTAAGCGCGGGTAGAGATCGACACGCGAAACCCAGCGACTCAGCACGCGCCGCAATCGGCGGCGGCGCGAGATCGGCGCTGTGCGGCGGTTGGGCATGTCGCGTTAACCTTTAGCGGCTTTGTGTGTTGCCGCAAACACACAGTTGCGGCCCGAATGCGACAAGATCAAGGCGTCAGCGTTGGCCGCGGATGCCCGGACGCAGTTGTGCCGGGTCGATGCGTCGCTCAGTCAGCTTCTTGCGCAAGGTGTTGCGGTTGATTCCGAGCAGCTTTGCAGCGCGGATCTGGTTGCCGCGTGCCGCTGCCAAGCTGAGCAGGAGCAGCGGCTTTTCGACCTCGGCGAGCACGCGGTCATAGAGTCCGTCGGGCGGCAGATCGTCGCCGAACGTGTCGAAGTAGCGCGCGAGGTGCGATTCGACCGACGCCGCCAGCCCCTGCCCGCTGCCATCGGCGCGCACCGCCGATGGCGTGCGTTCGGAGCGCAGGCCCTCATTGACGCTGGCGGCGGAGATGACGTCACCCCGCTCAAGCACGGCAAGCCGCCGGATCAGGTTTTCAAGCTCGCGGACATTGCCGGGCCAGTCGTGTTGCTGCAGCCGCAGCACGGCATCGGGTGCGATCGACTTCGCCGGCAGTCCCTCAGCCGCCGCCCGGCGCAGGAAATGGTTGGTCAGCTCGGCGATGTCATCGGCACGCTGGCGCAGCGAAGGCAGCTGGATCGGGACGACGTTGAGCCGGTAGAACAGGTCCTCGCGGAACAACCCGGCATCGACGAGCCGCCGCAGATCCTTGTTGGTCGCCGAGATGATCCGCACGTCGGCGCGGATCGGGCGCGTGCCGCCAACGGTGGTGAATTCGCCAGACTGCAAGACGCGCAGCAGCCGCGTCTGCGCCTCCATCGGCATGTCGCCGATTTCATCGAGGAACAGCGTGCCGCCCTGTGCCTGCTCGAACCTGCCGGCTGATCGCTGCTGCGCACCGGTGAAGGCGCCGCGTTCGTGGCCGAAGAGTTCCGATTCGATGAGCTCGCGCGGAATCGCCGCCATGTTGATGGCGATGAAAG
>CAYVVV010000069.1:0-12250 GCA_964455325.1 uncultured Sphingosinicella sp. | reverse complement strand
GGCCAGAGCGCGTCGGGCGGCACCCAGGCCAGGGCCGTGCGCGCGGTCGGCGTCTTTTCAGAGATGTCGACCATGCGCGCCTTGCCGGCTGCGTCGAGATGCGTCAGTGCCATCAGCCCTCCAGTAGCCGCCGGGTGGCGGCCTCAAGATCATCCTGCCGCATCAGCGATTCGCCGACAAGGAAACAGCGGACGCCATGTCCGGCCATGGCGACGAGATCGGCGTGCGTGTTGAGGCCGCTTTCGGCAACGAACGTGCAGCCGGCGGGCGCGCGACCGGCAAGGCCGTACGTGCGCGCAAAATCGACGCTGAAGTCCTTGAGATTGCGATTGTTGACGCCGATCAGCCGCGACCTCAGGTGCAGCGCCCGGTCAAGCTCGCGCTCGTCGTGCGTCTCGACGAGCACGTCCATGCCACGTTCGATCGCCGCTGCTTCAAGCTCGGCGGCGAGGCTGTCGTCGACGGCGGCCATGATGACGAGAATGGCGTCGGCGCCGATCGCGCGCGCCTCCGCCACCTGCCACGGGTCGACCATGAAATCCTTGCGGATGACGGGCAGGTCACACGCGGCGCGCGCAGCGACCAGATCGTCGTCGCTGCCCTGGAAATAAGGCGCGTCGGTCAGCACCGACAGGCAAGCTGCGCCGCCCGCGGCATAAGCGCGGGCATGCGCGCGCGGGTCAAAGTCGGCGCGGATCAGCCCTTTCGACGGCGATGCGCGCTTGATCTCGGCAATGAGCGCGAAGCCGCTCGCTGCCTTGGTATCGAGCGCTGCCCGAAAGCCGCGCGGCGGCGACTGCGATGCCGCCAGCCGGTCGAGTTCGCCGACCGAACGCGCCGCCTTGCGTAGTGCCACCTCGGCGCGCGTCGTCGCGCAGATGCGGGAGAGGATGTCGTTCATTGGAACCTCCGCCAGCGGTCGAGCAGCGCCGCCGCGGCGCCGCGGTCGATCGCGTCCGCCGTCATGGTCACGCCAGCCGCCCAGCCATCGGCGCGGCCGGCGACGATCAGCGCGGCGGCGGCGTTGATGAGCACGATATCACGATAGCCACCCGTTTCACCGGTCAGCAGCCGCGTCAGCGCCGCGGCATTCTCCGTCGCTTCGCCACCCCGGATTGCGCTGGCGGCATGACGGCCGCAGCCGGCCGCTTCCGGGGTAACAAGGCCATCGGATATCGTGCCGCTGACCAGGTAGGCATAGTGTGTCGGCCCGGTGACCGTGATCTCGTCAAGCCCATCCGATCCGTGCACGACCATGGCGCGCTCCGCGCCAAGCCGCTGCAGCGCCTCGGCGATCGGCTGCACCCATTGCGGGCCGGGAACGCCGACAAGCTGCCGCCGCACTCCGGCAGGGTTGGCGAGCGGCCCGAGGAGGTTGAAGATCGTCCGCCGGCCGAGCGCACGCCTGACACCGGCGACGCGCGCCATGACCGGATGATGCTTCGCCGCGAACAGGAAGCCGATGCCGATCTCGGCGAGCGACCGTTCGACAGTGTCGGAGGCACGGTCGAGGTCGAGGCCGAGCGCGGCGAGCACGTCGGCCGCGCCCGACTTCGACGACGCGGCACGGTTGCCGTGCTTGGCGACAGGCACGCCGCAGGCGGCGGCGACGATGGCGACCGCGGTCGAGATGTTTAGCGTGTGCGCGCCGTCACCGCCGGTACCGCAGACGTCGATCGCGCCGGCGGGCGCGGTGACCTTTTTCATGCGCGCGCGCAATACGCGCGCTGCCGCAACGATCTCGTCGACCGTCTCGCCGCGGTCGGCAAGGCCGGTCAGGAAGCGGGCGATCTCGGTATCGTCGGCGTCGGCGTCAAGGATTGCCTCGAACGCCGCGCGCGCCTCTGCCTCGTCGAGCGGCGCCGACGTTGGTGGCAGCACGCTCACGCGGCGCGGACCCGCGGCTCAATTCCCGCGAGACGCATGAAGTTGGCAAGGAGGTCGTGGCCGTGTTCGGTGGCGATGCTTTCGGGGTGGAACTGCACGCCGTGAATGGGAAGCTCGGCATGGCGGAACCCCATCACCGCCGCGCCATTGGGGCCATCGTCGCTGGTGGCGTTGACGACGAGGCTTGCCGGAATGTCCTCGACGATCAGCGAATGGTAGCGCGTCGCCGTGAACGGCGAGGGGAGTCCGGTGAACAGCCCGCTGCCGTCATGGACGACCGGCGAGGTCTTGCCGTGCATCAGGTGACCGCGCACGACGCGCCCGCCGAAGTGCTGGCCGATCGCCTGATGGCCAAGGCAGACACCGAGCAGCGGTCGGCGCGCGTCGGCGCAGGCCGCGACGAGGTCCAGGCTGACCCCCGCTTCGTTCGGCGTGCACGGGCCGGGCGAGATCAGGAAGGCGTCGGCGCCCGACGACAGCGCCTGCCCCGCCGAGATGGCGTCGTTGCGAACGACCTCCACCGCGGCGCCCAGTTCCATCAGGTAATGGACGAGATTCCAGGTGAAGCTGTCATAATTGTCGATGACGAGGATGCGGTTGCGTCGGCTCATGACGCGCGCAGCCATAAGTGATGCAACGAGCCGCCGCCAGAAAAAGCTGCAGCGCGCGGCTACTGCCCGAAACTAGCCTCGCCGGCCCTCGCCAGCGCATCCTTTGCTGCCGCGATCAGCGCGCCGGCCTTCGCCTCGCACTCGCGCTGCTCGTAGGCAGCGATCGAATCAGCGACGATGCCAGCGCCCGCCTGCACGTGCATGACGCCGTCCTTGACGATGGCGGTGCGCAGCACGATGCAGCTGTCCATCGACCCGTCGGGCGAGAAGTAGCCGACGCCGCCGGCATAGGGGCCGCGCTTTTCAGGCTCGAGCTCGGCGATGATCTGCATGGCGCGCACCTTGGGCGCGCCGGAGACGGTGCCCGCGGGGAAGCCCGCCATCAGCGCGTCGATGCTGTCCTTGCCGGCGGCGAGCTCGCCGCGCACGTTCGAGACGATGTGCATGACGTGGCTGTAGAATTCGACCGTATTGCGCTCGGTGACGGCGACCGACCCTTCGGCGGCGACGCGGCCGACGTCGTTGCGGCCGAGGTCGAGCAGCATCAGGTGCTCGGCGAGTTCCTTGGGGTCAGCGAGCAGGCTGTCGCGATTGGCGGCGTCCTCGAGCGCCGTCGCGCCGCGGGGCCGGGTGCCGGCGATCGGGCGAACCGTCACCTCGCCGCCGCGTACGCGCACGAGTATCTCGGGGGAAGATCCGATGAGCGCGAAACCGGGCAGGTCGAGCAGGTAGAGGAACGGCGACGGGTTGATCCGCCGCAGCGAGCGGTAGAGGCTCATCGGCGGCAGCGCGAACGGTGTCGAGAAGCGTTGCGCCAGCACCACCTGGAAGATGTCGCCGTCGACGATGTAGTCCTTGGCGCGTGCGACCATCGCGGCGTAGCGTGCCGGCGGCGTGTGGGCGGTGATGACAACCTCGCCCGGTATCGCGGCGGGCAGGGCGGGAAGGGGGCCGGCGAGCCGCGATTCTGCAGTTTCGATCCGCTCGATCGCGGCGGTGTGCGCGGCGTCGGCGGCGGCCGGCCCCGGATAGATCGGCGCGGCGACGAACAGCTCGTCGCGCAGCCGGTCGAACACCACCAGCAGCGACGGTCGCACGAACAGCATGTCGGGAAGGCCGAGCGGGTCGGCGTCGGCGGCGGGCACCGGCTCGACGAGGCCGATCGTCTCGTAGCCCATGTAGCCAACAAAGCCGGCGAAGGCAGGCGGCAGATCGGCGGGCATCGCCATCCGCGTTTCGGTGACCAGCCGGCGCAGCGCGTCGAGCGGTGCTTCGGGCATCGTCTCGAACGCCTCGGCGTCATCGGCGAAGCGGCGATTGACCTCGGCCTTGCCGTTGCGAACGCGGAAGACGAGATCGGGCGCGAAGCCGAGCAGCGAATAGCGGCCGCGCACGGCGCCGCCCTCGACCGATTCGAGGATGAACGCGCCCGACCCGGCGCGGCCGAGCTTGAGCATCGCCGAAACCGGCGTTTCGGTGTCGGCGATGCGGCGCGTCCAGACGAGTTGCGGCCGGCCGCCGCGGTACGTCGCCTCGAAATCCGCGAACGACGGCAGGATCATCGCGGCCGGTTCACTGCGCGGCGTCGCCGCTGCCCGTGTAGCGCTGCTTCAGCCGCGCGATCGCCTGCGGATAGCGCTTGACGTCCAGGTCGGCCATGATTGCGCCGACGAAGCCCTGCGCCAGCTCTCCCGTCGCCGCCTCGCGCAGCTGCGAGCGCATCGAATCGACGAGCGCAGGCGCCTCGGCGGCGTTGCCGGGCTCGACCCTGGCGACCTGGACGACGAACCAGGCACCGCTCTGCGGCTGCGCGATCGTGCGCACCTCACCTGCGGCAAGCGCGAAACCGAGCGCGACCGGCGCCGGCACCTGCTGGCGCTGGGCGCCGAGCTCGATGCGGCGCGCGGTGATCGACTGCGGCGGCGGCAGCTTGCGTTCGGCGAGCAGCGCGGCGATCGGCCGTCCGGCCTTGACGCCCGCTGCGATCGCGTCCGCCGCGGTCTTCGCGGCGGCCATCTGGCGTTCAAAGCGGAGCCCGGCGAGGACTTGCGCCTTGACGTCGGCAAGCGGCAGCGGTGTCGGCGGTACCACCGCCTCGACATCGATGATCGCGTGCAGCTCGGGCGAGATGTCCTCGACCGTCAGATCCTCGTCGACCTCGTGCGCGAAGGCGCGCTCGATCACCGGGCGAACCCGCTCCTCAAGCTGGACCGGCGCCTGGCCGAGCGTCAGGCCCTGGCTGGTCACCGGCGGCAGCTTGACAACGGCAAGGCCAAGATCCTTGGCCGCCTCGCCGAGATTGGCGCCGTCGGCGAGCAGGTCATCGGCTTTCTCGATGAGATCGGCGACGCGGTCCTCGACGAGTTCGCGCGCGACGGCGGGCCGGATCTCGTCGCGGACGTCGGCGAGCGCGCGCGCCGGCTGTGTTTCGATGCGATCGACGCGGACGACGTGCCAGCCGAAATCGCTCTGCACCGGCTGGGTCACGGTCCCCACCGCGGCGGCGAACGCGGCGTCGGCGACAGCGTCCGAGATCGTCGTCGCCAGTTCGGCCTTGCCGAGCGTGCCGAGCGACGTGTCATCGCCGCTGAACCCGGCGTCGGCGGCCGCCTTGGCGAAATCCTCGCCACCGGCGACGCGACGCGCGAACGCGTCGGCAGCGGCGCGATCGGGCAGCACCACCTGGCGCAGCGCGCGGCGTTCCGACGCGGCGAACTGCTTGGCGTTGCGCTTGTAATAGTCGGCGAGCGCCGCGTCGGTGATGACGACGCCGGCGGCGATCGCGGCACGGTCGATCAGCGCATAGCTGATCCGCCGCCGCTCGGGCACGGTGAACTGCTCGATGTTGCGCCGGTAGAACGCCTCGGCGTCGGCGTCGGTCGGCGCCGGCACGCTGAAGGCCTGCGCCGGCACCGCGCCGAAGTTGATCGTCCGCCGCTCGAGCTGCAGCGCGACATAGGGTTCTGCGATCGTCCGCGGCGTCGCCGATGGCGTGTCGACGAGCGCGAGCAGTTGCCGCCGCACGACGTCGCCGCCGATTTCCTCGCGGATCGCGGGTTCGCTCAGTCCCTGCGCGGCGATGACGCTGCGAAACACGTCCTCGCTGAAGCGGCCGTCGGGTCCGCGGAACGCCGGCACCGAGGTGATCTCGGCGTCGACCTGACGCTTGCTCGCGCCAAGCCCAAGCCGATCGGCCATGATCATCAGCGCGCGTGAGCCGAGCAGGCGTTCGAGCACGCCTTCGAGCGCGCCCGCCTCAATCGCCTGGGCGGCGGTAATGCCCGGCTGTTCCTGCCGGATCTGCTGCAGCTGTCGGTCGAACTGGTTGGCGAGCTCGCCATCAGCGATTTCGCGATTGTCGATCTCGGCAACGGTCGTCGCCGGCGGACCGCCGCCGAACGGGTCGCCGATACCGGTCACGATGAACGCGACGATGACCAGCCCGAGCAGCGCAAGCACGATCCACGACGAGAGCAACCTGCGGAAGAAACTGATCATCGTTGCCGCCTTGACCGATCTTGGGGTGACGCCGTGCGTCGGTATAGGTAGCCGGTCAGCGGACGGCAAGCGACGCTTGGCGCGACGCCGCGCGCTTTGCTAGGGGCTTGCGGCGACGCCAAACGGAGACCGACACGTGCCCAAACCGATGCTGATCGCCGGCAACTGGAAGATGAACGGGCTGATGTCGTCGCTCGGCGAGCTTGCCGTGATCGCCGCGGCGGCGGATGCGGCGCCGGCGCACGTACGCGTCGCTGTTGCGCCGCCGTTCACGCTGATTGCCGCTGCTGCTGCTGCGGTCGCGGGACGTCGCGTCGCGATCGGCGGTCAGGACTGCCATCACCGCCCGGCCGGTGCGCACACCGGCTGCGTATCGGCTTCGATGCTCGCCGACGCCGGCGCCAGCTTCGTCATCGTCGGGCACAGCGAGCGGCGCAGCGACCAGGGCGAGCGCGACGCTGATGTGCGGGCGAAGGCGGACGCCGCACGTGCCGCCGGCCTCGACGTCATCGTCTGCGTCGGCGAGACCGAGGACGAACGCGATGCCGGCGTGGCCGACGCCGTCGTCGCGCGACAGCTCGACGGGTCGCTGCCCGCAGGCCGCGACGGGGTCATCGTCGCCTATGAACCGGTCTGGGCGATCGGCACCGGCCGCACGCCGTCGATCGCCGACATTGCCGCAATGCACGGCCACATCCGCGGTCGCCTGGTCGCGCGCTACGGCGACGCTGGGCGCGGTGTACCCATCCTCTACGGCGGTTCGGTCAAGCCCGCCAACGCTGCGGATATCCTTGCCATCGACGAGGTTGGCGGAGCGCTCGTCGGCGGCGCGAGCCTGAAGGCTGCCGATTTCGCACCGATCATCGCGGCGGCATAACTGGCGTAACCGGCGGCTATATCTCGGTGCCAGATGCGGTACGCCGGCAGCGGCATCGCCTGCCAAGCGCGCCGGGCCGCGCTTGAATTCGGCAGCCGGGCCGACTATGTGCCCGCTTCCACCATCGAAAAGCAGGCACCGGTCGACCAATGCCCAGTTCGTTGATGACGTTCGTCCTCGTCGTGCACACGCTGATTGCGATCGCGCTGGTCGCGACCATCCTGCTGCAGCGGAGCGAGGGCGGCGCGCTCGGCATCGGGGGTGGTCCCGGCGGGCTGATGAGCGCGCGCGGCGCCGGCAACTTCCTGACGCGCGCCACGGCGATCCTCGCCGCGACCTTCCTTGGCACCAGCATCCTGCTCGCGGTGCTCGCCAGCCTCGCCAAGGCGCCGGCCGCGATCGACACGTCGCTCGTCGGCGAGGCGGCACCGGCGGCTCCCGCCGCGCCGCCTGCATCGCCGTTGCCAGCGCCGGCCGGCGATGACCTGCCGTTCGCGCTGCCATCGCCGCCACCGCCGAGCGACGAGATTCCGACGGCCCAATAAACGGTTACGGCAAGGTTCGTTGCCGCGCCATCGAATCGCTGGCGCGGCGCGCTTTGCCTCGCCTATAGGTCTCCTCCCATGGCGCGGTTCATCTTCATCACCGGCGGCGTGGTCTCCAGCCTCGGAAAAGGCCTGATGGCGGCAAGCCTTGCGGCGCTGCTGCAGGCGCGCGGCTTTCGCGTGCGCATCCGCAAGTTCGATCCGTATCTGAACGTCGATCCGGGGACGATGTCGCCGTACCAGCACGGGGAGGTCTACGTCACCGACGACGGCGCGGAGACCGACCTCGACCTTGGCCATTACGAACGCTTCACCGGCGTGCCGTCGCGCCAGTCGGACAATGTGACGTCGGGGCGCATCTACCAGCAGATCATCGCCAGGGAGCGTCGCGGCGACTATCTCGGCGCGACGGTGCAGGTGATCCCGCATGTCACCGACGCGATCAAGGCGTTTGCGCAGGCGGACACTGACGGGCTCGACTTCGTGCTTTGCGAGATCGGCGGCACCGTCGGCGACATCGAATCGCTGCCTTTCATCGAAGCGATCCGGCAGCTGCGCAACGATATCGGGCCGGAAAACGTCTGCTTCGTGCACGTGACGCTCGTTCCCTACATCGCTGCAGCCGGCGAGTTGAAGACGAAGCCGACGCAGCACAGCGTGCGCGAGCTGACCAGCCTCGGTATCCAGCCGCAGGTGCTCGTCTGCCGCTGCGAGCACCCGCTTCCCGACGGTGACCGGGCCAAGATCGCGCTGTTCTGCAACGTCAGGAAAGAGGCGGTGATCCCGGCGCTCGACGCCAGGAGCATCTACGCCGTGCCGCTGCAGTATCACGCCGAGGGACTCGACACCGAGGTTCTACGCGCTTTCGGCATCACCGACGCGCCTGCGCCCGACCTGTCGCGCTGGGAGGACATCGTCGACCGGCTGCAGAATCCGGAGGGCGAGGTCACCATCGGCGTCGTGGGCAAGTATGTCGGGCTGCAGGACGCCTACAAGTCGCTGCACGAGGCGCTGGTGCACGGCGGCATCGCCAACCGCGTCAGGGTCAACATCCGCTGGCTCGACGCCGAACTGTTCGAGGGCGATCGCGCCGACCCGGCGATGCTGGAGCCGATGCACGGCATCCTCGTCCCCGGCGGCTTCGGCGAGCGCGGCAGCGAGGGCAAGATCGCCAGTGTCCGCTTCGCACGCGAACGGCGCGTGCCGTTTTTCGGCATCTGCCTCGGCATGCAGATGGCGTGCATCGAGGGGGCGCGGAATCTCGCCGGCATTGCCCGTGCGTCGACCACAGAGTTCGGCCCCACCGATGAACCCGTCGTCGGCCTCATCACCGAATGGATGAGCGCCGAAGGGCTACAGAAGCGCGAGGCCGGCGGCGACCTCGGCGGCACCATGCGGCTGGGCGCGTTTCCAGCGGTGCTTGGCGCCAACAGCGTCGTCGCCAGCATCTATGGCGCGACGCGCATTTCCGAACGGCACCGCCACCGCTACGAGGTCAACGTCCACTACCGTGACACGCTGGAACAGAGCGGGCTCGTCTTTTCCGGCATGTCGCCCGACGGTGAACTGCCCGAGATCGTCGAGCGACCCGACCACCCCTGGTTCATCGGCGTCCAGTTCCATCCCGAACTCAAGTCGAAGCCGTTTGACCCGCACCCGCTGTTCCGCGGCTTCATCGCCGCGGCGTTGCAGCAGAGCCGCCTCGTTTAAGGCTAACGCCGCGTTAACCATGTCGCCATAGGATCGCGGGCATGACCGGCGAACAGGCGCTCGACTTCACGCGTGAGGCATTCTGGGTGCTGCTGCTCGTCGGTGGTCCGCCGCTGCTCGTGATTATGATCGTCGGGCTTGGCATCGCGCTGTTCCAGGCGCTGACGCAGGTCCAGGAAGCGACGCTGACGTTCGTTCCAAAGCTTGTGTCGTTGGGCCTGGTGCTGCTGCTGGCGCTGCCGCTTATGGGTGCGGCGCTGTCCGGGCTGATGGACCTCGTCGTCGCACAGATCATTTCAGGCTAGCGCGGTGGCCGAGCTGCTGCGCTTCGAAGTCGCCGGCTTCTTCCTCGTGTTCGCGCGCATCGGCGCCGTGCTCATGCTGCTCCCCGGTATCGGCGACAGCGAGGTGCCCGCGCGCATACGGCTGCTCGCGGCGCTGCTGATCAGCCTCGTCGTGTTTCCGGCGGTCGCGCGTCACCTGCCCGGCGCGCCGGCGAACGATGCCGCGTTCCTCGGCCTGTTGCTCGGCGAGCTCGCCATCGGCCTCGCGCTTGGCGCGATCGTCCGCATCTTCTTCTCGGCGCTCGCGCTCACCGGCACGGTGATCGCGCTCAACGCCGGCCTGTCGGCGGCGACGCTGTTCAACCCGCAAGAGGGGCAGCAGGGGGCGATGGTCAGCCGCTTCCTCGCCATCGGCGCCATCGTGCTGATGTTCGCCGCCGGACTGCATCACATGATCTTCGCCAGCCTGACGCGGTCCTACATGGTTATGGCGCCGGGCGGCGCGCTCAACGCCGGCGACTTCGCGACGCTCGCCATCGATGCGCTCGGCGCCAGCTTCGCGCTCGGCCTCCAGCTGGCGGCGCCGTTCCTCGTTTACGGGCTCATCTTCAACGTCGGGCTGGGGCTGATGGCGCGGCTGACGCCAGCGCTGCAGGTGTTCTTCATTGCGCAGCCGCTCAACATACTCATTGCATTCGCGCTGATGCTGGCGTCGATGGGGCTGGTGCTGCAACAGTTTATCGGGTGGTTCGGCGACGCGCTGGCGGGCTTCGGGGTCTAGCGCATGGCCGAGGAAACCACCGACCAATCGCAGAAGACCGAACAGCCGACGCAGAAGCGTCTCGACGACGCACGGGCGAAGGGCAATGTCGCCCGCTTTGCCGAAACGCGGCACGCGGCGATGTTCGCCGGCGCGGCCATTGCGACGGCGTCGACGCTGGGAGTGATGGCTGCCGACGCAGTGCCGGCGCTGACGCTGCTGCTTGGCGACGCGCAGGCGTTCGAGCTATCGCCCGGCGGCGCGCACGCCATGGCAAGCGGCATCGTCGGCATGCTGGCGATGGCGTTGCTGCCGACGCTGGCGCTGTTGACGTTCGCCGCGATTGCCGGCGGTCTCGCCAGTGGCCGGCCGACGATCGCGTGGCAACGACTGCGGCCGAAATGGTCGAAACTGTCACCCGTCACTGGGCTGCAGCGGCTGATTAGCATGCAGGGGCTCGTCGAGTTCCTGAAGACGGTAGCCAAGTTCGCCATCGTCGGCGGTGCCGTCGCCTTTGTCGCCTTGCCCGAGGCCGAGCGGCTGCAAGCGCTGATCGCGGGCGATGTCGCGATGCTGGTCCGCCATGCCGCTGCGATCGTGCAGCGGCTGCTGATCGCTGTCACTGCGGTCGTCGCCGTGCTCGCCGTGCTCGACATCCTCTACAGCCGCGCGGCGTTCAGCAGGAAGATGATGATGAGCCGGCAGGAGGTGAAGGAGGAGCATCGCCAGACCGAGGGATCGCCCGAGATTCGCGCGCGCATCCGCGAACTGCGGCAGGCGAAGGCGCGCCAGCGCATGATGGCGGCGGTGCCGACGGCAAGCGTCGTCATCATGAACCCGACGCACTACGCGGTCGCGCTCAAGTACGCGCACGGTATCGATGCCGTGCCGAAATGCGTCGCCAAGGGCGTCGACGCCATTGCGCTGCGCATCCGCGACGTCGCCCGCGCCAACGGCGTCGCCATCGTCGAGAATCCGCCGCTCGCGCGCGCGCTGCACGCCAGCGTAGACATCGACGAGCCGGTGCCGTTCGAACATTATGCGGCGGTGGCCGAGGTCATCGGCTATGTCATGCGCCTCGGCGCGGCAGCCAAGCGCCGGACTTGACCCGGCGCGTGCGAGCGCGAACAACAGCATCGACATGGCCAGCCGCAACTTCCTGTTCCCGATGAAGCCGGCGGATCTGCCCGATCCGATCGAATGGCCGCGGCTGCCCGGCGCGCAGCGGCACATGGCGCTGGTCATCGCCGGCGCGGTACTCGCCGGCCTTGCCTCGACGCTGCTTATTGCCTGGGCGATGCAGGCATGGGAAATCGCTGCGCTCTACGCCGGGCTGATCCTGGCTGCCACCGTCGTCGGCTATTTCTCGGCGCTGGGACGGGCGCGGCGTGGCGCCGGCGGGATCGACTGGTCGATCGTGCGCACCGCGCTCGATTCGCGCAGCGACGCGCTGGCGGTGACCGACGCCGGCGGACGCCTCGTCTGCGCGAACGCCGCCTACGGCGCCCGCTGTGGCGGCTATCCGTCACCGCTCGAGCTTGCCGGTAGCGATGAGGAGACGCGCGCGTCGCTCGCCAACGTCGCCGAGCAGGCGCTGCGCGATGGTAACGGCTTCATCGATCTCGATCAGCGTATTGACGGCGCGCGCCGCCGCATGCGCATCTCGGTGCGGTCGGCCGACGCAGGCAAGTCGCACCTGATCTGGACGCTACGGCGCAGCCGCACCGACAAGGCCATCGACGACACGCGGGCGATGCTCGAAGGACCGGTCGGCGTCTGGCTGGGACAGGCCGGGCTGATGGCGGTGATGGCCGACCAGTCGGGAACGATCATGGCGGCGAACGGATCGTTCCGGACGGCGGTTGGCGAAGCGGGCGCGGCGGCGCCGGGAAATCTTGTCGACCTGTTCGACATAGGCGACGGTGGTGGCAAACAGCTGCGGACGATCGACGGTGCGGTCCCCGGATCGCTCGAGTCAGCCGACGACCCGTCCGTTCCGATCGACGTCTCGTCGGATTCTTCGCCCAACCCGCCACCCGACTCGTCGGACGTGCGGTCGAGGAGTCCGAGCGAGATCA
>CAYVVV010000068.1:1943-12296 GCA_964455325.1 uncultured Sphingosinicella sp. | reverse complement strand
CGTCTCGCTCGCCTTCAAGGCCTCGAGCACAGGTCCGTCGAGTTCGGCAATGTCGCCGAGCCATTTTTCATAGCCGGGTTCGCTGCCATCGACATGCCGCCAAAGCAGCGCGCAAACGGCGTCGCCGCTCCGCGTTGCCAGCGGCAGCCGCGTCGCCGCGCCGGCATCGTCGATTGCATAGACAAAGCTGCGGCCGGTCATGGTGCCGGTCGCCGCCGGATAGTTACGACAAGACCGCTGGCGCTCGATACGTCAGCCGGGTCCAGCCGAACCGCGTCACGACGCGCGCGGGCGACGATGGCATCGGCGACATCACCATCGCGGACGATGGCATCGGCCTGAGCCAGCAGGCGCAGCTGGTACAGGCGGAGATCGTCGGGATCATCGCTGTCGACCACGACAACGGCATGACGGCTGGCCGCGGGCGCGACCGCGGCGTCGATCGCGGCCTGCATGTCGCCCGGGTCGGCAAGCGGGTCGAGCGCGCCGCCCGGCGCCAGCATGGCATCGAGCGCGCGGCGGCGTTCGGCCACATCGGGGAAGCGCTCGACCAGCCGCGCACGCGCCGCCGACAGTTGTGCAGCAAGCCGGCCGAGCGCCGCCGGCAACAGCGCCTCGAGCCGTTCGCGCAGCGCCTTGGCAAGGCTGGCCGAAGCGCCACCGGTGCCGATCGCAACCGTAACTGGCGAGCGATCGACGATTGCCGGAATGGTGAAGTCGCAGAGCGCCGGCCTGTCGACGACGTTGACCAGAATGCCGCTGGCGCGCAACGCGTCGGCGATCCGCCGGGCCTCGCCTGCGTCGTCGATCGCGACAAACGCAAGCCGCGCCGGCCCGTCGCCGACGATGATCCCGCCGGCGGCTTCGATCAGCCGGCGCTTGGCGTCAGCGGCGGGGCCGTCGCCGACCAGCAGCACAGGCTGACCGGCAAGGTTGAGGAAGATCGGCAGCTGCTGCATCGGCCACCTCGATGCCACGGCGACGCCCGCATGCAAAGCATCAGAAGCTCGGCAGCTCGCTGAGGTCGGTATGGATCCCGCATTCGACCTTGTCCCAGCCGCGCCAGCGGCCCGCGCGCACATCCTCGCCAGGTTGCACCGTCGTCGTGCAGGGCCGACAGCCGATCGACAGATAACCGTCTTTCTCGAGCGGGTGGCGGGGCAGGTCGTTCGCCTCGAACCAGTGGTCGAGATCGGCCTTGGTCCAATTGGCAAGCGGATTGAGCTTCAGCCGGCCGCCGTCGATCTCGAACAGCGGCAGCGCCGCGCGCGTCGCCGACTGGAAGCTCTTGCGGCCGCTGATCGACGCGGTGAAGCCGTCGAGCGCGGCGGCAAGCGGGATCACCTTCCTGATCTCGCAGCAGCCGTCGGGATCATAGGACCAGCGCAGATCATTGGCATCGCGCTTGGCGAGCAGCGCCGGGTCGGGCTGGACGGTGCGCACGCCGGTGAGGCCGAGCCGCTCGATCAGCCGGTCACGGTAGCGCAGCGTTTCCGGAAACAGCTTCAGCGTGTCGAGGAAGATCACCGGAGCCGCCGGGTCGATCCTGGCGACCAGGTCAAGCAAAACCGCGGACTCCGTCCCGAACGAGGAGACGATGGCCGTCTCGCCTGGCGCGATCTCGATGAGCAGCGCGCGGATGACGTCGAGCGTCGTTGCCCCTTCGTAGCGGCTGTTCAGCCGTGCCGCGTCGGCGTCGGTGAAGCCGACATCGAGCCGGTCGACGACGCGCGCCGCCTTAGCCATGCCGCAGCGCCCAGACGGGTAAGCGCCCGTCGGCTGCCTTCTGGTAGACATGCGCGTAACGGCCGAGCGCGCGTTCGAGCGCGGCCTCGTCAATCGCCGCTGCGGGCGCGAAACTGTCGAAGCCGCAACGGCGCATGAACGCGATCTGGTCGACAAGCACGTCGCCGGCGGCGCGCAGCTCGCCGGTGTAGCCGGCCTCGCGCAGGATGCGCGCCGCCGAATAGCCGCGGCCGTCGCGGAAGCTCGGAAAGGAAATCTCGACGAGGCGCAGGCGGTCGAGCATGGGGATCAGCTGGCGGACGTCGTCGCCCGCCTCGATGCGCACCGCGCCGGCGTTCGACTGGTCGAGGAACGCCTCAATCGTCACCGCCGGTTCCTGCGCCGCGTCGTCGTCGCGGAAACGGAGCAGCCCGTCAGCCATAGACCGCCTCCTTGAACGGCTCGACGCCGACGCGGCGGTAGGTGTCGAGGAAGCGTTCGCCCGGCGAGCGCAGCTTGCGGTAGGTCTCGATCACCGTCTCGACCGCGTCGACAACGCCGTCCTGGCTGAAGCCGGGTCCAATGATCTTCGCAAGGCTCGCATCCTCCGCGCCCGAGCCGCCGAGCAGCAGCTGGTAGTTCTCCTCGCCCTTGCGGTCGACGCCGAGGATGCCGATGTGCCCGGCGTGGTGGTGGCCGCAGGCGTTGATGCAACCCGACACCTTGATCTTGAGTTCGCCGAGGTCGCGCTGGCGGCCGAGGTCGGCGAAGCGCTGCGCGATGCGCTGCGCGACCGGGATCGAGCGCGCATTGGCGAGGCTGCAATAGTCGAGCCCCGGGCAGGCGATGATGTCGCTGACAAGGTCGAGGTTGGGCGTCGCGAGGCCGGCGGCGGCGAGCGCCTGCCACACGGCGTAAAGGTCCGCCTTGCGCACGTGCGGCAGCACCAGGTTCTGCGCGTGCGTCACCCGCACCTCGTCGAAGCTGTAGCGCTGGGCAAGGTCGGCGACGAGGTCCATCTGCGCCGACGAGGCGTCACCGGGGATGCCACCGACGGGCTTCAGGCTGATCGTCGCAATGGCATAGCCCGGCGCCTTGTGCTGGGCGACGTTCTGGCGCACCCACGCGGCGAAGTCGGGGTCGGACAGGTCGAGCGAATCGTCCGCCGCAGGGTCAAACGCGGGGGGAGCGAAGTGGCGGCCGATCCGCTCGATTTCGGCGGCGGGCGCGTCGAGCGCCAGCGGGCGCAGCGCCTGCCATTCTTCCTCGACCTGGCGCGCGAACTCCTCCGCGCCGAGGTCGTTGACGAGGATCTTGATGCGCGCCTTGTAGATGTTGTCGCGGCGGCCGTAGCGGTTGTAGACGCGCAGCACGGCCTCTGAATAGCTGAGAAAGTGTTCGGCGGGGAGGAACTCGCGGATCAGCGGCGCCACCATCGGCGTGCGGCCCATGCCACCGCCGACGTAGTATTTGAAGCCGAGCGCGCCGGCATCGTTCCGTACCAGCTCGACGCCGATGTCGTGCAGGCGCATCGCTGCGCGGTCAGTGGGGCTGGCGATCACCGCGATCTTGAACTTGCGCGGCAGGAAGCTGAACTCCGGATGCAAGGTCGACCACTGGCGCAGCAGCTCCGCCCACGGCCGCGGGTCGGCGACCTCGTCGGCGGCGGCGCCGGCGAACTGGTCCGACGAGATGTTGCGGATGCAGTTGCCCGAGGTCTGGAAGGCATGCATCTCGACGCTGGCGAGGTCGGCGAGGATGTCGGGTGCCTGTTCGAGCTTTATCCAGTTGTACTGGATGTTCTGCCGCGTGGTGAAATGGCCGTAGTCGCGGTCGTAGCGGCGCGCGATGTGCGCGAGCATCCGCATCTGCGCCGAGCTCAGCGTGCCATAGGGAATGGCGACGCGCAGCATATAGGCGTGCAACTGCAGATAGAGGCCGTTCATAAGCCTGAGCGGCTTGAACTGGTCCTCGGTGATGGCGCCGGCGAGGCGGCGTTCGACCTGATCGCGGAACTCCGCGACGCGGGCGTCGACGATGGCCTGGTCGTAGTGGTCGTATTGGTACATCAGCCGATTCCACCAACCCGCTCATCCCGAGCGAAGTCGAGGGACGCACTGCCCTTACTGCGTCCCTCGACTTCGCTCGGGATGAGCGGGTTTTTGTCAATGTTTGAAAGGCTCATATCGTCCAGCTTCCCGCGTTGGGGTCGCGCACCAATGCAAGGTCGGGGCGGACCGACGGGCCGACGGCGCGCATCCGGTCCTTGATGTGGCAGGGTTGCGGACCGGCACCGGTCATCACGCCGTCGATGACGTAGGGAGCGTTCACCCGCCGCGCCGCCTCCTCGCGTGCCGCGATCTCCTCGCCGTGGCCGTCGACGTCGGCGGCCTCGGCGACGTGGCGGCTCCACGTCTCGCCCGTCCACCAGATGACGTCGCCGGTCTTGAGGTCGTTGCCGGTCAGGAGCTTCATGCGTGGTGCTCCAGCAAGCGCAGTTCGCGGTCAGCGCCTAGCGCCGCGACGGCGCCAACGACGATCAGTGCCGGCGACGTCACGGCGTTGCGGCCGACGAGCCCATCGAGGTCGGCAAGCAGCCCACGGATGACACGCGCGCCCGGCAGGGTGCTGCGTTCAAGGATGGCCACCGGCACATCGGGCGTGAGACCGTCGGCAATCAGCTTCTCGGCAATGGCGGCGGCGGTTGCCACGCCCATGAAGATGACGAGCGTGCGGCCATGGCCGGCAAGCCCCGCCCAGTTCTGCTCCCCCAGCCCCTTGCACTGACCAGCGACGAAACTGACCACCGAGGCATGGTCGCGGTGGGTGAGCGGCATCTGCGCCTCCGCCGCCGCGCCAAGCGCCGACGAAACGCCGGGGACCACCTCGACCGGCACGCCGGCCCCGCGCGCCGCCTCCGCCTCCTCGCCGCCGCGGCCGAAGATGAACGGGTCGCCGCCCTTCAACCGGACGACGACGTTGCCGGCGCGCGCCTCGGCAACCAGCAGCGCGCCGATCATCTCCTGCGGCATGGTATGGCGCGCGCGGCGCTTGGCGACGCTGATCCGCCGCGCGCCTGCCGGGGCAAGGTCGAGCACACGCGGGTCGACGAGGCCGTCGTGGACGACCACATCCGCCATGCCGAGCGCGCGCACCGCGCGCAGCGTCAGCAGGTCGGGATCGCCCGGACCAGCACCGACCAGAAGGATCCTGCCCATCGCCATGCGCCCAACATGGGCCCAGCCATCCGGATTGCCAAACAAGCCTTTCTTGGTACCGACCAAGCGGCACTTGCATGGCTTGCAAGTTGGGCCGGCGAGGGGCATTGGCGGACTGATTTCGGCTCGCAGGGGTACCGCATGGAAAACCGTTCGCCGCTGGCGCCCACGAAATTCCCGAAGCTGCCGGACATCGCCGGCGTCCGTCTGGCGACGGCGCGCGCTCAGTACAAGAACTGGGATCGCGCCGACCTGCTGCTCGCCGAATTCGCCGAGGGAACCGTGGTTGCCGGACTCACCACGACATCGAAATGCCCATCGCCCGAGGTGGAGTGGTGCCGCCGCGCACTGGCACGGGGCCGCGCGCGCGCGCTTGTCGTCAACGCCGGCAACGCCAACGCGTTCACGGGCCGGCGCGGCAGCGCCGCCTGCGACATGATCATCGACATCGTCGCGGCCGAGACCGGCTGCGCGCGCGAGGAGGTATTCCTGGCATCGACCGGGGTCATCGGCGTGCCGCTGCCCCAGGACAAGGCCCGCGAC
The DNA here is from genome assembly GCA_964455325.1 of uncultured Sphingosinicella sp. GTDB lineage: Bacteria > Pseudomonadota > Alphaproteobacteria > Sphingomonadales > Sphingomonadaceae > Sphingosinicella. Next base: position 6,810 of record CAYVVV010000068.1, on the reverse strand, counting down.
GGTCTGCGCCAGGCCTATTCGAAACTGTCCGTCGGATCGGACGCGAGCTGGCTGCACGCCGCCTCGACGATCATGACGACCGACACGTTTGCCAAGGGCGCCGGCGCGAGCGCGATCGTCGGCGACCGCACCGTCCACGTCGTCGGCATCGCCAAGGGATCCGGCATGATCGCGCCCGACATGGCAACGATGCTGGCGTTCGTCTTCACCGACGCCGTGATCGCTCCCGCCCTGCTTCAGGAAATGCTTGTTGCCGCCGCCAGCCGCAGCTTCCACGCGATCACCGTCGATGGTGACACGTCGACCAGCGACACGCTGCTCGCCTTCGCCACCGGCGCCGCCGGCAACACCGCAATCAGCAGCCGCGAGTCACCCGGCGCCGATGCCCTCCAGGCGGCGCTGACGCAGGTCTGCACCGATCTTGCGCAGCAGGTCGTCCGCGACGGCGAAGGCGCGCAGAAGTTCATCAGCATCACCGTCGAGGGCGCAACCAGCGATGCGTCGGCGCGCAGGATAGCACTGTCGATCGCCAACTCGCCGCTGGTCAAGACCGCCATCGCCGGCGAGGACGCAAACTGGGGCCGCGTCGTCATGGCCGTCGGCAAGGCCGGCGAGCCAGCCGACCGCGACCGGCTGTGCGTGCGTTTCGGCGACACCATCGTCGCGCGCGAGGGGATGGTCGTCGAAGGCTATGACGAAGCCCCGGTCGCCGCCCACCTCAAAGGGCAGGAGATCGATATCGGCGTCGACATCGGCCTTGGCGACGGGCGCGCGACGGTGTGGACGTGCGACCTGACGCACGGCTACATCTCGATCAACGCCGACTACCGCAGCTGACGTCGGCCTTCGGCCGCTTCGGCGGCTTGCAGCCGGCTGCGAACCATGGCGGCCGCACGCGCCTCGCGCGTCTTCATGGCATTGCGCAACTGCGTCTGCTGCAAGGCAGCCTCGGCGATCAGGTGCTGATCGATGACATGCTGCGCCGCCTGCCGGCCCAGCGTCACGACGGAGGTGCCGATGATGGCGAGGAAAATGGCGAGCATAGCCAGCGCCGGCAACATCGTCGTCGCCGAGCCGGTCAGCAGCCCGGCCATGTTGAGCGTCGCCGTCACGGCGGCGAAGATGATCGCCGCGCGCGGGATCGCCGCCAGCACGAACGCGCCGCAGCACATCATGCCGATGGCGATCCCGCCGAGCACGAACTGCTCTCGAACGTCGGCGACCGGGTAGAACAGCACCGGCACCGCGCCCCAGATCAGCCCGAGCACGGCGGCCGTGCGTTCGGCCAGTCGCGGACCGCGCGGCGACACGGTGCGGGGCACGGTGCCGCTGCGCCGCCGGAGCATTATCCTGACCTGCGCCACGAAGAAGAAGGCCATCGCGAGCAGCCACGCCGCGACCCGAAGCGGCGCGTCACCGGCGAACATGCCGCCGATGACGATGGCAATGCACAGCGTCGCCGTCGTCATCAGCGCGTTCAGCCTGAACAGCGAACGAAGCTGGTTGGCGCGCACGCGGCCAGCGATCGGTTCGGCCAGTCCCGACGTGCAGGTCGCCATCGACCACCAGGTCGACAGCCTCGTCCAAACCCAACGCACTCCCCCCGCAAGACGCATGAGCAACCCTCTCGGTCGGGTCGTAGCGTCTAATGGTCTAGGATCGGTAAAGCTGTCCGGTCAGGTCGCGGCGATCTCGCTTTCAAGCCACGACTTGATCATCGACTTCGGCTGCGCGCCAACCTTCGTCGCGGCGGGACGGCCGCCCTTGAACAGGATCATCGTCGGAATGCCGCGGATGCCGAACTGCGAAGCGAGTTCGGGATGATCGTCGGTGTTGAGCTTGGCGATGGTGACCTGGTCGCCCATTTCTTCCGCCAGCTCTTCGAGCGCAGGCGCGATCTGGCGGCAGGGGCCGCACCAGGGCGCCCAAAAGTCGACAAGGACCGGTTTCGTCGACTTGGTAACCTCGGCGTCGAAATTGGCGGGGGTAATCGCGGTCGAACCCATGGCGGTCTCCAGCAAGGCAGAACAATATTGCCGTCAATTTGGTCCGGCGCGGGCGACGCATCAAGCCGAAAAACCGAAAAGCATTGCTCTGCAATGGGCAAGCGGGGCTTGTCACAACCACACCAGTCGCGGTGCGGCGGTATAGAGCAGCGCCAGCGCGACGCGCCGGTCTGGGAAGATGCGCGCGAGCGCCTCGCCATAGGCTGCCATCTGGCGGTGGTGATGCACCGGCACGTCGGCTGCGGCCTTCGGCACACGCACACCGGTCTTGAAGTCGAGCGCGGCGACCATGTCAGCGGTCACCAGCAGCCGATCGATCGTTCCGGTGATCACGCGGCCGTCGACGACGGCGCTGAACGGCGCCTCGGCATAGGCATCCGCTGCGAAGAACGCCTCGACCTCGGGCGCGGCGAGCACGGTCAGCACCTCGGCGACGATGGCGTCGGCATCGCAGTCCGGCGCGTTGCGCCCGAGCCACGCCCGCATCGACCGCTCGCGCGCGGCCGGCTCGACCGCGCCGATCCGCTCGAACAGCTGGTGAAGTATCCGGCCGCGCCGCGCCGCATCCTGCATGCCCGGCGCTGGCGGCGGAAACTCGGCTGCCTCCTCCTCGGTCGGCGATGACGGCGACAGCGGACGCGGCGGACGCTCCTCGGCGGGCGGCGGCGTGAGGACCCAGTCGGGCAGGATCGTTGGCAATGACGGTGGCGTTGCGACGGCCACCGCCGACAGCGGCGCGCCGCGGGCGTAGCGCAGCGTTTCGCCCCAGCGCTGATTGACATCGACATCGGCGCCAAGCGCGCGCAAGGCATCGCCGATGCGTTGATGCCAGTTGCCCGGCGGCGGTGGCCGGCGACCGCACGCGCCGCCGACGTAGAGCCGATCCTGGGCGCGCGTCATGGCGACGTAGAGCAGCCGCATGGTTTCCTCCGCCTCGTCGCGCGCGCGCGCTGCGTGCGCGTCGCGGGCCGGACCGACAAGCAAGCGCTGGCTGCCGAAAAAGATCGGTGCCGGACCGATCGACGGCAGGTCGAGCGTGAGCGGCGGCTTGATCGCCTTGGGCGCCGCCTTGACCGCGTCGGCAAGAATGACGATCGGCGCCTGCAGGCCCTTGGCGCCGTGCACGGTCATGATCCGGACGGCATCGTGCGGCGCGTCGGGATCGCGCTTCACCTCGACGTCGCCGGTATCGATCCATTGCAGGAACGCCTGCAGGCTCGGACTGTTCGTGGCCTCGAACAGCAGCGCCTGGTTGAGCACCTCCTCGATCGGATCGCGTGCCTCGTCGCCAAGCCGGGCGACAAGGCGCGCGCGACCTTCGAGCTTGCCCGAAAGGATCGTTTCGAAGAACTCGTAGGGGGCGCAGTAGTCGGCGAGCGCAAGCACCTCGCCGAGCCAGGCCGTCGCGGCCTGCGCCGCCGCGTCGGCCGATACGCGCAGCGCACGCCAAAGCGTCGACTGTCGCGCGTGCGCGACCCTGTACAACTGGTCCTGCGACCAGCCGAGAAACGGCGATACAAGCAGCGCCGCCAGGCTGAGGTCGTCACCCGGCTGCAGCGCGAAGCGCGCGAGCGCAAGCACGTCCTTGACCGCGATCGGCGCGGTCAACCGCAGCCGGTCGACCCCCGCCACGGCCACGTTGGCGCGGCGCAGCGCCGCGACCAGCGCCGATACCAGTTCGCCACGCGAGCGAACGAGGACGAGGATATCGCCGGCGCCGATCGGCTGCCGCGTCGACGCCAACACGTCGCCCGACGCGATCCAGTCGGCGATTTCCGCCGCGATCCGCCGCGCCAGTTCGATTTCGCTGTCGGCCAGCGCACCGGTGTCAGCGCCGTCGCCGTCATCGACGGCACCGATCACCGGCGACCACACGACGACTTCACCGGCCTCGCCATCGCGGTGCGACCGGTGCGGGGCGATGTCGCCAACGACGCCGAAAGCGGCCGCGCCCGCGTCCATGATCACCCGGTCAACGACGTCGAGCACCGCGCCGACCGACCGATAAGTGCGGCTCAGATCGACCGCATCAAACCGGCAGCCGGCAGACCCGACACGCTGTTCGGTCGCCTGTCGCGCGCGTTCGAACTCCCGTGGATCGGTGCCCTGAAAACCGAAGATCGCTTGCTTGTAGTCACCCACCGCGAACTGGGTGCGAAGCCCCTCGCGCGCGCCTTCGCCGGCGAAGAAGTCGGCGGTGACCGCATCGATGATCGCCCATTGGACGGCGTTGGTATCCTGGCCTTCGTCGACGAGAACATGATCGATGCGCTGGTCGAGCTTGTACAGCACATAGGCCGCGTCGACGTCGCGCAGCAGCCGCGCAGCGCGGCGGATCAGGTCGTCGTAGTCGAGTGCGCCAAGCTGGTGCTTGGCGTCGGCATAGTCGGCCGCGAGCGTCTGGCCGACCCGCAGATGCAATGCCGCGATATCGGCCAGTTCAAGACCATTGGCGAGATCGCGCAGCGCGGTCAGGCGCTGGCACAGGCGCTGGTGCAGGGCATCGCGCCTGGCGGGCGCCTTCAATGGCTCGCCGTCGGCGCGCAGACCGATCGCAAGCAGATCCGCAAGCATGGCAACACGCGCATCCGGGCCGGCGGCGAGCAGATGGGCGATGCTGTCGGCCTTGGCAAGCCCGGTTGCGGTTCCCCATTCGACCATCGCCGCGGCATAGTCACGAAGCGTCGCCCAGTCGAAGCCGTCGTCGGCAAGCGCTGCCGCCAGCACCGACTCGCGCGTGCCGTCCGACGGCACGCCGAGCGCCCGACGAACGGCGGCACGCCAGTCGGTTGCCCGCTTGTAGTCGGAGTCGAACACGGGATGGGTGATGAGCGCCGCGACGATGTCGCGCACGCCCTGCT
>CAYVVV010000068.1:0-1933 GCA_964455325.1 uncultured Sphingosinicella sp. | reverse complement strand
ATCGGCAACGCGCCCGGCGAGAATCTCGTCGCGCAGCCGGAGAGCGTCACGGTCATCGAGCGTGGCATAGCCGGGAGCAATACCGGCCTCGAGCGGGAACGCCGACAGCAGCGATCCGGCGAAGCTGTGCAATGTCTGCACTTTGAGTCCACCGCGTGTATCGAGCGCCTCGGCGAACAATGCGCGCGCACGTCGCCGCGTGTCATCGTCGTGCGGCGCGCCGATGGCGGCGAAATCGGCGGCAAGCGCGTCGTCAGGCACGCGCACCCAGCCGGCGAGCGTCTCGAAGATGCGCTTCTGCATTTCCGCCGCCGCCGCCCTGGTGAACGTCAGTGCCAGCAGACCATCGGGGCGCGCCCCCGACAGCAGCAATCGCAACACACGCGCGGTGAGCACCTGCGTCTTGCCGGTGCCGGCCGACGCCGACACCCACGCGCTGACCGCCGGATCGGCGGCGCGAAGCTGTTCGGCGTGGAGTGGCTTGATGCTCATCGCCCGCGTCCCTGCCATTCGTCGACGCGCGCCAGGTGATCGTAATCGTGCAGGTGCAGCGCAAACTCGGGCGCCTCCTTCGACCGGAACGGTGCGCCGCCGATCAGGTACGTGGCAACGACATCGTTGAAGCGTGCGAGGCACGCATCGCGGAAGGCGCCGATATCGGGCCACGGATGCCTTGGCGTCCGTGCACTGGGGAAGACCCTGCCGACATTGGTTTCGCCGCCCGACAACCGCCAGTAGACGAGGTCGGCTGCGGTCGCCGGGGCGATGCCGGCGAGCACGCCGGCCTCCGCCAGCGCGGCGAGGAGACCGAGCTGCAGCGCATAGCCCGCCTCGATCTGCGCGTAACTGGGCGGCGCGCCAGTCTTGAAGTCACCGATGGCAAGCTCGGTACCGCGCCGCTGCACGACGTCGGCCTTGCCGGTCAGGCGGACCCCGCCGATGTCGAGACTGCCCTTGCGTTCGGCAAAGGTCTCGGTCCAGCCGTCGGCAGCGCGACGCCGAAACTCCTCGGCGGTCCAGTCAAGCATGCGCTCGACGCGCGGCCGCCACAGCGCGTCGAGCAGCGGATGATCGGCAAGCGCGGCGATCTCCTCGCGTAGCACCTCGCGCCGCGCGCGTGCGTCACCGAGCCGTCCGGTCTCGATCAGCCGCTCGATCACGCGGTGGATCAGCGATCCCTTGTCGGCGGCGGTCGGGTCGGCCTCCAGCGGATCGAGCACGTCGAGGCCGAGAATGCGCCGCGCGTAGAAGCTGAACGGATCGGCGCGCAGTCGTTCGACCTCGGTGACGCTGATCTGGCGGGGCCGCGCCTCCACCGACGGTACCGGTGCCGGCCGCTCGGCAGCGTCGACCGCGGAGCGCCGGTCGATCGCGCGCGCCGCAGCGAGCAGGTCCGCATCCTGCGGCAGGGCGCCGCCACAGAACGCCTGCAGCCGAAGCCAGAAACGCGACGGCACCGTCGGCGCCGACGCGTCGCGTCGCGCACGCGTGATCACCACGGCCGGGGCCGACGCCGCGCTCACGAAGTCGTGCGCCGCAAGTCCAATCGAACGCTCGGTATCGGGCAGGCCGATTTCGCGGCGGATGCTCGGCGGCAGCCACGGATCGAACGCGCTGTCCGCCGGCCAGACACCCTCGTTGAGACCGCCAAGGATCATCAGGTCGGCGAACTGGAGCCGCGCCTCGAGCAGGCCATAGATCGCGAGGCGGGGATGCTTGCCGAACGCCGGGCGTACGGCAACGCCCGCAGCAAGCTCGGCGAACAGCGCGGCGAACTCCGATGGTGCCACCGGCCTCGCGAAGCCGCCGTCCTCGGCGAGCGTGCCGAGCAGCTCGCCTGCCGCACGCCCCGCGGCGCCACGCCAGACGCGATCGCCCCCGAACGCCCCAGCGAACGTCCGCAGCCGTTCGGCCGCGTCAGGCAGCGCAACCG
>CAYVVV010000067.1:0-12370 GCA_964455325.1 uncultured Sphingosinicella sp. | reverse complement strand
CTCGAGCAGCCCGGCGACGGTGCCGCCGTGCAACCGCTGCGGGGCGCCGACCAGCGGCCTTGCGAACGGCATGGTGACGACGATGCCGGCGGCGTCGCTGCGATAGCGAAGGCCAAGCATCTTCGCATAAGGGATGACGTCGAACGCGCCTTCGGCGGGCGCGGCGCGCAGCAGCGCGGCGAGCGCGGCGAAGCTCATGCCCTGGCGCCCGCGGTGAACATGTAGCACGCGGTCATGCGGGCCAGTGGGTCACCGGCATCGCCGTCGTGCGCCATGCCGCTGACGAACGCCACCTGCCGCGTCATCTTGACGACCTCGGCGCGGCCGATCACCGTCTCGCCTGGCCGCGCCGGGCGCAGGTAATCCATCCTGAGGTCGACCGTTGCCTGCGGTACCATGCGCTTCGCCCTGGCGATCACCGCCATGCCGCCGACCGAATCCATCAGCGACACGATCGCGCCCGACGCGAGCACGCCAGGCGCACCGTCCTCGCCGGGGTAGGCGACAAGATCCTCGCGCCACGGCAGTGCGAGTTCGGCCCAGCCATCGCCGATGGCATGATAATCGATGCCGATCGCCTTCATGTGCGGCACGAAGTTGAGGAACGCGTCGACGACGGGCTTGACCACCGCCTTCACGCGGCAATCCGTTTCGCGGTGGCACGGATGAGCGCGATCATGTTCGGGATGCCCTGCGTCCGGTTCGACGACAGGTGCCGGCTAAGCTCGAAGGGTGCCAGCCTCGCCTCGATGTCGGTGGCGAGCACCTCGTCGGCGCCGCGATCCTGCACCAGCGCCAGAATGAGCGCGACGATGCCCTTGGTGATCGCCGCATCGCTGTCGGCGAGGAAATGCAGCCTGCCGTCGCCGGTTTCGGTTGGATAGACCCAGACGTTCGCCGAGCAGCCGCGTACCCGTGTCGCCTCGGTCTTCAGCGCATCCGGCATCGGCTCGAGCGCGGCGCCGAGGTCGATGAGCAGTCGATAGCGCTCGTCACGGTCGTCGAGCAGCTCAAAATCGTCGAGCAGGCGGTCGAAGTCGGCGGTCATCGCAAACCGACTTGGTGGACTTGGTGGGCCCCGTCAAGCTCGGTGCGCAGCTCAGTAGTCGACTCCCGCCGCGATCGCCTCGAGCTTGCGCACACGTTCCTTGAGGTCGGCGACGTCGATGCGATTGCCGATCGCGGAGTTGCCGCGCGCGGCGCCACCAAGCTCGGCGCGCTTGAGGTCGAGCCAGCCCTTCCAGCACCAGGCGGCGATGCCGCCGACGATGGCGAGTCCGGCGAGCGATCCCGCCGCGATGACGATCAGGCTTTCCAGTCCGGGCATGTCTGCCGCTCCTCCACCTACTTGCGATCGCGTCCCAGCGCGTCGATCTCGTCTGCCAGAAGCTGGCGGCGGTCGGTCGCCAGCCGTTCCAAAGTGGCAATCCGCTCCTTCAGATTGCCGATTTCCGTGCGCAGCCGTTCGTTTTCGGCCTCCGTCTCGGGGCCGGCGCGTTCGCGCAGCTTGAGATATTGCCGCACGAGGCCACCGACGACGGTGATCAACACGATCCCGAGGACCATTTCGTAAACCACCATGCCCGGTATCCTTCCTTGCTGCGTTGGCCTCGACCGCCCTCAGTTCTTTGGCATCCGCAGCTGTTCGATCTCGCGGTCGAGCCGCAGGCTGCCGTCGGTGACGATGCGCTCGATGGTCGCCAGCCGGTCCTTGACGCTGCCAAGCTCGGCGCGCAGCTGCGCGTTCTCGTTGGTGAGCAGCGCGATGCGCTCCTTCGCCTCGTTGGTGACATGCGGATGGATCGCGCGGCCCCACGAGGTTTCAAGCGGATAGCCGTGCTTGATCCTGAGCCAGGTCGTGTAGACCCAGCCAGCGACGCCGGCGGCGCCGAGCGCAAGGCCGCCGCCGACGATCAGCGGCAGGTTGCTGAGCACGATGGCGGTTGAATCGACGTCCATCCCAGGTCCTTTCAGTTGGCGCCCGTGGCGTGCAAATCCTCGATCTCGGCGGCGAGTCTGCCGGTCTGGTCGGTGGCGATGCGCTCCAGCACCTGCACGCGGAGCGCGAGATCCTGAACCGCCGCGAGCTTCCGCTCGACGGCGTCGCTGGTATACTGCGCCTGCAGCGCCAGCTGCTTCTCGCGCAGCGCCACCCACTGTTTCGATATGCGCGTCGCCGTGTAGGCGATCGTCGGGATGCCGACGAAGCCCAGCGTCAGCACGAAGGCGAGCAGCACGTCTTCCATCGTTCCTCCTCAGGCGCGCAGCGCCTCGATTTCGTCGGCGAGCCGACTGGTGCGATCGACCGCGAGCCGTTCGAGCGTCGCCAGCCGTTCGCGCACCTCGACCATCTGCGTGATCAGCGCGGCGTTCTCCGCGGCGAGCCGGCGTGTCGCCAGCTCGCGCTCGGCGCTGCCCACCACGTCGTCCGCCGCTTCGGGCGCGCCATCGGTAACCGGTCTGCGGCCCGACATGACTGCAAAGCAGCCGAGAATCCCGGTCAGCAGTCCGAGCACAAAGCCAAGTTCGACAGGCATCGCCGGTTCTCCTCGCTCAGTTCAGCGCATCGATTTCGTCGGCAAGCCGCCGCGACCTGTCGGTCGCGATCCGTTCGAGCACCGCGATGCGTTCCTCAAGCCGCGTCACCTGGCCCTTGAGCGCCGCGTTCTCGCTGTCGAGCAGTTCGACCTGCCGCGCTGCCGACGGCACTTCCTCCTCACCGCCGTGCCGCCGCCGGCGTCGCACCGTGATCCCGTACCTTGCGCGGATGATCGTCTTGATGATCGAGGTCGCCATCACGATCGCGACAATCGACAGGATGAAACCCGCCGTGTTCATGTCCATGGCTACCGGCCTCCTTTGGCATCGTTGGGCAGTTTGAGCGCATCGATTTCGTCGGCGAGGCGCCGCGAGCGGTCGGTGACGATGCGTTCGAGCACTGCGATTCGCTCTTCGAGGCGGGCGATCTGGCCCTGCTGCGCGGCGTTCTCGTCCGACAGCAGCTCGATCCGCCGCTTGTCGCCGATATCGTCGCGCGTCGAGGTGCCGCCCCATTCATTTTCCAGCGGATAGCCGTGGCGGGCGCGGATCATGGTGTTGATGATCCAGCCGCCGTAGGCGATGGCGATGATGCCGAGCACGAAGAGCGGCGAGCCGAACTCCATGACCATTCTTCCCCTTCGTCTGGGCTGTTACCGCAGGTTGTCGATCTCGTTGGCGAGGCGCGTGTTCTGCGACGTGTAGTGCCGCTCGACGTGGGCGAGGCGGCGGTCGATGTCGCGGAAGCTCGAATGGACGTCGCGGATCGACCGCGATGGCGCCAGGCGCACCTTCTGCCAGAACTTCTGGTCGACCGCCGACTGCTCGTAGAAGTCGGCGGGCTTCGCTTCCCCCATCAGGCCGATGGCGAGGTAGACCAGCGGCAGGATGCCGGCGCCGGCGATCGTCGCGACCACCGCGCCGACGCGCCACCACAGCACGTCGACACCGGTGTAGTCGGCAAGGCCGGCGCAGACGCCCAGCCATTTCTTGTTGCGCTTGTCGAGGTAGAATTTGGTGCGGCTGGACATTCTTGCCTCCCGGTGTCCGTGTGTCAGGCGTCGATTTTCGGCGCGCGCGGCTGCGCGAGCCAGGCGATCAGCAGGTAGACGACCGGCAGGATGCCGAACCCGACAATCGTGCCAACGACGGCGCCGAGCCGCCACCACAGCGCGTCGCTATTGGTCATCCTCGCGAAGCCGGCGCAGACGCCGAGAAAGATCGCGTTGGTCTTGTCGAGAGCAAAGCTCATTTCAGCCTCCTGATTTCGGCGCTGCGGCCGTCCTCGATCCGCATCTCGGTCTCGCGGCTGGCTGCGATCTGTCGCCATTCGGGGTTGTCGGCGGTCATGATCCGTTCGATCGTCTGCAAGCGGTCGTCGAGCCTCAGCGCCGCCTGGTGCAGCTCGTCGAGCATGCGTTCATCTTCGATCGACAGAGTTTCGACTTCAGCGCGACGAGTTCGGCCTCGACGGCGTCGTCGGTCCTGAGGTCGGCGATCTGCGCCTCCAGACTCTTCGTCTCGCCCATGGCGAGCGCGTCGACCTGGCCTTCGGCATAGTCGACTCGGCGCTCGAGCACCTCAAAGCGCGAGAACGCCTCGTCGACCCTCGGGCCACGCAGCAGCGTGCGCATCTTCACCCGGTTGTTGGCGGTCTCCAGCCGCGACAGCAGCGCCGACTGGCGCGTGCGCGCTTCGCGCAGCTTGGCCTCCAGCTTCTGGATGTCGACCTCGTAATGCTGCAGCTGCTCGTCGAGCAGGTCGATCTCCGCCTCGAGCTGCGCGGCATTGCCGCTCATCTTCTGCTTCTCGGCGAGCGCCGCCTTGGCTAGGTCCTCGCGACCCTTCGACAGCGCCAGCTCGGCCTTTTCAGCCCAGGTGTCCTGCGCCTGGCGCAGCTTGATGATGGTCCGGCGCATTTCCTTCTGGTCGGCGATCGTGCGTGCTGCCGACGCCCGTACCTCGACCAGCGTTTCCTCCATTTCCATGATGATCATGCGGATCATCTTGGCGGGGTCTTCCGCGCGGTCGAGCAAGTCGTTGACGTTGGCGGCGATGATGTCGCGCGTCCGGGAAAAAATGCCCATCGGGTTCAGCTCCTGAAGTGTGGCGCGGTTTGCGGCCGGAACGGGCGGGGACGGGGGGGGGTGGGGATCCCGTTCCGGCCGCGAGCGCGGCAGACCGATTAATACGCGATCGGGCTGCTGCTCGAAACCACGTCGATGATCTTGACCTGCGCCGCCGGGTCGACCGTACGCGCCTCGGCGGGACCCGCCGCCGCGAACAGGAACATGCTGCTGACCGCGAGCGCGCCGATGGTGGCGACGAAGGTCCGAACAACTGTGTTGGCCTGGGTGAACATGATTGCCTCCTTGTTGAACCGTTGCTGTCAAATCCGTTGCCCATAATTCAGCAAAGAGCGTGCCAATTTTACGCGATCGAAATAAGTTGTTGTTTTCAGTACTTTTTCGGTTCAGGGCGATCCCTTTCGAAACTTGAGTATTGCCAATAATCAGCAAAATACACTAAATATTAGCAATGCAGCCCGGAACGACCCTCGTCGGCCAGTCGACCGAACTGCTCGACGCGATCGAGCGGGCGAGTCTTGCCGCCGCGCTCAACCGGCCGGTGCTGGTGATCGGCGAGCGTGGTACCGGCAAGGAGATGGTTGCCGAGCGCCTGCACCGCCTGAGCCCGCGCTGGGAGGAGGCGTTCGTTGCGATGAACTGCGCCGCGTTGCCAGAGAACCTCATCGACGCCGAGCTGTTCGGCTTCGAGGCGGGGGCGTTCACCGGCGCGACAGCGGCGCGGCGCGGCCGTTTCGAGGTGGCTGATGGCGGCACGCTGTTTCTCGACGAGATCGGCACCCTGTCGATGGCCGCGCAGGAACGGCTGCTGCGCGTCGTCGAATATGGCGAGCTGACGCGGCTTGGTTCGAACAAGCCGCTCAACGTCGATGTGCGCATCGTTGGCGCCACCAACGAGGATCTGCCGGCGCTTGTCGACCGCGGCCGTTTCCGTGCCGACCTGCTCGACCGGCTGTCGTTCGAGGTGATCACGCTGCCGCCGCTGCGCGCGCGCGCTGACGACATCATGGTGCTCGCCGACCATTTCGCGCGCCGCATGGCGGTCGAGCTTGGCTGGCCGGGGTTCGCCGGCTTCGATCCGGCGGTACGGCGCCAACTCGTCGACTATCGCTGGCCTGGCAATGTGCGCGAGCTCAAGAACGTCGTCGAGCGTGCGCTCTATCGCTGGGGCGATCCCGACACGCCGGTCGGCGAGGTGCAGATCGATCCCTTTGAATCGCCGTGGCGGCCGCGTGTCGCGGCGCTGCAACCAGCCGCGCCGGCGCTGGCGCTGGCGCCGGCGTCCGCTGCCGCTGCCGACACCGGCGTCGATGATGTCCGCGATTTGCGTCAGGCGGTCAGCGCCTACGAACGCGGCATTCTCGTCGCCGCACTCGAACGTTGCCGCCACAACCAGCGCGCTGCCGCGGAGGCGCTGGGGATGAGCTACGACCAGTTGCGCCACTGCCTGAAACGGCACGGCCTGCTGCCCGGCCGCCGCGCGGCCGTTTCATCGGGTGAGGCGGTGGGCTGATGCCGCGTCGCGGCGGCTGCTGGCGCCGCTCCTCGCTGTCGAGGTTCGCGTGACCTTTCCTGCTGGGCTGAACGTCACCTAGGTCAGCGCGGCATCGCCGAAACGAAGATCGCTGCGGCCTTGCGGCCGACGCCGCCCGCTTCATGTCGTAAAATCGTGTATATGACATCAATAATTATAAATAATATAAGTCAATCATTTGATATAGTTTCTATCTGCTAAATTGACTTTGATAAAAGTCAAAATATCGTCAAATTACAGCAGCCTATCAGCGATAACGAATGTATTATAGTTAAAAAAATTAACTTAATCAGCGGCATTTGTTATCGGATTGTTTACGTTTAGGCGGCATCGTCGTCCCCAACCGGCACTGCGCCGTAACAACGAGGGGTCGTTGGGGTCGATGAGAAACAAGTTCGCCGCCGGCCGTGGCGGGATTCTGCAGCCTGTCGCCTGTATTTCCGCGTTGATCCTGCTCGCCGCGTGTGGCGGCGGCGGTGCGTCCGAGACGCAGTCGGATCTCGCGCGCAAGAAGGAGCCGCCGTCGAACCCGAATGGCGGCGCTAGCGGCAACCCAACACCGACACCGACACCGACACCGACGCCAACGCCAACGCCGACACCAACGCCAACGCCAACGCCAACACCGACACCAACGCCAACACCGACACCGACGCCGGCTGATCCGGCGCTGCCATCGGGGCCGGTTTCGGTCAGCATTGCCGGTCTGGCGCTGAAGCCGACGACGCTCGGCGCGATCGTCACGCCGACGGGCGAATGGCCGGTCGCCGACCTTGGCGCCGTCGACGGCGGCCGCGCCTACCTGTTCGGGCTTATCAGCCGCCCCGAATGGTGGAGCGTCTGCATCGCGCGCTATCCGGTCGCCGGCGACACGTCGGTCGGCAGCCGCAACTATGCGATGACGGTCAGCGGCGTGAACGTCACGCTGGAGATTCTTGCCGGTGCGATGAAGTGCGTCGACAATGGCGAGCCGGTGGCACCGTCGATGCAGCGCATCCGCGATGCCGTTGCGGCGCGCCGTGTCGTGCCTTATGCCCGCGCCGCCTTTGCCGGCTGGCCGCGTTCGCCGGCACTGGCGCTCGACCCGCTCAAGGGTGCCGCCGTCTATCGGCCCGACCGCATCTACTGGCGCGGGTCGAGCTACGACAAGACCTTCGGCAACGTGTCGGGGTCCGCCGGCGAAGCCAATTCGTCGCGCGGCTTCGTTGCCGGTGACGACGCCGTGCTGATCGCTAGTGCCATTGAAGGCGACGCCGCTGCCTTTGCCGGCGCCGCGCAGCGCACGCGCGTGCAGATGCTCTATGGCCTGTCGCTGCCCTATCTTGCCATATGGTCGGCGAACCATCACGCCCTGCGCGACCCGCAGCTGCCGCTTGCCGGCGACCGGCCCTATCGCAACGAGGGCGGCGACTGGGACAGCGGCGACAATTACGGCAACGAGGGGACATGGTGTGCGCCGGCCGGCTACCCGTACCTTGCCGAGATCGAGGCGACGGCGGGCACCTGCTATGCGCACACGCGCGACCAGGCGCACCAGTTCAACCACGGCTATGCCTACTGGCTGGCAACCGGCGACCCGCGCGCGGCGCTGCTGATGCAGGCGACGGCGGCCTATGCGCTTGCCGCCAACTATCAGCGCTACAGCGACCGCTATCGCATCCGCTTCAACTATCAGCGCACGACGCTCAACCAGTTTTCGGCGATGTGGAAGCTGCGCGACGTCGCGCAGCACGCATCGGGACCGCTGCTGTGGGACAAGGCGCGCGCTGACAGGATGGTGGCCGACATGCTCGCCGACTGGCAGGCGCAGATCGGCAAGCTCGACGCGCGCACCGATGCGGTTGGGCTGATGCACCGGGCGGTGCGCTCGTACGACGTCACCGAGCATTATTCGGACTTCATGGCGCAGGCCTATGGCGCCGAGCCGGCCTATCTGTTCGCGAGCATCGGCAAGGGCGCGCTGCTGACGCGGCTGGCCGAGAACATGGTGCTGCGCGCCGGCGACATCGGCGGCACGCGCGGCCTCGACAAGACCACGGGCAGCGCGTTCATCACCGTCGATGGTTCGGCGACGACGCGCGAAGCGGTGATCGCCAAGGTGATGGCGCGCACCGACGAGCCGACGGCCAGCTTCGACGGTGCGCAGGCGCATTATGTGCTGCGCGCCTACTGGCTGCTCAGAATGGCGAAGGATGCGGTAGCGCGCGGCTGGATCGCGCCCATCGACGGCCTCGACGCGGCGATTGCGAAGATGGAAGCTGCACGCGACCGGACGACGGCGTGGAAGTATCTTGATACGGTGGCGATCAAGCACGCCGCGACCGACTTCTGATATTCGCGCGTCGTTTGTTTGAGTCGGGTTTGCGGTTGTTATGCCGCGCCGGCGATGCGACACTCCGCCGATGTCGTCTCGCCTTCGCGCCGGTTGCATGCTGCTCGCGCTGGTCGAGATGTCGGCCGCGAATGCCGCGCCGCAGGCGCCGTCCGGCATCGCCGTCGACGGCGTCGACCGGCAGCCGGCGCCGCTCGGCGCGGTCACCACGCCAACCGGCCGCTGGCCGGTCGCCGACCTTGGCGCGGTTGCGGGCGGCCGTGCCTATCTCTGGCGCCACGACGGCAAGCCCGGCTGGTGGAGCTTGTGCATCGCCCGCTACCCGGTCGCGCTCGTGCGGCAGCCCTATGTCGACCGCAAGGGCCGCGAGCGAACGCGCGCGCTGTTCGAGGAACGGCGCTATGCCGTGCAGGTCGGCGGCCGCGACCTTGTCATCGGCGCGCTGCCCGGCTCGTTCCGTTGCGCTGACAATGGCGAGCCGGTGGCACCGTCGATGCAGCGCATCCGCGATGCCGTTGCGGCGCGCCGTGTCGTGCCTTATGCCCGCGCCGCCTTTGCCGGCTGGCCGCGTTCGCCGGCACTGGCGCTCGACCCGCTCAAGGGTGCCGCCGTCTATCGGCCCGACCGCATCTACTGGCGCGGGTCGAGCTACGACAAGACCTTCGGCAACGTGTCGGGGTCCGCCGGCGAAGCCAATTCGTCGCGCGGCTTCGTTGCCGGTGACGACGCCGTGCTGATCGCTAGTGCCATTGAAGGCGACGCCGCTGCCTTTGCCGGCGCCGCGCAGCGCACGCGCGTGCAGATGCTCTATGGCCTGTCGCTGCCCTATCTTGCCATATGGTCGGCGAACCATCACGCCCTGCGCGACCCGCAGCTGCCGCTTGCCGGCGACCGGCCCTATCGCAACGAGGGCGGCGACTGGGACAGCGGCGACAATTACGGCAACGAGGGGACATGGTGTGCGCCGGCCGGCTACCCGTACCTTGCCGAGATCGAGGCGACGGCGGGCACCTGCTATGCGCACACGCGCGACCAGGCGCACCAGTTCAACCACGGCTATGCCTACTGGCTGGCAACCGGCGACCCGCGCGCGGCGCTGCTGATGCAGGCGACGGCGGCCTATGCGCTTGCCGCCAACTATCAGCGCTACAGCGACCGCTATCGCATCCGCTTCAACTATCAGCGCACGACGCTCAACCAGTTTTCGGCGATGTGGAAGCTGCGCGACGTCGCGCAGCACGCATCGGGACCGCTGCTGTGGGACAAGGCGCGCGCTGACAGGATGGTGGCCGACATGCTCGCCGACTGGCAGGCGCAGATCGGCAAGCTCGACGCGCGCACCGATGCGGTTGGGCTGATGCACCGGGCGGTGCGCTCGTACGACGTCACCGAGCATTATTCGGACTTCATGGCGCAGGCCTATGGCGCCGAGCCGGCCTATCTGTTCGCGAGCATCGGCAAGGGCGCGCTGCTGACGCGGCTGGCCGAGAACATGGTGCTGCGCGCCGGCGACATCGGCGGCACGCGCGGCCTCGACAAGACCACGGGCAGCGCGTTCATCACCGTCGATGGTTCGGCGACGACGCGCGAAGCGGTGATCGCCAAGGTGATGGCGCGCACCGACGAGCCGACGGCCAGCTTCGACGGTGCGCAGGCGCATTATGTGCTGCGCGCCTACTGGCTGCTCAGAATGGCGAAGGATGCGGTAGCGCGCGGCTGGATCGCGCCCATCGACGGCCTCGACGCGGCGATTGCGAAGATGGAAGCTGCACGCGACCGGACGACGGCGTGGAAGTATCTTGATGCGGTGGCGATCAAGCACGCCGGCATGGGGTTTGGCCGCGCCATCCGCTAAATGCCGCGTTCGCTGATCCAGCGTTTGAACGGAATGTCGCAGCGAACGGCACCTTCGCGCGCGGGTTCGACGTTGAGCTCGACGACGACCGGACCACTCGTCGCGACGGCAACATCGACGCCGGCGAAGCGGACCCCCGGAAACGCTGCCAGTGCCTCGATGGCAGTGCCGTGCACCATGTCGAGCAGCGGAGGCGTCTCGCCTGCGATCGGCGTGCCGCTATCGGGGTGGTTCGCGAACGTTCGCCGCGCCGGGCTGGCGTCGGTGGCCATGCCGAGCCGGCCGGCTTCGACCGGTGCCAGGATGCCGCCCGCCGTCTTGTTGTCGACAAGATCACCGGCGCGGCCCATGCGCAAGTAGCTCAGGATCACCTCGCCACCGTTGCCAGCGTCGACCACCCAGACGCGATAGGTGTTGACGCTGCTCGCGTTGAGCGCCGCGTACCACGGGTGCTGCTCGATATAGGCTTCGGCGATGAAGCCGTTGCGGCTTTGCGCGGCAGCTTCCCACAGCGCGCGGGGGGTCGTAACGGCGCCATCCTTAAGCGACCGCAGTGCGATCCCGACGCCGCGCTCGATGGTGAACGCCCGGAAAGAACGGCCGCCGAAGCCTTCGACTTCCTTGAACGCGAAGCGGTCGACCGGTAGCGCGGCGACCATCGCCGCGAATCCGTCGGCATCACCGGCGCGGCGCGGCCCGTTCGGCAGTCCGCGCCGGACATAACCGAGCAGCGGTGCGGTCGGCACGCCCATCGCCTCGAGCAGCGCCTTCTCGATCAGCTTGTGCTGTGACGCCTTGCGATAGGCGGGTGCGTTCATGCGATCGACGAAGGCCTTGTATTCGGCGACGTTGATGTGGCCGAAGCGGGTCGACCGGTCGACGTCGCTTCGCCATAACCCAGCGGTTTCGTAGTAGCGCGGGCCGAGCTTGCGGACGAGCGTCAGCTCGACCGCCTCGATCGCCTGGCGCCAGGCGGGCTTGGCGGTGCCGGTCGCCGCGCGCCGACGCGCGGCGCGCCAGAACTCGATTGGGTAATTCGCCATCGGCTCGGCTCCGTTCGGCTGGCGCGTCGCGCGCAGCGGTGATACGCACCGACCCCTGAAATAACAATGAAAACGGCATCGATCATCCGGCAACCCGGGCCCGCGATCCTGCGCCAGCTGCCCGAAATCGCCATCGACGCGGCGACACGCGCGACGGTCCAGCAACTGGCAGCCGAGCTGGCCTGCTGGCGCGGACGCGCCGCGCATCACCGGCTGCCACCGGCGCTGGTCGCGGCGGAGACGCGGTGGCAGGCACGGTCCAGCCGCGATGCGCAGACGGCGCTGCTGGCATTGCTGTTCACGCTGGCGCGAGGCTTCGAGGCGGCCTTCGCGGCAAGCGGCCTGCCTGAGGCAACACGGCCCTATTTCCACGATGCCTTCGCCCGCATGGCCGACTACTGGCCGGCACAGAACGATGCGCTGCGGCTGTCGAACAACGCCTTCGTCAAGGATCTGTCGATTGCGGCGCTGCGGCTGGTGCCGGCGGCGGCACGTGTCGTCGATCCCTGCGGCGCGTTCCCGCTTGGCTTCCTGCCGACGCTCGGCGCCGCTGCGCCGCGCGCCGCCGCCTATCTCGCGCGCGACTGTCGTGGCACGCGGCCGCTCGTCGCGCTGCACGTGCACGACCTGGCGGTCGACTATTTCTCGCACGAAGGCTTCGTTGAATGCCTTCGCGTCTGCGCTGCGCTGCTTGCCGCCGACCCGCGCCTCAAGGGCGTCGTCGGCAGCAGCTGGTTCTATGATCCGGGGCTTGGCGCGATCAGTCCGAAGCTCGCCTATCTCCATGAGCTGCCGGCGGCGCGCGGCGCCTTCTTCGCGCGCGGCCGTACCGACGCCGAAACGGTGTCGCTGGCGCTCAGGCGCTCGCCGAGCCGGCGCGCCGCGCATGCCGAAGGGCGCTATCAGCCGCAGCGCTGGTGGCTCATCTGGTCGCGCCGTCGCCTGCTCGCGGCGGTCGACGCGCTCTAGGTCACCGACTCA
>CAYVVV010000066.1:0-12447 GCA_964455325.1 uncultured Sphingosinicella sp. | reverse complement strand
GCGAAATTGGCGCTGACGTCCCACGTGATGTTGTCGTCCTCGACCTCGCGCGTGACGCTGCCAAGCGGGTTCTGCAGGAACGTCGGGAACTGGGTATCGCGCGTGCGGTCGACACGATACTCGCGCTTGTCGTCGTTATAGCGGATGCCGCCGGTCAGGCTGAACTGGTCGGTGAAACGATAGGTGACCGAGCCAAAAACACCGAATGCATTCGAGTCCTGCCGCTGGCGGACGAAGATGTTGACGCCGCCGGGCGGGTTCAGCGGGTCGCCAAGCGTCGAGTAGTTCTCCGACGTGATGGTCAGCCCCTCGTTGAAGAAGAAAAGGCCGCCCTGGTACGACAGCGGTCCGTCGCCGTTCGACGCAAGGCGGAATTCCTGGGTAAACTGGCTGAGGTGCGGAATGCTGTCGCGCGTCTCCGCCGTAAACGGAATGACGCCCGGACCGGTCAGCGCCGGCGGCAGAAACGACGCGCCGAAGCCGCCATCGACATCGCCGACCGATGTTGCGTCGCCACGCCACAGCGAGGTCACCGAGATGAACGAGACCGGGCCGAGATCCCAGGTCAGCGTGCCGGCAATATTATAGGTGTCGACTTCCTGCTCGTTCTGGCCGTCGATGGCGACTTCGCTGCGCTTGAAGCCCGGAATCAGGCCGCTGTCGCCACGGTTGAACGCGTTTGCGCGGAACACGCGTGCGGTGCCGTCCAGCGACCGGTACTGGCCGGCCAGCAACAGGCTGAGCGAATCGGACGGCTTCACCAGAAGCTGCAGCCGCGCCGCGAACTCGTCATAGCCTTCGAGCGCGTTCTTCTCGGGCGCGGTCGGATTGACGTTGTCGACCCAGTCGTCCTGGCGCTGGTACAGCATCGAGAGGCGGGCCGAAACGACGTCGCCCGATATCGGGCCGCCGACCGCCGCGGTGACATTCAGATTGTTGAACCGACCGTACGAGGCGCGCACGAAGCCCTCGGTGGTGTCGCCGGGCTTCACCGAATCGAACTTGACGATGCCCGCCGGCGTGTTGCGGCCGAACAGCGTGCCCTGCGGACCGCGCAGCACCTCGACCCGGGCGAGGTCGAACACCGGGAAGCCTTTCAGGATCGGGTTTTCGAGCACGACGTCGTCGTAGACGAGGCTGACCGGCTGCGAGGCGTTGAAGTCGAAGTCGGTGTTGCCAAGGCCGCGGATGTAGAAGCGGGGGAACGTGCGCCCGAACGAGGATTCAACGACGAGGCTCGGCACGCGCGCCGACAGGAAGCGGATGTCGGCACCGGCCGACGAGATGACGTCGAGCTTCTCGCCACCCACCGCAGTGACCGATATCGGCACGTCCTGGAGGTTCTCCTCGCGCCGCTGGGCGGTCACGACAATCTCCTCGAGGCCGACGTCATCGGCAGCCGCATCGGCCTGTTCCTGAGCAAACACTGGTGCGGCGGCAAGGTAGGCGAAGGCAAGCGCAACGCGCGATGCGGCGGTCTGCATGTTTTCCCCCGAAATTAGAACGCGTTCGAGACGCTGATGCTGAAAAAGGCCTGCAATACGACCGTTCATCGAGACTCGGCAAGCCGACTCTCGCCATACGATCATTGCCAGGTACAAGTGTGTCCGCGCGGACACGGCAGTCGACGAGGCCGGGCTGGCTGCCGAATAGGATAGGCGACGAGAATTGGGGGCTTCTCCGGCACGTCGAGGTCGCCCAGACTGCACGGCCAGCATGTCAATGCGAAAGGAAGGTCATGCCCGAGGCCTATATCATCGACGCCGTCCGCACCCCGCGCGGCATTGGCAAGCCCGGCAAGGGTGCGCTCGCGCACCTGCATCCGCAGCATCTGGCGGCGACCGTGCTGGCGGCGCTGCGCGACCGCAACGGTTTTGACACGGCCGACGTCGATGACGTCGTCTGGTCAACCTCGTCACAGAGGGGCAAGCAGGGCGGCGACCTTGGCCGCATGGCCGCCCTCGACGCGGGCTATGATATCCGCGCAAGCGGCATGACGCTCGACCGCTTCTGCGGCGGCGGCATCACCAGCGTCAACATCGCCGCCGCCAACGTCATGTCGGGCATGGCCGATCTCGTCGTCGCCGGCGGCACCGAGATGATGTCGTACACGGCCGCGCTGGCGGCGGAGGAGCAGGTCGCCGGCATCAAGCCGATGGGCATCGGATCGGGCAACATGCGGCTGATGCTGCGGCACCCGCAATCGCATCAGGGCGTCTGCGGCGATGCCATTGCCGCCAAGGAGGGCATCACGCGCGCCGATGTCGACGCGCTCGGCCTCGAGAGCCAGAAGCGCGCGGCCAGGGCGATCGCCGAGGGCGCCTTTGACAAAAGCCTGGTCACGGTGTTCAACGACGACGGCACGGTCGCGCTCGACCACGAGGAATATCCCCGTCCCGACACCACCGCCGAAGGCCTGGCCGCGTTGAAGCCGTCGTTTGACGCCGTCGCAGATTTCGACCTCGGCGGCGGCATGACCTTCCGCAAGCTGATCCAGATGAAGTATCCCGACCTCAACTGGTCGGGGGTCCACCACGCCGGCAATTCGTCGGGCGTCGTCGACGGTGCCGCGGCGCTCCTGCTGGCGTCCGGCGACTATGCCAAAAAGCTCGGACTGAAGCCCCGCGCCCGCGTCGTCGCCTTCGCCAACGAGGGCGACTGCCCGACGCTGATGCTGAACGCGCCGGTGCCGGCGGCGCGAAAGGTGCTCGCGAAGGCGGAGCTGTCGCTCGACGACATCGACCTTTTCGAGATCAACGAGGCGTTCGCCGTCGTCGCCGAAAAGTTCATCCGTGACCTTCGGCTCGACCGCGACAAGGTCAACGTCAACGGCGGCGCCATCGCGCTCGGTCACCCGATCGGTGCGACCGGGTCGATCCTGATCGGCACCATCCTCGACGAGCTGGAGCGACGCGACCTGCGGCGCGGCCTTGTCACCATGTGCGCTGCCGGCGGCATGGCGCCGGCGATCATCATCGAGCGCGTCTGAAGACGATTGGCTGCGATCAGCATAACCGCACGCTGGTGACCCCAACGGGACTCGAACCCGTGTTTTCGCCGTGAAAGGGCGACGTCCTGGACCGCTAGACGATGGGGCCACGCGCTGTGCGGCGTTCCCGTAGTCGCCGCCGCCGACAACGTCAAGCTACACCCAGGCGGCGTCATCGATGTGCAGTTCGGCCCTGGGCGTTGGACCCCAGTCATCGCGCGCGACACGGCCGGCGAGCCATAACCGTCGGCCGGCGGCGGCAAGCAGCGCGGCACCGAGCGGCGTTGCGGCACTGCGGAAGGCGACCGCCTTCAGACGCGCGCCATCGCCGCCCGATGCAATGATCCGGACATGGTCGCCGCCGACGATATCGGACTTGATGATGGCGAACGGGCCGGCGGCAACGCGCGGCTGCGGCCAGGCCGCGCCATAGGGTCCGGCCGACTCGAGCGCGTCGGCAAGCGCGACGGTTATGCCGCCCGGAGCAAGCGCGAGGTCGAGGTTGAGCACGTCGGCCGCGCGCGCCCGGGCCACTTCGCCGTCAAGGCGAGCGCACAGAAATCGTGCCAGTTCGTCAACGCGGTCACGGCTGACGGTAAGCCCAGCCGCCATCGCGTGGCCACCGCCCGCACAGATCAGTCCGGCATCCCTGGCCGCGAGCACGGCGGCGCCGAGATCAACGCCGGCAATCGATCGTCCGGAGCCCTTGCCTGCACCGTCGCCATCGAATCCGATGACGATTGCCGGAACACCGAGCCGATCCTTGAGCCGGCCGGCAGCGATGCCGATCACTCCGGGATGCCACCCGTCGCCGGCAACGACGGCAATGGGGGCGTGGGCAGCGCGTTCGGCCATGGCGATCGCGGCGTCGGTGACCGCTGCCTCGATCGCACGGCGCTCGTCGTTGAGCCTGCCAAGCTCGGCGGCGATCGCCGCAAGCTCGTCGGGATCCTCGCCGCACAGCAGCCGTACACCAAGGTCAGCCTGGCCAACCCTGCCACCGGCATTGATCCGCGGGCCAAATGCGAAGCCAAGGTCAGCGGCCCTGGGCGCCCGTTCAATCCGCGCCACCGCTGCAAGCGCGGCAAGCCCCGGGTTGCGCCGCGCCGCCAGCACCTTCAGCCCCTGCGCGACGAATGCCCGATTGAGGCCCGTCAGCGGCACGACATCGGCAACGGTGCCAAGCGCGACAATGTCGAGAAGGTCGGTCAGCCTTGGTTCCGGGCGGCGGTCGAACCAGCCGCGGGCGCGCAGTTCGCGGTTGACGGCGACCGCAACGAGAAAGCTGACGCCAACAGCGGCAAGATTGCCAAAGGCAGCGCCTTCGCCTTCGTCAAGCCGGTTGGGGTTGACGATGGCGACCGCCGGGGGCAGCGCCGTCGACGCCTTGTGGTGATCGACGACGACGACGTCGAGCCCGCTTGCGCGCGCTGCATCCAGCGCCGCAAACGCTTGCGTTCCACAGTCGACGCAAACGACGAGATCCGCACCCGCTGCCTTCAGCGCCACGAGCGCGCCCGCCGACGGTCCGTAGCCTTCGAGCAGCCGGTCGGGGATGTAGTGCGAGACATTTGCCCCGCACCCGCGCAGCGAGCGGATGAGCAGCGCGGCGCTGGTCGCGCCATCGACGTCATAGTCGCCGAAGATCACGATCGCCTCACCGGCGATCACGGCATCGGCGATGCGTTTGGCCGCAGCATCCATGTCGCGGAAGATCGACGGATCGGGCAGCAGCTCGCGGATTGTCGGCTGGCGCAGTTGTGCGACGTCTTCGAGCCGCACGCCGCGCGCGGTGAAAAGCCGCGCCGTCACGTCATCGATGCCGAGCCGCGCGGCATCGGCCAGGTCGCCAGGCGGACCGCCACGCCATCGCCACGGGCGGCCAAGGATCGACCTTGCAACACCAAAGACGTGTTCGCTAGCCACGCTCGCGCCGGTGTTCGCCGCTCACCCAGCGTACCGTACCCGAAGAGGCGCGCATGACCACCGATTCGGTTGTGATGGTGCCGTCGCGGCGATGCTTGACGCCATCGAGCAGCGAGCCGTCGGTCACGCCAGTGGCCGCGAAGATGACATCGCCCTTCGCCATGTCTTCGGTATCGTAGATTCGATTGAAGTCTTCGATGCCCCACTTCGCCGCGCGCCGCCGCTCCTCGTCGTTGCGGAACACCAGACGTCCCTGGATCTGGCCGCCGACGCAGCGCAGCGCTGCAGCCGCCAGAACGCCTTCGGGCGCCCCGCCCTGTCCCAGATAGATGTCGATGGTCGTGTCGGGATCGGTCACCGCGATCACGCCGGCGACATCGCCGTCGGGAATCAGCACGACGCCGCAGCCGATCGAGCGCAGTTCGGCGATCAGCTGCCCATGCCGCGGCCGGTCAAGCACACAGGCGATGATCTCGTTCGGCTGGACGCCCTTTGCCGCGGCGAGCCTGGTCACGTTCTCGGAGACCGATCGGTCAAGGCTGACGAGATCGCGCGCGTAACCCGGGCCGATCGCGAGCTTGTCCATGTAGACGTCGGGGGCGTTGAGCAGGCAACCCTGCTCGGCGATCGCCAGCACGGCAAGCGCGTTCGGGCCTGCCTTGGCAGTGATCGTCGTCCCTTCAAGCGGGTCGAGTGCGATATCGATCTTTGGCCCCGATCCGATCGCCGCCCCGACCTTCTCGCCGATGTAGAGCATCGGCGCCTCATCCCGCTCGCCCTCGCCGATGACGACGGTGCCGTCGAATTCAAGTTCGTTGAGCGCGGCGCGCATTGCCGCGACCGCGGCTTGGTCGGCGGCCTTCTCGTCTCCGCGGCCGATGAGATGCGACGCCGCCATCGCTGCCGCCTCGGTCACGCGCACCATTTCGAGGACAAGCACGCGATCGAGCACATCGCTGCGTTTGGTCATGGCCGCAAATTCCTCCCTGCCTTGCTACCCGCAGGCTGCTATCGCGCCAGGCGACGGGTGTCGAGCCGTCAGCCGAGTGTCGCCGTGATGTACGTCAGTTCCCAGTCCATCGCGACACCATCGCCGGTGTCAAGGATGCCGACATGTTCGGCAATCGCGCGTTCGGTCGCCGCAGCCTCGGCGTTCGCTGCCCCGAACAGCAACGCGCTGAACTCGATCATCGCGGCACGATCGGGGAAGTGCCACGGACATGCCAGCGTCTCGACGACGGCCTCGCGGACGCGCGGGTGGCTGGCGCCGAAATCGAACGGACTGTCGGCATCGAAATACATGCCGTCATGGCCGGTACCGTTATGCCGGCCAATGAATCCGTCAAGGAACGGCACCAGTTTCGACGACGCGGCAATGTCGGCGAGCACGATTCGACCGCCGGGACGGACATGGCCGACAACGGCGTCGAAGAAGGTCGCCTTGTCCTCGACATGATGCAGCGCCGCAAGGCAGACGACGAGATCATAGTCGCGCCGGGCCAGTACCGGCGCGTGCAGGTCGACCGGATGGACGCCGATGCCGTGGCTTCGGAATGCGACCGTAGGGTCGTAGGCATCGAGCGCGACGCCGGCGGGCAACCAGGCCGCAAGATAGCCACTGCCCGAGGGAATGTCGGCGACCGTGCGCAGTGCGGCGGTGTCGACATGGCGGAACAGGTTGCGGAACTCGGCATCGCGGGCGTTGGGGTAGCGCTGCATCGCTTCGGCATAGGCGTTGCCGCGATGGTTGAAGATCGCCTCGTATTCCTGTGTTGCACCCACGCCGGCCAAACTCCCTCAAAAATCCAGTATGTGCATCAGCATCGGCGCGCCAATGACGCTTGCACTGTGCTGCATCCGCTCGATCGCGGCCTGCACGGCGCGCTGCGGGGTCTCGTGCGTCACCATGGCGATGAATACGCCGCCGCCGTCGGCATGGCTGCGCTGGATCAGGCTTTCGATCGAAACGTTGGCGTCGCGCAGGATGGCGGTGAGCTCGGCGAGGACGCCGGTCTCGTCGGCGACCGCAACGCGCAGGTAGAAGCGGCCGCGCTGATCCCCCGCCTCACCGCCGCCCAGCGGTTCGAGGTGGTGCGATGGCATGGCAAACGCCGGACCGGACTCGCCGCGCGCGATGTCGACAAGATCGGCGACAACCGCACTCGCCGTCGGCCCTTCACCGGCGCCGCGCCCCTCAAAGAACAGCCGGCCAACGAAATTGCCCTCGGCCACCACGGCGTTCAGCGAGCCGGTCACCTTGGCAAGCGGGTTTGCAAACGGCACCAGGCACGGGTGGACCCGCTGGTAGAGTCGATCGCCGATGACCTCGGCAAGTCCGACAAGCCGGACGCGAAAGCCCAGCTCTGCGGCGTGCGCGATGTCGGTGGCGGCCACGGCGCGTATGCCCGTGATGGCGACGCTCGCGAAGTCGATTTCGCTGCCGAACGCAAGGCTCGCCAGGATCGACAGCTTGTGCGCCGCATCGATGCCATCGATATCGAAGCTCGGATCGGCCTCGGCATAGCCGAGCCGCTGCGCCTCGGCGAGGACATCGGCAAAGGCGGCGCCCTTCTCCTCCATCTCGGTCAGGATGTAGTTGCAGGTGCCGTTGAGGATCCCGTAGACGCGTTCGATGCGGTTCGCCGCCACACCTTCGCGGATCGCCTTGACGATCGGGATACCTCCGGCGACAGCAGCCTCGTACTTGAGCGGCGCGCGGGCCTTCTCGGCCGCCGCCGCGAGTTCCAGCCCATGGTGCGCGATCATCGCCTTGTTGGCCGTCACCACCGCCTTGCCGCGCCCAAGCGCATCGCGCGCCAGCGCAAGTGCCGGCCCGTCCGACCCGCCGATGAGTTCGACGACGACATCGACATCGTCGCGCTCGGCAATCGCGGTCGTGTCATCGACCCAAGTGTATGGGTCGAGATTGATGCCGCGGTCGCGCTTCCGATCTCGGGCCGACACGGCGCTGATGATGATCGGCCGACCCGCACGGCGGGCGATCAGTTCAGCGTTTTCGGTCAGCAGCTTGACGACACCGGCACCAACCGTGCCGAGACCTGCAAGCGCAACGCGCAGCGATGGCATCATAGTGTCGTTTCCTGCTTTGCGGATTGACGGCGTCCCGGCCCGCGAACCTGGATGCAGGCGCGGCGCTAGCACATTTGCGCGGCGGCGGAAAACCCGCTTTACGGCCCAGTCCGGTATTGAATAGCAGCGTGCTGCAGCCATCGGCGTGTTACAACACCTGGAGGGATTTGCCATAGACGCGGCAAGCTTAAGGAAAATCATCGCGGACGCAGGTCGGGCTCGAACACAGACCGGCCGGGCAGTGGTTGCGCAGCTGTTCGAGATGCTGCGCCTGCGGCTCAGCCCGTCAAAAATCATGCCCGACGAATATTTCGACCTGCGCCTGTTCAACCCGGCGCTCAACTGGGAGGCGAAGCGCGAGTTCCTGGGGCGGCGAACACGTAACCGCGTGTGCAGGATACAGGATCCCATCGATTCGGCGATCGCAACCGAGAAGCTCCTCGCCTACCGTCTGTTTCTCGACGCCGGGTTGCCGTTCCCGACGCTGCTGGCAGTCGCGCATCCGGTTTTGATCTTCCCCGGCGCTGCACAACTGCACGATGCAGCCGCCATCGTCCGCTGGCTTCAAACCGACGCGACTTTCCCGTTCTTCGCCAAGCCATCGCGCGGCCAGCGCGGCGTTGGCGGTCGCTTGGTGATGGCGCGCGATGGCGACAAGCTTCATCTCGGCGACGGCAGCAGCATTGTTATTGATGCTTTCGCCAAGCAGTATCAGCGCCCGGCGCTCGGTGCCGGCCTCTTCCAGGAGCGGATCATTCCGCACCCGTCGCTCGCCGCCGTCATCGGCGATCGGACAGCAACGGCGCGCATCGTCGTCCTCAACGACGGACCGGAGCCGGAGATCACCCGCGCCGCGCTGCGCATACCGTCCGGCTGCAACATGACCGACAGCTTCGCCGACGGGAAGAAGGGCAATCTTCTCGCGCTCGTCGACCGCTTCACGGGCGCTGTGGTCGAGGTGCTCGCCGGCATCGGCCTCGATCGTCGCACCACCGACGTTCACCCGGACACCGGTCGGCGCTTTGCCGGCCTGATGCTTCCCGACTGGGACGCGGCGGTCGCCATGGTGCGCGCCGGCGCGCGGCTGCTGCCCGGTCTCAGGTTCCAGGGCTGGGACGTCGCCTTCAGCGACCGAGGTCCACTGCTCGTCGAGGTCAACGCCCGCAGCGACTACTCGCAACAGGCGAACAACCGCGGCATCGCCGATGCGCGCTTCCGGCGAATGTATCCGGGAGGGCGGATCTAGAGCCTGATCGTTCCAGGTGGAAGCACACAGCGCTTCCACCTAGAACATGAATCAGTCTCTATTCATAATCTTAGACAGCCGCCGTCGCCGCCGCAGTGTTCACTCCCATCGACGCGAGGTAGCGCTTGACGCCCTTTGCCGCCTGGCGGATGCGTTGCTCGTTCTCGACCATGGCGATGCGGACGTAACCCTCGCCTTCCTCGCCATAGCCGACGCCCGGTGCCACCGCGACGCCGGCATGGGTCAGCAGCTGCTTGGAAAACTCAAGGCTGCCGAGATGGGCAAGCGCTGGCGGCAGCGGTGCCCAGGCGAACATCGACGCGCGCGGTGAAGGGATCTCCCACCCCGCCCGGCCGAAGCTGTCGATGAGAACGTCGCGCCGCCGCCGGTAGAGTTCACGGTTCTTGTCGACGATGTCCTGGGGGCCGTTGATCGCCGCCACCGCCGCCGCCTGGATCGGCGTGAACGCACCATAGTCGAGGTATGATTTCACCCGCGTCAGTGCCGCGATCAGCGTCGTGTTGCCGACCGCGAAGCCAATCCGCCAGCCGGCCATCGAATAGGTCTTCGACATCGAGGTGAACTCGACGGCGACATCCTTTGCCCCGCTGACCTGCAGGATCGAAGGCGTCGGGCAACCGTCGTAGTAGAGTTCTGCATAGGCTAGGTCCGACAAAACCCACAGCCCGTGCTCCTTCGCGAAGGCGACGACGCGTTCGTAGAAGCCGAGGTCGACGACCTCCGCCGTCGGGTTCGACGGATAGCCCATGACCAGTACCGAGGGCTTCGGCACCGTGAACCTGACCGCGCGCTCCAGCGCTTCGAAATAGCGTTCGTCGGGTGTCGTCGGCACGCTTCTGATCGTCGCACCGGCAATGATGAACCCGAAAGTGTGGATGGGGTAGCTGGGATTCGGCGCCAGCACGACATCGCCGGGCGCGGTGATCGCCTGCGCGAGGTTGGCGAGTCCCTCCTTCGAGCCCAGCGTCACCACCACCTCGCGCTCTGGGTCCAGTTCGACTCCGAAGCGACGCGCGTAATAACCCGCCTGAGCCCGCCTGAGGCCGGGAATGCCCTTTGACGCCGAATAGCCGTGCGCATCAGGCTTGCGCGCCACTTCGCAAAGTTTCTCGATGACATGCTCTGGCGGCGGCAGGTCGGGGTTGCCCATGCCAAGGTCGATGATGTCCTCACCCGCGGCGCGTGCCGCTGCCCTCATCGCGTTCACCTCGGCGATGACATAGGGCGGCAGACGCTTGATGCGGTAGAATTCGGACATCGATCGCTCGTTCTGGGACGCCACGATATTGTAGCGCATTGGTTATAGCGGGCGCGCTTGGCGCTTGGCGAGCGCTTGTTTATCGTCGCGATTCCCAGGGGGAGATCGAGATGGCGGATACCCAGAGTCCGGCCGAGCAGTTCCAGCGCTGGACCTACCTCGCCGGCAAGGCGCAGCAGATGCTTATGGAGTTCTGGGCGAAGGAGGCAACCGACGGCGTCGTCGTCGGCCCCGATCCCCTGGGGCTGGTCGAAACCTGGGGCAAGGTCATGGAAGCGGCGGTTCGCGATCCCGCGCGGCTGGCGCAACTTCAGGCCGACTATTGGCGCGACGCAGTGAACCTGTGGTCGTCATTTGCCGGCACGCCAGCATCGGCAAAGCCCCAAGTTCCAGCCGACAAGCGCTTCAAGAGCGAAGCGTGGTCGACCATGCCGGCGTTCGACTTCATGAAGTCGGCCTACTTGCTCGCCAGCCGCTACATCATGGAGGCAGTCAGCGGGCTTGAGAACCTTGACGACGACGAGAAGGCCAAAGCGATCTTCTATACGCGTCAGTTCGTCGACGCCTTGTCCCCGGCCAACTATCCGCTGACGAACCCCGACGTCATCCAGGCGACGATCGAAAGCCGCGGCGAAAACCTTCTGAAGGGCACGCAGCACCTGCTCGACGACCTGTCGCGCGGGCGCATGACGATGACCGACGAGCACGCGTTCGAGGTCGGCCGCAACGTGGCGGTCACGCCGGGCAAGGTGGTCTTCGAGAACCGCCTGTTCCAGCTCATCCAGTACGCGCCGACGACCGAAACGGTCTACGCGACGCCGCTGCTGATCTTCCCGCCGTGGATCAACAAGTTCTATATCCTTGATCTCACCGCGGAGAAGAGCTTCATCCGCTGGGCAGTTGAACAGGGCCTGACCGTTTTCGTGGTCTCGTGGAAGAACGCCGATGCCTCGATCGCTGACGCGACCACCGAAACCTATGTCAAGGAAGGCTTCCTGACCGCGATCGATACGGTACTTGCCGGCCTTGGCATCAAGCAGACACACGTCATCGGCTACTGCGTCGCCGGCACGACACTCGCCATGACGCTGGCGCTGATGGCGACGCGCCGGCAGGCAGGCAAGGTCAAATCGGCGACCTTCTTCACTGCACAGGTCGACTTTTCCGAATGCGGCGATCTCGGCGTCTTCGCCGACGACGACCATCTCAAGATGGTCAAGGAGATGTCTGAGGGCCAAGGCTATCTCGACGGCCGCTACATGGCGACGACGTTCAACATGCTCCGGTCGAATGATCTTATCTGGAATTACGTCGTCAACAACTATCTGCTCGGCAAGGACTATTTTCCTTTCGACCTGCTCTACTGGAACTCCGACGCGACCAACGTGCCGGCGAAGTGGCATGCCGAGTATATGGAAGGCCTCTATCGCGACAACCTGATGGTGAAGCCCGGCGCGCTCGTCATCGACGGCACGCCGATCGATCTCGGCAAGGTCAAGACACCCGCCTACATCCAGGCCGGCAAGGAGGATCACATCGCGCCGGCGAAATCCTCGTTCAAACTGACGAAATACTTCGGCGGCCCGACACGGTTCGTGCTTGCCGGCAGCGGCCATATTGCTGGTGTCGTCAATCCGCCCGCACAGAAGAAATACCAGTACTGGACCAGCGACAGGTCAGCGGATAGCCTTGATGACTTTCTGGCCAATGCCACCGAACATCCGGGCAGCTGGTGGCCCGACTGGATAGGCTGGCTTGCGCCGCGCTCGGGTAGGCAGGTGCCGGCGCGCGAACCCGGCAGGGGCAAGGGTCTCAAGGTGATCGAGGATGCGCCCGGACGCTATGTCAAGGAACGCATAGTTTAGCTGTTTGGTGCTGGCATTTGATGGTGCATTATCCATGCAGGCATGGAAGGAT